>VGWB01000050.1 GCA_016873755.1 Ignavibacteria bacterium | reverse complement strand
ATTCCGTCAAATAGACGGTGAGATGGCCGCGGGTCGTGGTTTCCTGTTTTTCCGGGTAACATCCCGCAAGCAGGACGGCGCACGTTGTGAGAAGGAGGGGTAGTCGGATCATAGACGATACTCCCAGGCAGAGGAAGGGGCATCTGATGTAAGATCAGATGCCCCCGGATTGGTGGACTCCCGAAGAGTTCCGGCTGTAGGCCCAGATAACGACGGGAGTCGTGCACAGATTACTTCAGCAGCACCATCTTCTTCGACTTCACGTAGCCGCTGGCAACAATCCGATAGAAGTCGACGCGCGTGGCAACCTCTCATTTCACCATTCTTGGGAATTCACTTTCGCAACTGCGCGGGGGAGATGTTGCCCGGGAAAAATGATAACCCAATTTGGAAAGAATTGCAATAAGAAAAACCGAAGCAGGTGGAGACCCATCACACCACGCGTGCGTCTTCGGGAATGTGGAATGATGATGCCCCAACCTGCAGTGATGCGAAACGGAGTACTAGCTCTGAGCGACAGCTGGGCGTTTTCGTTCCGGCTCGATCACGCCCTGAAGGACGATGAGGCCAACGAGGAAAAATGCGCCGATGAAGAGAACGGCAAATCGCTCGCTTGTGAAGTCTGCGATGAGGCCGTACAGAGACGGACCGATCACGGCGGAAGCTTTACCGCAGAGGCCATCATAGAATCCGAAGAACTCTGCCTCTCGTTCTTTCGGCGTAAGAAGTGCCATAAGGCTACGGCTGGCCGATTGGGATGAGCCGATGGCTGCGCCGGCGCCGAACGCGACGAGGTAGAATGCCTCGACCGAGGCAACGAAGTACGCACCGATCGTGATGGCAATCCAGATAAGCAGCGTGATGGAGATTGTCTTCTTGGGGCCAATCTTGTCGGTCAGGATGCCGAAACCAAATGACCCAAGCACCGCGCTTGTCTGCACAATCGCGAAAAATCCAATGATCTCCGTTGAGCTCATGTGAAGAACGTTTTCGGCAAAAAGCGCGGCGAAGGCGATAACGGTGAGTATCCCATCGTTATAGATGAAAAAGGCGACAAGAAACCGTGCGGTGGAAGGATGCTCTCGCTTCACGAAGAGCGCACGAAACGTTTCTGTTGCCTGACGATATCCGTACCGGATGATCTGCGGCGGTCGTGCCTCGGTGGGCATGGGCTCGGGAACCCAGACGAACATCGGGAGCGAAAAGAGGAGAAAGAACGACGCGGCTACCACAAAGGAAAACCGAACGAACCAGAAGTACTCGGGATTCGTCGACTCTGGAAGGATCATCTTCACGATAAGCAAGATCGCAAGAGCGCCCAGGTAGCCCATGGCGAATCCATACCCTGACACTCTTCCATATGAGTGCCTGGATGTGATGCTCGGGAGAAAAGCATCGTAGAAGACGATACCCCCCTCGAATCCCACGTTGGCGATCACGAACAGGAGGATCCCCAGCAACACCATCCCTTCGTCGACAAAAAACATCAGACCTGTGCTGAAGACGCTGGCGAGGGTAAAGAGCAGGAGAAAGAGCTTCTTCTTACGGGAATAGTCGGCTGCCGCGCCGAGGGGAGGAGCAATCACAGCCGCGAGGATCATCGACAAACTCACGGCAAGTCCCCAAAGCGACTCCTGGCCGCCGGCAACCTGATTGGTGAAGTACCGGGAGTAGATGACCGTGACAATAATAACCGAAAAGGCGGTGTTCGCAAAGTCAAACAGCGTCCACGCGAAAATCTTTCCCCGGGAGTATGGATGCGCTTGAAGTGCGGGCGAGCAAGGCGATGGAACAGCCATGGTGTGTACACCGTCTACTTGGTGTTCTTCTTTCTTGTCGGTGTCTCGAGGAGTCCGCGTCCTGACTTCTTGAGCCGACCCGCCGCTTTCAAATCGACAAGGATCGAGTCGAGCACCCCGTTGACAAACTTGTCGCTTTTCTCCGTGCTGAATCGACGGGCAATCTCTATGGCTTCGTTGATGGACACTTTCGGTGGGATATCTTCAAAATAGAGGAGTTCGCAGATGCACATCCGGAGCACGATCTTGTCAATCACTGCAAGGCGGCCGAACTCCCAGTTTGCCACTCGGCTCTTGATGAGCGTATCGAGCTCTTCCCGCGCATCAAGGACCTTCAGCAAAAGACCCTTGGCAAGCTCAAAGACCTCCTGCTCTTTCTTCAAGCTGCACAGGATATTCTCGATGATCATTTCAACCGGTTCACGAGAAAGCTCATAGGCGTACAACGCCTGCAGAACCTTCTCCCGAACTTGACGTCGCCGAAATGACATGGTCTGAGTGTTCCTTTGACAACAGCGCCGCTCTTACTCTCGAGATCGTGCCTCAGTTCGCGGCCTCATTGCATGCTCTCCCGCCGTCTGGGGGGATGGCAGGAGGGATATGCGGAGGGAAGTCGACCGAGGGTGCCGGTCAACAAGAACAGGTGTCCGGTACACATGTTCAATGTTTGATTCCGTCAGAACCTCTTCCGGTGTTCCCAGCGAAAAGATGGTGGCCCCCCCGACTCCTTCGCTGTCGTCGCACGGTCTGAGAAGCATGATCCGCCTGCTGAACGCCGCGGCCAGGTTGAGATCGTGGGATACAGAGATGATCGTAAGTCCGTTACGGCTGTTCTGTTCCCGGAGTATCTGGAATATCTCCAGTTGGTGCGAGATATCAAGGTGGGCATTCGGTTCATCAAGGAGGAGGACCTGAGGCTGCTGGCTCAACGCGCGTGCGATGAGCACCCGTTGACGTTCACCGCCTGAGAGAGCAGTGATCGGTTTGTTCGCGAGATGCTCGATGTGTGTCAAACGCATCATCTCCCAGGCAATGTGGAGATCCTGCTGGCTCTCAAATCCAGACCGCCCGACATATGGTGAGCGTCCCATGAGAACGACCTCCAGGACAGAAAAAGGAAACACCCAAGCCGTATCCTGAGGGACGTAGGCAATCGTGCGTGCGATCTCCCGGCGGCTGATCCGATGCAATGGGAGCCCTTTGAGAATGATCGTCCCTTGCTGTGGTAAGAGGATGCGGTCGAGCAGACGGAGGAGTGTGGTTTTTCCCGAGCCGTTCGGTCCGAGCAGGCTGAGGAAGTCTCCCTCAGGGACCTCGAAAGAGATATCGTGCAGAACAGGGAGGTCGGCATAGCCGAACGCGACGTGTTCAACCCGGAGGCTCATGTTACCAGCAGAGGAACAGTATAAACGGATGACGTTGCTGTTTCATTCCCAATGCTGCAGAAAATAGACAAAAAATGAATCGCAGGCAAGGCGAGCGACGGGGCCTCAGTTTGCCACCGAGAACTCGGCGCTTTCCAGGAGCGAACGCGAAGCGCCACACTTGACAAAGCGCGGCCGTAATTGTATATTGAAGCAGTTCTTTTCCACACGACAACGCGTTTGTTCCGTTAGGGGTGCATCCCGTTCCGACTCATCGGAATGGGACGGCTGAGAATACACCCTCCGAACCTGAACTGGGTAATACCAGCGAAGGAAAACGGGAAACCTTGAATTACCTTGAAGCCGTTTTCCGGTTCTGCCCCCTATCGGAAAACGGCTTTTTTTTCGACTAAGGAGGCCTTCACTATGAGACACACAATGCTATTTCTGTCTCTCTTCTCTGTAACCTTGTTTGCCCAGCAGCGAGGATCGATCGAGGGGAGGGTCACCGACGTGCAGACGGGGCGACCGCTTGAGGCGGCTAATATTGTACTTCAAGAAACACCCCTCGGCACCAGCACGACGAAGGATGGTCGTTTTCAGCTCCGCGGAATCCCTGTAGGCCAGTATCAGTTAAAGGTGAGCTACATCGGCCACACGGCGAAAATTCTCACTGTCTCTGTCACAACAACTGCTGTTGTTTCCCTTGAGGTCGGCCTTGAGCCGACGGTGCTTCCCGGCCAAACCATCGTTGTGTCGGCAATGAGGGCGCGCGAGCGCGTCAATCCCGTCGCCTTCTCCACGCTGAGCGCTCGTGATCTTGCAGATCGTTACTCGACTCAGGATATTCCGCAACTCCTCTCAGAACTCCCGTCGACGACGTTCTATTCGGAAAACGGAAACGGCATCGGGTACAATTACCTGAACATCCGCGGATTCGACCAGCGAAGGATTTCCGTGATGATCAACGGTATACCGCAGAATGATCCGGAGGATCATAACGTCTACTGGCTGGACTTTCCTGATCTTGCGGCGAATCTGCAGGATATCCAGGTGCAACGCGGAGCGGGCAGCGCCTTTTACGGCCCCCCTGCAATCGGTGGATCGGTCAATCTCATTACGACGAGCTTCTCGAAAACTCCCGGTGTAGAGTTCTACTCCGGCTGGGGCAGCTACAATACGCGGAAGTATTCGGTTGTCGTGAACTCGGGGCTGGTTGGAGAGCAGTATCAGCTTTACGGGCGGCTTTCGCGCATCCGCAGCGACGGGTATCGAGAGCAAGCGTGGACGGACTTCTCAAGCTACTTCATCGGGGCCGTACGTTACGACAAGACGATGACGACACAATGCAACTTCTACGGGGGACCGATTGCCGATCATCTTGCGTACTATGGCATAGCGAAAGAAGATGCCTATTCGTCGGATTCGAAGCGACGAAGGCAAAACCCAATAAGCCGACCGGAGGAAATCGAGAACTTCAACCAACCACACTACGAGCTGCTTCACGAATGGAGAATCAACAACTCGATGACGCTCAATAATGCTCTGTTTCTCGTCACGGGCGACGGATTCTTTGATTACGATGGATCGTGGGCGCCGTATTCATACTATCGCATCACGCGCGACAACGGATTCTCGGTTGTGGGCGATCCGGACGATCTCTACATCCCGAACGCACTTATCCGAGCGTTTGTCAGCAATACGCAGTACGGGTGGTTGCCGAGGGCGGCGTGGATTCACAGGGGGGGCGAGCTGACCGTGGGAGCGGAAGTCAGGGTCCATCGTTCGCTCCACTGGGGCGCGCTCCGCTGGGGAGAGAATCTACCGGCAGGCATTACACCCGACTATCACTACTATGAGTATCGAGGAGCCAAGGATATCGTATCGCTCTATGCACACGAGCTCTACAGCCTCCGACCGGACGTCACACTGCAAGCTGACCTGCAGTACGTATACAACCGCTACCGACTGTATGACGAGAAATATGTCGGTACGGATTTTTCCGTATCATATCATTTCCTGAATCCTCGAATCGGCATCAACTATAATCTTACAGACCGAATCCACGTCTTCACCCAGCTGTCGCGAACTTCACGTGAGCCGCGGCTCAAGAATCTGTACGACGCGGCCGAGGCGAGCACCCCGGCCTCATGGGGAGCGGTAGGACCGCAGTTCAAAAGCCATTCCAACGGCACGTATGATTTCAACAACCCGATGGTGAGACCAGAGGCGCTCGTCAGCATCGAGCTGGGAGCCGGCTATACGACTGAGAAGATACGGGCCGCAGTTAATCTCTACTCCATGACGTTCAATGACGAAATCATCAAGAAGGGTCAGCTGGACCGCTTCGGCCAGCCTGTGACGGGCAATGCCGAGAAAACGCTCCACCAGGGTATCGAGGTGAGTATTTCGGCCGAGCCTGTCGGAGGGCTGGAAGTGCACGCCAACGCGACGATCAGCAGGAACCGGTTGGAACAGTATACGGTATACCGGGGCACCACTCCGGTATCCCTCAATGGCAATACCATTGCGGGCTTCCCTGATGCATTGGCGAACGTGCGAGCAACCTATCGCACAGATAGACTTACGGTCTCGCTTGCCCTTCAGCATGTCGGAGAATTCTACACGGACAATTTCCAGAATCCGCGCAAGGCCACGCCGCATCCCAGCAGAACAGTAGATGCGTACACCGTCGTCTCTGGTTGGTGCGGGTATCGCCTGCCAATCGGGTCGATTGGGAAGCAACTGGAGGCACGCGTTCAGGTGAACAATCTCCTCAACCTGTACTATGCAACGCATGGTGAAGGTGCCGAGTTTTTCCCGGCGGCCGAGCGAAACGTCTTTGCCTCTCTGCGAATTGATTTGTAACATGATGTGGCAGCCGCGGGCCAATTCCACGGCGGCCCTCTGCTATGACTCGTTCAGCTCTCGTGATAGCCAACGGCGAGCCGCCGAAGAAGCAACTTCTGCAATCCCTCACCCGAGAGTGCAGCGTGGTGATCTGCGCAGATGGCGGTGCCAATATAGCCTTCAAGTTCGGGATTCTGCCGGATGCGATCGTTGGGGACATGGATTCTCTCCATGCGGAGGCCCTTGTGAAGTTCCGAAAGGTCCCCACCTATGAAGACCACGGGGACGAATCGACTGACCTCGAGAAGGCAATCTCGTGGGCGATCAAAAAGAAGTATGACCACATCGTCGTCATTGGTGCGTCCGGAAAGCGCCTTGACCATACCGTGGGGAATCTGGGAGTCCTGCCGAAGTTCTATCCTGACGCGGTGATCCGAATCGTTGATGACCTCGGCCAAACAAGGTATGTCGGCCGCGAGCTCACCGTGGATGCGAAGCGCGGCGACATTGTTTCGCTCATTCCCCTCAGCCGCTGTGAAGGGATCACGACGAAGGGACTTCGTTATGCACTGGAGAACGAAGCGTTGGAGCTCGGAGTCCGGGAAGGCACCAGCAATGTCGTCATCAACACCCCCGTGAACATCAAGGTCAAGAAAGGCCATTTGCTGTTCTATAAACTCTTCGCCCGCCCATGACGTGTCCTTGAATGGTGCAATTCAGCCTCGTTGATTTACTCCTCATTCTAGCCTACTTCGCCGCTGTCGTTATCATTGGATTTCGCGCTGCCCGCTGCAAGCGCGATGGGACAGACGACTTCCTCCTGGCGGGCCGCACATTGACGCTGCCTCTGTTCGTGGCCACATTGGTCTCTACGTGGTACGGCGGCATCCTCGGTGTGGGCGAGTTCTCCTACCGGTACGGCATCTCAAGCTGGATTGTCTTTGGCGTACCGTACTACCTTTTCGCCCTGGTCTTTGCTCTGCTGCTTGCGAAGAGAGTACGCGCGACATACCACCTGACGATCCCCGACAAGCTTGAGGCATCGTATGACCGCCGGACGGCGCTGCTCGGCGGCGTATTGACCTTCATTCTCGTGACGCCGGCGGCGTACGTTCTCATGCTCGGGATCCTTGTTCAGTTGATCTTCGGGATTGATCTCATCACGAGCATTGTGCTGACAACACTCCTGACTGTATGCTATCTGTACTGGGGAGGGTTTCGCTCGGACGTCTGGGCCAATGCTTTTGAGTTCGTTATGATGTTCCTCGGATTTGCGCTGATCATACCCTTTGCGTATGCAAAGTTCGGCGGGCTCGATTTCATCAGGGCAAACGTACCGTCATTGCATCTGACGTGGCATGGCGGGAACTCGTGGCAGTTCGTTGCTGTGTGGTTCTTCATCGCACTGTGGACACTCGTAGACCCTGCATTTCACCAGCGCTGCTATGCGGCCAAGGATGGAGCAACGGCTCAGCGCGGGATTATCGTTTCAATCCTTTTTTGGTTTTGTTTTGACTCTATGACGAGTGCCGCGGGCCTCTACGCGCGCGCGGCTGTTCCCTACATTCAAAATCCGGCTTTTGCATACCCGATGCTCGCTGAGATCACCCTGCCGACAGTCGCGAAAGGATTGTTCTATATCGGGATGCTTGCCACCATCATGTCGACGCTCAGCAGCCTGATGTTCATTTCTGCGTCTACCATTGGAAGAGACATTGCCGGCCGGCTGAGGCCTGTGCTGACGGGTTTGGCGGGCGAGGAGCGGGTCAACCGGTGGACGAAAATAGGCCTTGTGCTGTCTGCGCTCTTTTCCATTCTTCTCTCCATAACAGTCCCTTCGGTCGTGAAGATCTGGTACACGATCGGCACGACAATCATACCGGGGCTTCTTGTTCCCCTGCTGGCGAGCTATTTTGAGCCTTTGAGAATCGGTCCTCGTTTTGCGTTCTGGTCCATGCTGCTTGGATGGTCAGTTTCGACCGGCAGCTTCGTCTATGGCCAGTTCACCGGAGTGGGTGGTGTTCCCGCCTATTGGCTCGGCGTCGAGCCGATGTACCCAGGCTTGGCGATGTCGCTAGTTGTGTGGGGGATGGGAAGGCTTGTCAGCGGATTGCAGTCCTCTTGAGGAGGCCGTAACTTCGTCTGTACTTCCGCCACATGCAGAATAGCTAGAAACGGACTGAGGGTCAGATGCTAGCCCAATGGGGCGCTCGAAGGCTTTGCTTTCTTGTAGTGTACGTCCTTGAGAGGTCGACTTAGTATCTCCACGATTTCGCTGATCGACATTATGCTTCCGCCTTTTCTTTCGTCGATAGACCCAAACGCTCCGCTTTCTTTTTCTTCAACCGAATGCTCTTCCTGCTCCGTCGTCGTGGCATCGTCATCCCTCCTTATCTTTGATGATGCGAATTCATTTTCAGAAGAGTTGAGAGCAGAGCTCTGACATAGCCTTGATCCTCAAAACAGTATCTTGAAAATCTTCTAAGAAGACCAAGTTGTGGTTGCACGGATATTATGCAGCTGAAATAATTGCCCTACTTGCGCAGCAACTTGAACGCGTGAGCCCACGTGTCCGTGTAGAACCCGTAGGTGATCCACACCATAGCGAGTGGCTCAAGGTAGCGCGATCCTTCCATGCCTCCGATGTCGACAGTCGACCAGCCGAATGCCGTCAGGATGCCCGTCACCTGCTGCTTCGCGTTTGCATCGTTTCCGCAGATGAACATATCCGGCGGACCACCCGGAAACTGTGGATGATCTCTCCAAATGCCGCATCATCCGCGAATGTCCCTGCCGATGCTCCATGACCCGCCCGTCCAATCCAAGCTTTGACCCTGTCCTGCTGCGGGTCTCGTGAACCGAGTTTCACCTCATGTCCTAGCTGTGCAAACCCGGTTCCGAGAGCCTGACCGATTTGCTATTGAACAGAAAGAAGTGCGGAAAAGTTCACGAGGGGGCAAACCTATGTGCCACGCACCTCGGAGGTGCGTGGCACACTCGCGCGCAAGGTGATCAGATGTGCTTAATGTAGCAGCGTCTGCGTTTGTGCTGTCTTCTCTGGAAGTGTTTCCAGTGGCCTTGGACCAGAACGTTGCCTTCCAGCTCAGGATTCGACTCAGCAGACACGATGCCGTTCTTTAGGCACGATTCGGCGAGGGAGGTAATCAGGAACGCATCGGCCCCCTTGCCTTGCAGATCAGGCCTGATGGCACCAAGGAACAAGTCGATGTACCGCGGCTTCCGGAGTGCCCTCAGAATATGAACAAATCCGAATGGGAACAGGCGACCGCGCGCCTTTTGGAACGCCCTGGAGAGAGAAGGCATGCCGACGACAAAACCCGCGACGGTGTTCTTCTCGTCGAGAATGACCTTGAGGTAGTCGGGGACGACGTTGGGGAAGTACTGCTCGATGTACCAATCGATTTGCTGTTCAGTCAGAGGCACGTACCCGTAGAAGTCCTTGTATGTGGTATTAATGATGTCGAAGATCTGGTGAGCGTACGGGAGAAAGTCCTTGCTCTTCTTCGCGTCCAGCACGTGAAGGTGTCGACGTTCCCGAGCGATCTCCGCGATCCTCAGTGCCTTCTCAGGGATCGATGAGGGAACGGAGACCTCATACTCAAGCCAATCGACATCCTTCTGATACCCAAGCCTCTCCGTGTGCACGGGGTAGTAAGGATGATTGTAGATCGTTGCGATGGTTCCCAGCTCGGTGAACCCCTCGACGAGCATGCCTTCATGATCCATGTCGGTGAAGCCGAGCGGGCCATGCACTGCCGTCATATCTTCCGACCGGGCCCATGACTGAACAGTGTCGAAGAGAGCGGCTGATACGTCTACGTCGTCGATGAAATCGATCCAGCCGAATCGCACGTAGCGGTTCTTCCAGGCGGTGATGTACGCGTCATTAATGATGCCAGCGATTCTGCCACAGAGTTCCCTGCCTCGATACGCCAGCCAGTACCGGGCCCGGCAGTGCTGAAATGCCGGGTTCGTATGCTTCTGGAGTGTCCGGCGTTCGTCGGCAATCAACGGGGGGATCCAGTACGGACTGTTACGGTACAGATCAAAAGGGAAGCGAATGAACCGCTTCAGGTCCCCCTTCGTCTGTACCTCTCGAATCTCAATAGGCATGGCGTCTCCGTGGGCTGTAAGCGTTCGTCCCTCGCCGGGGAGCATCGCTTGCGTGAACAACGCCGAAGTGACGCACTGCTGATCGGACCCCAGTGCGACACCACGTCGTCCAAACCGGTCCTGGGTGGCAATTGCTCAAGTTCTCACTTCGTATCAAGAATCAGCAGCAGGCCGTCCTTGCCCGCGCCGATGATGACGACCTTTGCGTTTGTTGAGGCCGCGCGCTTCTCTGCTGCCTCAATTCCCTTCCATCGCAACAGTTGTTCGCTGGTGCCCCGTGTTGAGGAGTAACTTAAACATTTTTGGTGTACGTCGCAATGGGGCCCTTTCGAGAATCGAGCGACGGGCTGGAGTTCGTGTCCTCTTTTCCTTATCATGAACGGTTGAAAGGAGAGGTCGATGATCCAACTTGCCATCGAAGTTGCCCTGGAGGCAGGAGAGTTTCTAAAGAAGAGCGTCGGAAAGATCCAGCACATCGAGCAGAAGTACGGTCAAGAGCGGAATCTCGTAACCGAAATCGATAGAGAGTCTGAGCAGATCATCATCAGGAGAATCAAGAAACGGTATCCGGACCACGATTTCCTCGCGGAGGAATCCGGGAGCCACGAGAAGAAGTCGGATTATCGTTGGGTCATCGACCCTCTTGATGGTACGCTCAACTTCATGCATGGGATGCCGATCTTCTGTGTCTCAATCGGCCTTGAGGTGAAGGGGGAGCCCGTGCTCGGTGTCGTCTATGATCCGAATCTCAACGAGCTGTTCACCGCCGAGCAGGGCAAAGGCGCGTTCCTGAACAAGAAGCCGATTCGCGTGTCGAGCACCTCCACGCTTATCGAAAGCATGCTGGTGACCGGCTTCCCCTACACAATCCGGGAAAATCCGGACAATGCGGTCCAGCATTTCGTCAATTTCCTGATGGAGGCTCAGGCGGTTCGTCGCCTCGGGTCAGCAGCGCTGGACATCTGCTATGTTGCCGCGGGGAGATTTGATGGTTTCTGGGAGGTGTCACTCAGCCCGTGGGACGTAACTGCGGGATTCGTGATCGTCCGGGAAGCGGGCGGTACGTATACAGACTTCCACGGTCATCCGTCAACCATCTCGACGAAGCGCGTGCTGGTGAGCAACGGACTGATTCACGAGGCGATGGTTGAGGTTTTGCGGCGAGGGTTGCCGTAGCAAGCGTGAAGTGCCACGCACCTTCAAGATGCGTGGGCCTTGTTCGACTACATCCACGTTTTGACGCCACCCCGATCGACATAACTCAAGATAAGGGGGCGGTGCTTCGGGGGCTTCCGGTGAATGGCAAACGCTTGCTGTACCCTCCCGCGGGCGGATTCGATGATCTCTTCCCTATCTGTATGGAGAACAGCGAGCACATCGCCGGCCTCAACCGAGTCACCGACTTTCTTTCGCAGGACAATTCCAGCCTTGGGGTCGATAACGTCGTCCATGGTGGCACGTCCTCCGCCAAGCCGAATGCTGACGAGTCCCACTTCCGCCGGATCAATCACACCAACGTATCCGCCTTCCGAGGCCTTCACTTCAAAGGTGTGCCTGGGAAGTGAGTAATTCTCGATGTTCTCAACAGCGAAGAGGCTTCCGCCCTGTGCCTCCACAAGCTGGAGGAGCTTCTGGTAGGCAGTTCCGTTCTCGACCGCGCACTTTGAGCGTTCGACGCCTTCTGCAATTGTCCTCACCTTCCTACCGAGCATCAGCATGGCACCCGCCAGCACGTGCGTGACGGCCATAAGATCTGCAGAATGATCACCGCGCCCTCGCGTCCCGCGCAGGCATTCCACCGATTCAACGACTTCAAGCCAATTGCCGATGGTGGTGCCGAGTGGCTGATCCATGTCGGTAATGAAGGCGATGGTCTCCTTCCCAAAGCCGTTTCCGATCTTGACCAGCGTCCGTGCGAGTTCTACCGCTTGCTGGCTTGTCCGCATAAATGCACCGCGCCCGGTCTTGACATCCAGCACAAGAGCATCAATTCCCTCGGCAAGCTTTTTACTCATGATGCTTCCGGCGATCAGGGGGACGCAATCGACGGTCGCAGTGACATCGCGCAGCGCATACATCTTCTTGTCCGCAGGAACAAGCTGATTGGTTTGCCCGACCATGACAAGTCCGATCTCTTTGATGACGCGCTTGTAGTCATCAATAGTGAGATCAGTGCGAAAGCCGGGGATGGATTCCAGCTTGTCGAGCGTGCCGCCCGTGTGGCCGAGGCCGCGCCCGGTGATCATTGGTACAGGGACGCCGCAAGCCGCCACAACCGGACCGAGGATCAGCGATACCTTATCGCCAACGCCCCCCGTCGAGTGCTTGTCCACCTTGATGCCGGGGATCTCTGAGAGGTCCACAATGTCGCCCGAGTACAACATGGACTTGGTGAACGTGAGCGTTTCCTCTTCGTTCATGCCGCGGAAGTAGCAGGCCATCAGGAACGCCGACATCTGATAGTCCGGAATCGAGCCGCGGACGTAGCCGTTGACAAGCCAGCGCAGTTCGTCCTCCCTCAGCGAACCACCGTCACGTTTCCTCTTTATCAGCTCTCCAGCAGTCACGGTTCAAGTCTCCACTCGTTGGAGCTGTCGCTCGGCCAGGAGGATCCCGCAGATAGTCTTGCTGTCGACGATATCTCCCCGTTCTATCATCTCCACGGCACGCCGGAATGGGACCCGTTCAACCGTTAAGTCAAGCTCGCCCTCCTCGAGCCGCTGGCCGTGCCCCGACTCCTTCAGGTCAGAGGCAAGGAAAATATGGAGCTGCTCGCTGCAGAAACCGGGCGTTGTGTAGATCGCGACCAGCTTCTTCCACGATCCGGCGACGTAGCCTGTTTCTTCATCGAGCTCGCGTTGGGCACAGTGGCGAGGCTCCTCAGCGGGATCGAGCTTCCCTGCGGGGAGTTCGTACACATAATGCTTGACGGGGTATCTGAATTGCCGGACAAGGAGGATGCTTCCGTCGCCGAAGACCGGAACGACGACGGCGCCGCCGGGATGTTCGGCGACTTCGCGGATGCCGCGATTGCCGGAGGCATACTCAATCTCGTCGATGACAAGACTAAAGACCTTGCCGGCGTACCGCCGTTCACTCTTGAGGATCTTGAAAAGAGGCATACGAGATTTGGCAGAAGTGGTCAACGCGCTTCGGGATCTTCATCCATCTTCTCAGGAACGGTATGGAGATCGTCCCGCGCAGAGTCGCTGCGATATGGAGACTCTCCGAGTGGTCATTCGTGAGCCCGTCTGTGCCGTTGTCTCAGTAGTTTCCCCGACTGCCGGGCTTCACGGCCAGTGATCCATCTTTGCACAGCGGACATTGCTCGGGTTTGTAGGTTACGACATCCATCTGGAGAATAGAGAACTGCTTGGGCTCAAACGTGACCCTGCCATTGCTGCGATCGACGATGTATCCTACTCCTGCGAGCTTCGCGTCCGCCTTCTTCACGAGGTCGATGATCTCATACAGAGAGCCCCCTGTCGTCACAACATCTTCGACTGCCAGGACGCGCTCTCCCGGGTGGATCTCAAGCCCACGCCGGAGCTCCATCTTTCCCTCTTTCCGCTCGGCAAAAATGGTACGTACCTGCAGCACCCTTCCAACCTCAGTTCCCACGACGATGCCGCCAATGGCAGGTGAGATAACCAGCCCCACATTATCCTTGTCGAAGTGACGGGCGATTTCCCCAGCGAAGAGTTGAAGATATTTCGGATACTGCAAGACCCGGGCGCACTGAAAATACTGGGGGCTGTGAAGGCCGGAAGTCAAGACAAAATGCCCTTCGAGAAGGGCTTTCGTTTCACGAAATATGTCGAGAACCCGATCCTTAGGAGGTTTCATGGAAGAGAACTCTGGCGTAGTGGAGAATCGTGGTACGAAGAACGGTGCTAAGATAGCAAGAAGTCGGTTGAGGTGCAACGAACAGCGGCCGTTTCCGTTGGCGCAGAAACGAGAGACTTAGTCGATAGCTATCCTACGGTCATCAACCTACAATTTCCAATCTATCCCGCTCGACTACAGCGGGACGTCCCGCTGCAGGGAATCTCAGTTCAATGGCGGGATTCTGAAAAGCGGAACAAGAAACGCGCAATCTTCAGTTTCTAGGAAGTAATCTCGTCGAACGCGTCTTGCATTTCGCTTCGTCCATGTTGCTCACCTTGTTGTGCTGCGACTTCCATGCCGCGAGCTCGCGTTGGCCAGACTTCTGATATGGCTCACCAAGCCGTCGCTACGCTGGTGCGCAGCCTGGATCACGCGCGACGAGTTCTTCCAGCAAAGACTGTGCACGCGGGCGGTCGTTCAGATTACGCCCAAGAAGCGCTGTGAACTTGGCAATGCGCTCTTCTCTCATAGCGCGTCGATCAGCTTAGCCAGTGCAAAGTCACGCTGTGTCAACCCGCCGGTGCTGTGGGTTGATGAGGTGAGCGTGACCTTGTTCCAGCGAATGTTGATGTCCGGATGGTGGTTGAGCCGCTCTGCAAGAAGGGCCACCGAGTTCACAAAACCCATTGCATGGACAAAGTCGCTGAGTTCAAAGAGCTTGAGGATCTCGTTGCCCGACCGGGACCAGCCGTTGAGTTCTTTGAGTCTGGATTGAACCTCCGCGTCGGCAAGAAGCGTTGCTCCCATCGAAACCTCCTGTGTTTGTTAGAAGTGAATCTGAGCAGCTCCTCACCATCGACACCCGAGGTGTTACAGTGCCGACATCGTGACCGTGGTGGGTCCGCCGGGAATCGGAAGCAGGCCGGAGAACCAGAGGAAGACGCCGACGGCGATGCCCAGCACGAGACCAGCGAGGGCTAAGATTAACAACCAAAACTGGAGGGTATAAAGTTTCCGAAGCGAGCTAAGTGCATTCATTAGGTACGGAATATCGTGTCCCCTTGTATCGACAACCTGCCGAAACGAGGTCGCGGCGTTTGTTGTCCAGATACCGATGAGCAGCTGAGGCACGATGGCAATGAGGTAAACGATACCAACAAAGGGAGAGAAAAACAGGGCAAGGAGGCCGACGAAGCCGAAGAGAACGGCCACGACGATATAGAATATGCCTACGAACTTCATTTTGCCCGCCAACACGCGAATGGTTTCCTTCTGGTTCGCGCTGAACTCGTACCCGGGCGGCACGGGCTTGGGCCCAGCCGCGGGCTGAGGTTGCGCAGGCTGTTGAGGTGGCTGCCCTGTCGGTTGGGATCCAAAACCTGCCGGCTGATCCATGGTTTTTCTCCCTTGCTGGTGGTAAGTGTTTGATTGCGGGCTAGATTCGCTGGCAAAATTGCGCTTTTCCGCCTGCGAGGTTGTGACAGAAGTTACAGAGCGATCTGAGGTTTGTGGGCTAGTTTTTCGTATTCGCTCCGAAGGATGATGTGTTTTGAGTCGATGGCGCGATCGATGGCCAGGATGCCGCTAAGGTGGTCGATCTCGTGCTGGAGGAGTTCAGACAGCGCGCCGGAGGCTTTGAGGTGAGTCCGTCGCCCCTCCTCGTTCTGGAAGGAGACCTCGATGTCATAGTTACGCTGAACGTACGCAAGAATATCGGGGAAGGAGAAACAGTCATCCCACAGCCGAAACTTTTTCCGGCTACGACGTACGATCTTTGGGTTGATCAATGCTCCCACATACTCGAAATCGATGTAGATGATTTGTTGTGTCGTTCCGACTTGCGGTGCGGCGATGCCGCGTCCGAAGCCGTGATTCGACCTGAATTCTGCCAGCGTATCGCGCAGATCCGCGATGACGGACCGCATTTCCTCTGGTAATGGAAACCTGACAGGCGAGCATTGTTGACGAAGAATGGAATTGCCCAGAAGAAGAATCTCTTTGACGGCCATAGGCGAGATCTCCTGAAATCCCAACGCAATGTACGGAAACTCACAGGTGGATGCAACCCGGGACCATGCGCCGTCACGGGTGATGCAATCCTGCCCCTAGGCGGGGAACGCGGGGACACGATGCACTTTCCCCAATCTTTGCCCCAGGAACCGTTCGCCCACGTCGGTGAATTTATGGGGCACATCGCTGACGTAGAACTGAAGGTTCGGCTTGAGCCTGCTCATGTTTTTCATGCCTTGTTCCTCCAGCAGCACCGCGACGGCCTGAGCGGTTGCCTCACCAGAGTCGATGAGGGCGACGGCATGATGCAGCGTGTTGTCGATGACGTTTCTAAGCAGCGGATAGTGCGTGCAGCCGAGGATGAGTGCGTCGATCTTCTCGAGTGTCAGCGGAAAGAGGTATTCCTTGGCGATGAGCTCAGTTGCTTTGTGCTCTGTCCAACCTTCTTCCGCAAGTGGGACAAACAGAGGGCAGGCCTGACTGAAAGCCTGCACGCTCGGATCGATCTGGCGGAGAGCATTTACGTAGGCGTCACTCTTGATGGTCCCAACAGTACCGATGACGCCCACGCGCTTCTTCTTCGTTGCTTGCACTGCAGCCTCTGCGCCCGGAATGATCACGCCGACGACCGGCACCCGAGAACGTTTCTGCACGACATCGAGCGCAACGGCTGAGACGGTGTTACAGGCGACAACGATGATCTTCACCTTGTGCTGCAACAGCACGTCGGTGTCCTGGGCAGCGTAATCCCGCACAACCTGGGGGGATTTGGATCCATAGGGGACGCGCGCTGTATCTCCAAAGTAAATAATATTCTCGTGCGGCAGATGATGCGTGAGTGCTCGAACAACGGTGAGCCCGCCAATGCCGGAATCAAAGACACCAATAGGTCTGGAGTCTGACATAGGTACTCTGAATGACGATGAACGCCGACGGTGCAATCTGCCAGCTCGTGGCAGCTGCACATGTAACAACCGTAGAACAGAATCCTAGTGCATCACCAGTTCCGACTGCGTCAGCTCGTCAATGACCTTCAGGATCTCGGTCCTGAGGAACTGACGTTGCCCGGCGTCGGTCAGCTTCCTTCCATTCATATCAAGAACGTAGAAGGAATCAACAACCCCATCCATGCGCGTCGCGATCTTGGCGAACGAGATATTCAATCCGAGCGTGGACATCGTGTTGGTGATCCGGTAGAGAAAGCCCAGCATATCCGGTGCGTAAACATCGATGATGGTGTGCCGGGGGTGCTCTTCGAACTCGACGTCGATTCGAACATTGGGACTGAGCGGCGTCTTTCGGCGTTTCCACCTCATCCGGTGTCGGGCGAGGAGGTGCTCGATGTCGGTCGCGCCATCGAAAACGTCGTTCAACTCCTGATGAATCTTCTCGCACTGGTTGTCGGTCAGGGCAGTCTTGGAGATGAAATCCACGACGCGGAAGCGGTCGATGATCATCCCGTCGTTGCGCGTGAAGATTTGCGCATCGAAGATGTTGGCGTCATTCGCGCTCAACACGCCGCAAAAGCGTGAGAGTGCAAACGGGGCATCCCGGGCAATGATGGTGATTTCCGTATGATCGCCTTTGCGCCGGAAGATGGTGGAAATAGTCTCGGCCGTCCCGATACGCCGAATGTGTTCGGCAATCTCCTGGGCGTCAAAGGTGGCGAGATAGGCCGGGCTGTCAACCGCATCGAGATGGCCGCGCGCCTGGTCCGCGGGGAGTGCTAAGGCAAGCTCGCTCATCATTTCTTCCGCCGCCATGCGGCGTCGAGCTACCTGTGCCTCCTCAAACTGAGCCGTCGTGAGCTTTCCTCCCAATATCTCGCGGGAGCGCTGATACAGCTCGAAGAGCAACTGCCCCTTCCAATCTGTCCAGACGTTTCTGTTGACCGCGCTCAGGTCAACGTAGGTGAGCACATAGAGCAGATCAAGCCGGTGAATGCCGCTGAACTGTGACGCAAAATCCAGGATCGTCTGAGGGTCCCCCAGGTTGCGCCGGAAAGCAACCTGCTCCATCAGAAGGTGGTTGCGCACAAGAAAGAGGACATCGCTCATCACATCGCTGTAGCGGAGGCGCTTGAGTATCGTCCGCGCGATGTTGACCCCGATTACCTCGTGATCGCCGACACGAATCGGCTTCGCAATATCGTGCAACAGCGCGGCGAGGTATAGCGAATCCCGGCGCGGTAGCGATCGATAGATTTGACCGAACAAGTCCGGATGGCTGGCGAGGGCCTCAGCATTGGTGAGCACCATCAGCGAATGCTCATCCGCAGTGTAGAAGTGATACTGGTTGTGCTGGAAGAACGCGACGAGCCCTTTCCACTCCGGTATCCAGCGTGCGAGGAGGCCCAGGTCGTTCATTCGGTGGATTGCGTGGCTAACGCCGTGGTCCTTGCCAAGCAGTTCGTGGAAGAGCTGCGCTTCGCGTTCTGAGCCCAACGGTGCGTATGCCGCCGCGTTGCGCGTGAGCATGTCCTCCAGGCCATGGGCGAAGAGAGCGTTGTGCTCAATACCAAAGAGAAATGCGCGAAGCGCATCTTCACTGGAAAGGGACCTCACCGTGCGCTTGAGATCGATCTTGTTGTCCCGGAGGACAAAGACATCATCCAGCGGCCCGGCTTGCGTTTTCCGCTTCGGCTTGACGAAGCGATCTTCAATCCAGTGGGAAGCTCGCTGTGCAAGCTGCGCGACGGCGCGTGCAGCGATGTAGTAATCTTGCATGAAGCGCTCGACGCGCGTGCGTTTCGCGGTTGCCCGGTAGCGTAGCGCTTCGACTACCTGTCGCTGCAGGTTGAACTCGAGGGTATCATGCAGCGCTTGTGCCTGGAGGTGCATCTCGTTGCGACACTGAAGCAGAAAGTTGAACGCGCGCTGTACATCGAGCAGAGAACGCTTGCTGAACCATGACCGAAGGATAGGGCTGTTGAGCAGCTCCGAGATCGCCGTGCGATTGCCAGGGCCGAGCGACGAAAGCGTCGCAAGACCTGTGCCGCGCAGCAGCCAGAGGACATTGTGAAGGTCGCGCAATCCGCCCGCACTGTGCTTGATGTTCGGCTCCAGGAGTCTTGTCGTATGGCCATATTTCCGGTGCCGGAGCTCAGCAGTATCCACAAGCCGTTGCACGTATGCAGTTTTGTCGAGCAGGCGGACCTGGCGTCGCAGGCTGCTCTGAAACTCGGAGAATGTCCCCCTGTTGCCGCAGAGAAAGCGGGATTCTAGCAGGGAATTCCACGTCTCGATATCGGATTGGGCAAAGGTGAGGCACTCCGGGATCGTCCGGAAGCTGTGCCCGATATCGAGGCCGTAGTCAAGCAGTTGATGGAGCAACCCCCCCGCTACCGGTGAAGCATCGACCCGCTGCGAATCATCGCGGATGAGAAACATGATGTCCGTATCGGATGAAAAGCACAGTTCCTTTCTTCCATATCCCCCAAGAGCGACGACAGAGATGAGGTGTCTGTTGGCATGATGAAGCGATGTGTAAACGGACTCAATGAGGGAATCAAGTCGGTTGGTTAGTGCGAGCGCCACGCGCACCCCGCCACCGCGTTTCCGGTGAAGGTTGACTATCCTTTCAAGCTGTTGGCTGAACTGCTCGTTGCTGATTTTCACGCAACTCCTGGTCCCGTCGAGAGATAGCGAGTGGGGTGCTTTACCGACTTTTAAGCACGTGCGGCTCGTGCGTTCCTCATTTCTGCTTCTGACACCTTTTCTCCTCGCTGCGCGAGCCAATATACGCAAAGGGGCTGAGGTTTCAAAGGAGCCGTGCCGGCAAGTACGCGGCGCGCTTGAAGAGGACCCACTCTCGCAAAGGTGTGGTGAGGTCTCCTTGAACGAGACCTAAGGTTCGGCGGAATCAGAGTCTGGTTGCCACAACAACCACCGCCTTGGTTGTCGCAACGGTCCCTCCCTGGCTGTCGATCGCCTCGATGAGGACGATGTAGGGACCAATACGCGCGCGCTGTCGACCGTCGTCAAATCCATCCCACACAATCTCCCCTTGCGGCCCGCTGAGCTCTGCATGTGCCAGGGTTCTAATCAATCTTCCTTTGACGTCAAAGATGGTGATGCGGACGAGCGATGTCGTCAGCGGCAGATTGTACTTGATGGCACAGAAGTCCTCAAACCCGTCACCGTCGGGCGAAAAGGGATTCGGATTAATCGAGATCGAGGCGGCGCTTGGAAGCCCCGTTGTGTGGATGGAGTTCTGTCGCCCCGGTGTGCCTCCAGCAATGACCGGCGTCGTGCTCCAGTTCCTGGGGTCTTTGGAATCGAGGTGGGGATTGATGCGCTCGAGGGATCGGCCCTTTGTGTCCGTCACATCGGGATGATGCCAGCTTGGGGAGTACGAGACGCTGTCGATGGCTCCGCCGGTGGCATCGCGGAGGACAATGTCATCGCCATCGTTGTTGAAGCCGAACCCTCCAGAGCGATTAAGAATGAAGAGATGAGTGCTCGCCGATGGAGAACTCAGGTGGGGGAAAAGGGAAAGGATCGTTGACTCCGCAGCTACCACCACGAAGTCGCCGGGCTGAACGCGGTAGGAATTGTTCGATATACTGAATGCATTCACTCCACTCGCAGTCGGCCTGTCGGAGAATTTCCATCGAACGATATCAATAGGAACCGGCCCGCGGTGGAAGAATTCGATCCATTCATTTTGCCCGGGGAGCGGGTCGAACATGATCTCGTTGATGACGAGTGCCCTCTTCTCAGCGCCAGCTGTGACCAGGGTCGATGCCGTGTCATTTGCGGGGTTTGCATCTTGTGGATACAGAATTGCAGCAATAAAGCGATGCTCGCCGGCTGTCAGCGCCGGATGGGTCCCGCTGAGCGCAGCGGAATCCGTAGGAACAAGGATGCTGCCCGCCACGACTGCAAATTGTTCGCCTGGCTCCGCTCTTGCATCGCCGTTTGCATCTTTGAAGAACTGGACGGAATACCCCGCCGCAGGCAGGGTCCCCGCGTTCTTGACGTTGGCTCTTATGGT
>VGWB01000049.1 GCA_016873755.1 Ignavibacteria bacterium | reverse complement strand
TGCGGTATTGGGGAGATACACGTAAGCGAGGCGACCCTTTGAGAGTTCGTCTACTCTTCGCCGGTTGCTCTCGATCCAGTCGCGCTGTCGAAGTCCACTCTCGCTTTGAACCGGGACGACGGTGACTTTCCTCGCGCCCTGCTCACTCGGCTTGCTGTTCACGAGCAGAACGGTCTGCTTGTCGGCTGTCCCCTCGAACAGGCTGTAGATATTCGTAGGTGCGCGCAGTGGGTGTCCATTCACCGCGAGGATGTACTCACCAACGGCAACGTTGCTCCCCGGCTCGGTCAACGGCGCGCGCAGATCTGGGTTCCAATTCTCGCCGGTATAGATCTTTGCGATCTTATAGTATGCTCCATCGATAACGTAATCCGCGCCCAGCAGGCCAACTCTCACCTGCGGAGGCGTTGGGGCATCCCCGCCGAAGATGTAGCTGTGTCCGACAACCAGTTCGCCTAGCATGTGGGAGAGGACGTACGAAAGATCGGAGCGGTGACCGACGTGGCGCAGCCAGGAGCGGTACTTCTCCTTGATGACCTTCCAATCCGTCCCATGCATGTTTGGATCATAGAAGTAGTCACGATTGATGCGCCATGCCTCATCGTACATCTGGGCCCATTCTTCCCGCGGGTCGATCTTCATTTCAAGTCCATCGGTTTTGAGCTTGCCGTCGCCTACCTTTCCGGCTTTCGACGCGTCGATAATGCCCCATACGTTGTTGGGCGCAGCGTAGAGAAGCTTCTTGCCGTTCGCGGAAATTATGTAGCCCGTGATTCCGGAAAGAATCTGGGTCGATTCCCGCTTCTTGAGGTCGAAGCTGTGCAGCGTAAAGCCGGTCTGATTCGGCACGTTTTCAAGATAAAAGAACGTTCCCTCTGCGCCGGCGGCAAGGCTGACGTAGTTCCGGGCTGTGATTTTCTCTACGGCGATGATCCGTTGATCAATTCCATCGAAATCGATCCTCACGTCTTTCGTTGCCGACGCATCCTTCTTCTCTGTCACCTCTTTCTTGTTCTTGTCCGGGGTTTTTCCAGTAGCTGCTGTTGTATCCTTTTCTTCGTCGCTCTCTGGCGCCAGCGGCGAAGGCACGTCTTTAGGAAGCACGGCAAGATACACGCTTCGCGTCACCGGCCGATCGTACGATGTCATGTCAAGCCATCCAGCGTTCAAGCCAAAGTTTGTGCTGGCAAGGAAAAAGAGGTACTTCCCACTCTTATCGAAGGCCGGGGAAATTCCATCGGACAGGCCGTCTGTTACCTGTCGGCTCTTCTTCTCGTTAAGAGAGTAGAGGAAAATGGCATGCATGTGGTTGTCGAGCCGCTTGGTGTACGCTATCCACTTGGAATCGGGCGACCAAACCGGAACGAGCGTCCGCTGCGGATGGTCATATGTGTCGGTGTCGACCTTGATGGGCTTCCCCTCGTCGACGTCGAGATACCAAAGCGTCAGGTGTTTGTCGGCGAATGCCAGCTTCTTCGAATCCGGTGACCACGCGGGGTTGTAGTAGAAGCTAGGCTTGTCGAACGCGATGACCTTCACCGGCTCAAGTCCCGTCTGCTCTCCTATCATAAGCTGGTACTCGCCACCCCGGTCAGAGAACCATGCGATCCGCTTGCCATCCGGGGACCAGGCCGGGTCGCGATCGTGAATCCCGGTGCTGTTTGTCAGGTTGCGTATGTCACCCTTCTCGGCCGGTATGGTGAAAATGTCACCGCGGGCCTCAAAGACGGCGCGGCTTCCGGTCGGTGAGATTTCGATGCTGCGCACCATCGAGGCAACCTTGGCGAAATGGGGTCGTGCCCAGGGAAGATCAGCGTTGACCGTAATGGGGATCTTCTTTGAGCTCCCCACCTTTGGATCAAAGAGGTAAATCCAGCCCGCCTGCTCATATACGATGATGCCATCACCAGCCGTTGCACACTTCACGTCAAAATCCCTGTGCTGCGTCAACTGGCGAACCTGTTTTGACTGCGTGTTCCATGAGAAGAGGTTCATCGTTCCATTCCGGTCTGAAAGAAAGTAGACCGCATCCCCTATCCACATGGGATCGGTCTCGTTGCTATTATCGCGGGATATCTTCTCGACCTCGAGTGTCGCGAGGTCGACGATCCAGACACGCGATGTCCGCCCGCCCCGGTATTGTCTCCAGACATTGAATGCCTCGGAGAACGGAAGGTACGCCATTCGTTTGCCATCCGGTGAGTACGAGCCCTTGTGTGACATCGCCATCGGTAGGGGTTGTGGGAGACCTCCTTCGACGGGAGCAAACCAGAGCCTGGCATACCCGACAGGAGCGCTGGTTCGACCGGACGCAAAGAGGACGGCCTTTCCATCGTTGGTCCACCCGCGCACAATGTCTGAAACCGGGTGATATGTCAGTCGTTTTGGATCACCCCCACTGGAGGGAACAACGTACACATCGGTGTTGCCGTCGTACTGACCGGTGAACGCGATCCATTTGCCATCAGGCGAAAACATGGGCTCCGTTTCGGCTCCCTCCGATGTTGTGAGCCGTCGAGCGACGCCACCTGATCGGTCGACGATCCAGATGTCATTGGCATAGACGAATGCGATCTGCGTCGAGCTGACGGTCGGCTGCCTCAACAATCGTGATTCTTCCGCATTTGAGAATGCAGCGAGCAGAGAACAGAGGAAAAGCCCAGCGAGGAAGATTCGAAGTCGCATGGTGAATACCTCCTATGATTTGAATATGGAGGAAGGAAGGAAACGATGTGGTAGGAAATCTACTGGTAAAGCGCGTGAGTTTCAAGGATAATAGGGTCACCGGTAAACCTTCCGAAGGTCTAGGAGCTGCAGAGAAAACCTTCGGAAGGTTCACACAGCTACAACCCCTCTTCAGCAATGATGTACGAAAAGATAGCCATCGCTGCCGCGCCCAGTGCAAGCTCCCGCTCATTTACCGCCTCGATCCTGTCATTGTCAGTGTGGTGGTAGTCAAAATACCGGTGGGTGTCGACAAGGAGGTTCATGAGCGGCACACCTTGGCGCGCGAGAGGACTAATGTCGGCACCACCGCCACCAAGCTGAAAGCGATCGGCGGCAAAGAAACTGAATACGGGCGCCCAACGGAGAAGCTTTGCATGGGCGGTGGAATCGCCGATCCCGAAGCCGTGGGGAGTGAACCCGCCCATGTCTGACTCAATCGCGGCAATATGTCTCTCGCCGGGTCGCTCTTTCTCTGCGTAAGCGATGCCACCCCGGAGACCGTTTTCCTCATTCATAAACATCACCGCGCGGATGGTCCGCTTCGGCTTGAGCCCGAACTTCTTCAGCAACCGCAACGCTTCGATGGCTTGAACGCACCCGGACCCGTCGTCGTGCGCGCCCTGACCTTTGTCCCAGCTATCGAGATGGCCGCCGATGACGATAACCTCCCCGGGCATTTCAGTCCCGCGCAGTTCTCCGAGCACATTCGCGGATTCAACATCAGGCAGGGTTTGGGTGGAGAATCTCATGTGCAGTCGCACAGGCTTACCCTCTGCAAGCACCTCGCTGAGGCGCTCTGCACCCAGCGTGCTGACAGCAGCGCCCGGAACTTCAGGAATCGTGTCAACATAACCCATGCCTCCGGTGTGGGGGCTATCATTCAGGCGTGTGGTCATTGATCGCACAAGTGCTGCTACACCGCCCGCCTTTGCAGCTTCAATTGCACCCGCGCCGCGTTGGTTCACAGCGCCCCCGTATGCCTCAAACGTGTTAAACAAGGAGCGATCCATGGGTCGATTGAAGAAGATGATCTTGCCCTTCGCTTTGCTGCCCACCTTGTGAAGCTCCTCGAATGATCTTACCTCAACGACTTCAGCTGTGAGGCCTTCCTTTGGTGTGCCAACGGATCCTCCCAGCGCGGTGATGTTGAGCTGTTCCTTTTTTCCCGATGGGTAGAGGATGAACGCTTCTTCCACCGGTCCGCGCACCCAGCGGGGAACCATCACCGGCTCAAGCCAAACCCTGTCGAATTCCAGCTCTTCCATCTTCTGTCTTGCCCACTCAACCCCCTTCGCTGCACCCGATGAGCCGCTGAACCGATGGCCTGTGGTTGTGCAAAGATCGCGGAGCATCTCATACGCTGAGTTTGAACCCAGCGCCTCTTTGACAATCTGGCGAGCGAGTCCTTCGTAGCGCGCGGTTTGCGCAGGCTGTGAAAGCAGACGGGATGAGAATGTGAACAGGCCGAGAGCCGTTGTGAGCAAGAGAAATTTCCGCATGCCGCATTCGACTCCTATTCTTGACTGAGAATTGTCTTTAGTTTCGCTACGGAGAGGATCCCGGGGCCTGAATTTCTTTCGATTCAAATATGTTGACCGCCTCAAATCCGTTGCTGCGACGCGAGCCGTTGCACTGGTGACAGTGTGTTCATGGATCGGCCGGAATCTTTCCCGGAACCGACCATTGCGAAGAGGGAAGCATCCATAACCGCGATATGCACCTTCTCGCCCGGCCGGGACTCCACTCGCTCGCCGAGAAGAATTGCCAGCCGAATGTGGTGTATCGCCTCGAAGGGGATTGTAGAAACAGCACCTCGGTGCCCACAAGCGCGCTTATTCCGATAGGTACAGCCGACTTGGCCGATCTCGCAAGCCGATCACGACGAGGTTCCCGAAAACGTGCTGTCAAAGCTAGCGAATTTTGCGCTAGGCTTCAATTCCTGGAAGTGAAAACTTGCGCGAATCTCTGATAAGTGGTACATTCGCATCAAAGAGTCGGGCCCAAGAGGACAACCACCGCAGCCTGGCGAGGTGCCTGCCATGAACAGGAAACTCAAGTTGCATTTGCTGAATGAGACATTCACGATCAACAAACTTCCTCAATTTGCGGAGATTCCGGCGATTCTGGCAAAAGGCGAAATGTGCTTTGTTGCCCGGACCGAGGAGGAGTTCTGCATCGTCTGCCCGGATTTCATGTCGCCGAACAATATCCAGCAGGAGCTCGGATGGCGGTGCTTGAAGGTTGATGCAGAGATGCAGCTCCAGGAAGTGGGAGTCCTGTCATCAATTGCGCAACCGCTTGCGGAGGCAAACATACCGATCTTCGCGGTCAGCACGTTCAACACCGACTACGTTTTCGTAAAGGAAGAGCAGCTCGTGAACGCCGTCCAGGCGCTTCAGAAAGCCGGGCACGAGTTCGTGCACAAGGACCAGTAATCACTCGCGGAAGTTCTGCCCGCTCACTTCTACCGATCTTCAATCCCTGCCAAACGTTCGATACCAACTCTGAGAATTTGCCAAAAGGCATCTCGGGCTTGTCGGCACTTCAGCGCTGCGTGATTACCTCTGCAGGTTCTCCGCAGTTTTTCATGTCCAGTCTGGATACCTCCTCACCCGTTTTCCTCTTGTCAATCAAAGTCATTTTGTCTACATTTTTCAGGTCTATGATCAGCTTTCACGACATCGAAGTTGCCTACGAAGTTGTCAAGCGGGTGGTGCACAAGACACCTTTGCTCTCGTCGCACCAATTCAACCGGCACTCGGGGAACGAGGTTCTGCTGAAGGCGGAGAACCTGCAGCGGATCGGTGCCTTCAAGATTCGAGGCGCGTACAATAAGATCTATTCATTGACGCCCGAGGAGCGGAAGTGCGGGATAGTTGCACATTCTTCCGGCAACCATGCTCAGGGCGTCGCGCTGGCGGCCAAACTCCTCGGCGTGCAGGCCACAGTTGTGATGCCGAAAAGCTCTCCCCCCAACAAAGTCGCCGGCGCAAAAACGTATGGAGCCGAGGTGGTCTTCTGTGAAGACTCATCGGACGACCGCGAGCGGGTGGCCCGGCAGATGCAGGAGCAGCGCAAGTACGTTCTCGTCCCCCCATTCGATGACGACAAAATCATTGCGGGACAGGGAACAGCGACGATCGAAATTGCTCAGGACACCAGAGAACTGGATTACATCTTTGTCCCTATCGGCGGCGGCGGACTCATTGGTGGAACGGCGCTTGCGGCGAAACAACTCTTCCCTGCGGTCAATGTTATCGGCGTGGAGACTGTGGCTGCGAACGACTGCTATCAATCGTTTCGGAAGAGGGAGATCGTGCGCATCAGTCCGCCAAAAACGATCGCCGACGGGATGCGGACACAAGCCGTTGGAAAACGGAATTTTGAGATCATCCTTAAGCACGTCGATGATGTGATCACCGTAACGGATGAGCAGGTAATCGAAATGATGCGGTTCTTCCTGGAGCGCATGAAAATCGTTGTCGAGCCGACGGGTGCGGTTGCACCTGCTGCGGTGTATCACAATGTCCTGGGTCTCTCGGGAAAGAAAATCTGCGCCATCATCAGTGGGGGAAACGTCGATCTTACGCTGTTGAAAACATGGTTGTGATCTCACGCGGTTGGGGCCCATCAACGCACGGCGACGCGTGAAATTCACTTGCCGCCCAGTGAAATGTTTTATACCATCTGTTGAACACAAAGACAGCCTTCGATCTGTTACTCACAATCCACAGCCCGGAATGCTATGAAGTATGCCGTCTGCATCAATCATGTCCCTGATACCGCGGCGAAAATCACCGTGGGTTCCGATGGAAAGACGATCGACAAGGGAGGGGTGTCATACGTCATTAGCCCTTACGACGAGTTCGCAATTGAGGAATGTCTCAGGCTCAAGGAGAAGAATGGAGGGGAGGTCACCGTGGTCTCCCTTGGAAGTGATGCGCATAAGGAGAGCCTCAGGAAGGCGCTGGCCATGGGTGTCGACAAGGCGGTGCTGCTGAAGGATGACTCTACCCGCGATTCCTTTTCGGTCGCTCGAGCACTGGCTGATTGTCTCCAAGAGATTTCTCCCGATGTCATTTTCTTCGGGAAACAGTCGGTGGATTACGATGATTCCGCAGTCGGTCTCATGGTCGCGGAAATGCTCGGTCTTCCGTCGATTTCAGTGATTGTCAAGCTCGAGATTGCAGATGGTAAGGTTACGGCTGAGAGGGAAGTTGAGGGAGGGCGGGAGGTTGTGGAGACGAAGCTTCCGGCGGTTTTCACAGCCCAGAAGGGCCTTAACGAGCCCCGCTATCCATCCCTGAAGGGCATCATGGCGGCGAAAAGCAAGCCAATCGAGGAGCGGCCCGCGTCGGCAGCACCTCCCAAGGTTGAAGTGCTCGGCATGCAGAAACCACCGGCCCGACTGGCAGGAAGAATCGTGGGAACAGACGCCACTGCCGTGCCGGAGCTCGTTCGGTTGCTCCATGAGGAAGCCAAGGTGATATGAAGAATTACCAACTTTCGATTGCCAATTGTCGATTGGATAATACAGAAGCCAAGTGACCAAAGTTTCTCCTTTTGATTTTTTCATTTTGAATTGACCATGAAGATCCTCGTCTTTGCAGAGCAACGTGACAACAAATTCAAGAAGCCGGCCTTTGAAGCCGTGAAAGCCGCCCGCACAATTGTTGACCAAATTGGGGGAGAAGTCATTGCGCTGGCGGTGGGTTCGAGCGTTCATTCGATTGCCGGCACACTGGGTGGCTACGGCGCAAAGAAGGTGCTGGTGGTGGAGCATGCTCGCCTCGGTTTGTACTCGTCGACGGCATACTCACGGATTGTGGCCGAGGTGGCATCTGCACAGCAGGTAGCAATCGTTATGATTCCTGCTACTGCTCTTGGCAAAGACCTTGCGCCAAGGGTTGCCGTGAAGCTGGATGCCGGTGTCGCTGCGGATTGCACGGCATTGAGGATCGAAAACGGAGAAGTCATTGCCACTCGTCCTGTGTACGCGGGCAAGGCATTGACGGATGTACGAGTCACGTCGGTTGTGAAGATCTTCACACTCCGGCCAAACGTTTTCACGGCAGGATCGGGTGACGGAGAGGCTGTTCCGGTGGAACACGTTGCCGTGCAGCTCTCGGAACAGGATTTTACATCAGCGGTCAAAGAGATAAAGCAATCGTCCGGCAAGATCGATGTTGCGGAGGCAGATATCATCGTAACGGGTGGACGGGGCATGAAGGGTCCGGAGCACTTTCCGATGATCGAGCAGCTTGCACAAGCGCTTGATGCAGCCGTGGGAGCTTCCCGGGCGGTTGTCGACGCCGGGTGGCGGCCGCACGAGGAGCAGGTTGGTCAAACGGGAAAGACGGTTTCGCCATCACTTTACATTGCGGTTGGTGTGTCGGGTGCGATTCAACACCTTGCGGGAATGTCTTCTTCGAAGTATATTGTAGCTATCAACAAGGACAAAGACGCGCCGATCTTTCAAGTGGCGACCTACGGCATCGTCGCAGATGCGTTCGAGGTTGTTCCGGCGCTGACGGCTGAGATCAAGAAAATGCTCGGAAAGAGCTGATGCCGCTTTTGATGTAAGGAGAAGAGCGAGTGGAGAGGGTGCAGGTTGATATCTTGGGGCTGTCGACGAGCCCATCCAGCGGGGGTGCTTATGCGCTCATCCTGAAGGAGGTAAACGGACCTCGCCGGTTGCCGATCATCATCGGAGCATTCGAGGCACAGTCGATCGCGCTCGAAATGGAAGGGATCAAACCCCCGCGCCCGCTCACCCACGACCTGCTCAAGAACGTCATGGATTCCCTCGGTGTGAGTCTCAATGATGTGTACATCAACGAGCTCCGTGACGGGACGTTCTATGCCAAGCTGAGCATGGATTCTCAGGAGATCGATTCACGCCCCAGCGATGCCATTGCCCTGGCGGTCCGCTACGGTGTGCCGATCTATGTTGCAGATAGAGTAATGGATGAAGCAGCGTTCGTTCCGGAGAACGAAGAAGCTGACAAACAGCCGTTGGCGGAATCCCGGGAACCGGGTTCGGAACAGGAGCAGGAGAAACCGAAGCCGAAACTATCGCGGCTGGAGCAACTCCAGCAGCAACTCCTCGAGGCTATCGCGAAGGAAGAGTACGAGAAAGCAGCAAGACTTCGCGACGAAATCCAGAAACTACAGAACAGAAACTCCTGACCCCGCATCGTGTGCAGCCAATCCGTACACGACAGTTTCACAGCCTAGCCTTTTCAAATCACCAATTCCCCACTCTCAGGGAGGATAATCACAGTGAAAGCCCGCGCTCGTTCAGGATGGTATGTCACCATGTGTTCGGTGCTGTTCTTTGCTGTTGCCTCCGCGTGTGCTGTTGCAGCATCGCCGGATTCCTCACGAGTTCAGCAGCTCTTGGCGGAAGGGGATGGGTATGCCGAGCAGACTTTCGATAACCAGATGGCTCTTCAGCGCTATCAAGCGGCGATCGCGCTGGAACCGAACAACTTCGAGGTGCTCTGGCGGATCAGCCGGGCATACGTCGACATCGGGGAACACATGCCCGCGAACACGGATGAGGAGAAGAGCAAACAGTTGGAAACGTATCAGAAAGCGCTCGAGTTTGCCGAGAAGGCTGTTGTGGCGAACTCCAACGGTTCCATGGGGTACGCCCGGCGGGCAATTGCCAATGGGCGCATCGCTCTGTTCAAAGGTGTTTGGGAATCCCTCGACCTCGTGAAAAAAACGAAGGCAGACTGTGAAAAGGCAATTGCTCTCGATCCGAACAATGCCAGTGCGCTCTACGTCCTCGGCCGTACCCACATGAAGGTCTGTGAGAAGCCAAGAATTGTGCGGTGGCCTTTGGGATTGGGATGGGCGAATCTTGAGGAATCCGTCAAGAACTATGAAAAAGCCATCTCCATTAGGCCGGATTTCATCATGTACAGGATTGATTGCGCCCGGGCTTACATTGAGCTCGATGAGTACGACAAAGCCCGTGCCCACCTGAACGCAATTGCCACGTTGCCAACGCTGGATGAGGATGATGACCGGTTCCGGAAAGAGGCAAAGGATCTTCTGGAGGAGATCAAGGACGAGTAGGACGTCCCGCTCTGAGACGAGAAGGCCCGGAATCCGCCCAGTGATTCCGGGCTTTCTTATTCGTGCGCTGATTGCAGTGAGGTGTGAGCGTTATGGCAAGGATTGTGGTCGGGATGAAGGCGGATCTTCACGAAACCGAAGTGTACTGCCAAAGGAAACGCCCATCAACGCTGTCGCGAGGTAGTACGGAAGACTGTCATAGATCTCAAATAGTGCTCCGGAAACCAAGGGTCCGATGATCATCGCAGCAGCCATGAGAGAAGTCATGATCCCAAGTGCTTCCCCCTTCATCAGCGGGTCAGCTTTCCCGGCAACTTCACTTGTCAGGACAACGCGGAGCACCGATTGACTCGTGGCAAAAAACGGCAGTGCCAGGACAAACAACACCGGAATGCGCAGGGCCATCAGAACGAAACTCCCCCCGAGCATGACAATCATCAGCTCCTCCAGACGTACTTCAGTGAAGCGGTTGAGCCATACGCGCCTGAGAAGAAGTGTCTGATTGAGTACCGCAAAGATTCCCGTAAACGCGAACATCAGGCCGATGGTGAAGGAATCGAACCCGAACGCGTGTTGTCCGTAGAGCGCGAAAACGGAGTGTGATGAGGCGATTGCAACAGCGAAAATCGTCCAGCTTAGAAAATACCTGCGCAGTCTAATGTTGAGCACCGCGCGTGCAAGCGGTGAGAGCGGATTGAACGTCGTGACGGCGTTGGGGTCGCGCCGCTGATGCGTCTCCGGCAGGAATGCATATGTTAGTACGGTGTTGATGCTCGCGAGAATGCCCGCGCACCAGAAGGGGAAGGAGTGCGAAACGGTGCTCAGGACCCCGCCGAGAAACGGGCCGACCATCAATCCGATTCCAAACGTCGCGCCGATGAGCCCGAGATTCGCAGATCGTTCCTTCTCATCGCGGGCAAGATCAACCAGGCAGCTCTGGGCAACGGTGAAGTTGCCGGCTGCGGCGCCATCGATGATGCGGCCGAGGAACAGCAAGGGCAAGCTGTTGGCACTGGCGAAGACAAACCAACCGAGGGCTGTGCTGGAGATACTGGCGATGAGCACGGGCCGCCGGCCAACCTTATCCGATATCGCTCCAAGCAAAGGACTGCTGAGAAATGCGAAGAACGCGAACGACGCGAAGAGCAGTGTAATAACAAACGGCGAAGCGCCGAAGGAACCGACATAGAACGGGAGGATCGGAATAACGATCCCAACACCGATGACATCAACAAGGACCGTGAAGATGACGACGAGTTTCTCTCGCTGCATAGGTGTCAACTCTGGCGGATTAGAGGCAGATCTTCCCGAGGATGACCGGCTGCCGGGCCCCGGTGACTCGAGGGACATTTGAGGGATGCTCGGCGAGGGTTTCGTTGGCGAGGACAGCAAAACAGATCGCCTCTTTTGCATCGGAGGGGAAGCCGACCGACTCGGTGCTTTTCACACGGGCGGGATGGAAATAGTCCTGGAGGGCTTCCATGATCGCCCGGTTGTGTACGCCGCCACCACTCACGAGAATTTCGTCGGCTGTCATACGCTCGGCAATGAATCGGTTGTATTGATCGAAAATGGAAAAGGGTACCAGCTCGGTCACCGTGGCAATGAGATTTCGCCGCGGGCATCGCCTAGCAAAGCTGAGGATCGTCGGTAGAAACATCTTCCCAAATGTCTCTCTGCCGGTCGATTTCGGCGGTCTTTGCCTGAAATAGGGATGGGACATGAGCTGCAGCAGAAGCTCCGGGATGATCTCACCACGCAACGCCATACGACCGCCCGCATCATACGGCCTTTTGTAGAATTTCATCATCAAGGCGTCAATGACCATGTTTGCCGGACCGGTGTCGAATGCAACGACATCGCTGACGGAGCAGTTCCTCGCCAGCGCAGTGAAATTCGCAATTCCCCCAAGGTTGAGCAAGATGCGGTTCTTCGTCTTCGACCTGAACGTCAGGTAATCGAAGTAGGGTACCAGTGGCGCCCCTTCGCCTCCAACGGCCATATCGGCCGTGCGAAAATCGCCGACCGTTGGAACGCCGGTCAGCTTCGCGATGGTGGATGGGTCGCCGATCTGCAGCGTTGAGCGGATCGTTTTTCCGAAAATGTGTTTCGGGGCAGGAAGATGGTGGACCGTCTGTCCGTGCGATCCGATGAGGTCGATGCTCGAGAGGCTCACGCGCCCTTTGCGTGCAATGTCTCTGACCGCATCAGCGAAGAAGTGCGCGACGAGAATGTTAAGCTCGCAGAGAACATCAACGCTTCCGGTCCCGGGTAGTGAACTACCCAGAAGCTTGTCGCGAAGGCGGGCCGGATATGAAAAGGTGTGGAACGTGATCAATTTGATACGCGTCCGTATGCCGCTGCCGGTTACCCGCACCAACGCTGCATCAATTCCGTCGGCGGATGTTCCGGATATCAGCCCGACGATGAGCTTCGATCGCTTCTTTTGGAGTTCGGAAAGTCGTGACATCGCAGTCTAGACCTTACCAGGGGAGTTCACGAGCAAGCAAAGGAAAAACCGTTCCCCCCGGCATTTGACAATTCAGGTGGATTTTTGACGTTTCCTTTTGAATTTTCATGTGCGGCAGACCTGGCACACCCCTCTCAACATTGGATTGACTTAATGGCTCGATGACCCCATGACTCAATCACCCAATCCCTCAATACTTTTGGGCGCTCACGTGTCCATCGCCGGGGGAATTCATACAGCTGTCGAGCGGGCGATACAGATCGGCTGTACAACCATGCAGATGTTCGTCAAGAACAACACGCAGTGGAAGGGAAAGCCTCTTGCCGAAAGCGACGTATCAACCTACAAAAAGCTCCTCTCGGAATCAAGCATCGGTCCCGTTGTTGTACACGACACGTATCTTATCAATCTCTGCGCGACGGACAAGCTTATCCTGAAGCGATCGCGTGCGGCGCTGAGGGATGAGCTCGACCGCGCGGAGCTCCTTGGTGTCGAGTATCTCAACTTCCACCCGGGATCGCACATGGGTGCTGGCGAGCTTGATGGGATCAGGCGCGTCGCGGAATCGTTGAACATCATCCACGAACAGACACCGCGCTATCAGGTCAAGAGCGTGCTGGAGGCGACGGCGGGACAAGGAACAGCCATCGGCTACCGGTTTGAACAGTTGCGGGCTATTATCGATCTGGTGGAGCAGCAACACCGCGTGGCTGTGTGTATCGATACGTGTCACATCTTCGCCGCAGGATATGACATGTCGACCGAGGTCGGCTATGAACGCACGTTTAACGAATTCGATGACCTGCTTGGTCTAAATCGGCTTGTTGCATTTCACGTGAATGACTCGAAACGTGAGCTCGGTTCGCGTGTCGACAGGCATGAACACATCGGCAAAGGGAGAATTGGGAAGGTGGGATTTGGCCTGCTGATGAACGACGGTCGGTTCAGGAACATTCCGAAGATCCTGGAGACGCCCAAGGGGAAGGATATGAAGGAGGACGTCAGGAATATGAGGGTGTTGAGAAGCTTGGTTGGTACGGCTGCATCTTGATCTTCTGGCCCGGCGAGGCAAAACGGGAGCAGGGGGCAGAGAGAGGGTAGCTTTGTTACCGGACGGTGGCGAAGGCCTTTGGAAAGGCTCGAAGTTGCCGACTAGCTGACCCACGAAGCTATTCCGTAGAATAGCCCACAGAGGTACTCCGTACTATAGCCTAGAAAAGTACTCCGTAGTAGTACGAATTGACAGTGGATTCGCAATTTTCTACTTTGCTGCAGGGGGTCAAAGATGCGACTCCGTCTAACATTGCATTGCTTGCAGAGAAACTGTTCGATCGGCCTGAGTTATAGCTACTATCTATCTGCCGCGATCTACGGATGGATTGAACAGTCCTCGGCTGAGTACTCGACCTTCCTGCATGATCGCGGTTTTCCACTTGAAGGATCCGTGCGGCGATTCAAGCATTTCTGTTTCTCTCGCTTGAATGTTCCCCAGAGAAGGATTGTGGACGGCAGGCTGGAGATTCATTCTCCTGTGATCGAATGGTTCGTCGCGATGCCTGTGGAAGAATTGCTGCAGCATCTCGTCCTCGGCATGTTCGAGAAGCGCGAGTTCTTCATTGAGCGTGAAGAGAATCGTTTTGCCGTTGAGCAGGTGGAGACGATGCCTGAGCCGGAATGGAGGAGAAGGATGGCGTTTCGCATGCTCTCGCCGCTCACAGTATCCGTCCCCGAAGACCGGTACGAAGGTTCCCTTCATCAACGCTCTCCTGACGCGGAAGGGAACCTTCATCGCAACCATCGCGTCATCCCTCACTACTTGAGACCGGATGATCCACGACTTGCAGAAGCGCTGCGTTCAAATATCTTGAACAAGTACGCTTCTCTGTACGGCAGTCAGCCGGCGGACGCGGAGTTCCGTTGCGAGTTGGATCAAATCTTCATTGCACGCCGTGGCGGGCCGGAGAAGGTAAGCAAACTGATAACGATCAAGGCGGGTTGCAGCGGAGAAACGCGCGTGCGTGGATTCATGTGTCCGGTAACGATTGAAGGGAATCCTGAACTGATCAAGCTCGCCTACGAAAGTGGATTGGGGGAAAAGGGAAGCCTAGGTTTCGGAATGCTCGAAGTCCTGTAGGTCGGAATGGCATTCCGACTTACAATGGGAATGCTGGAAGTTATGTAGGTTGGCTTGCTGACCCGACCAACAGCGCACTCCACAGAAGAACGAAAGGAGCAACAATCTGTGAGTCGTAAACACAAGAAACATAAGAAGCACGGTTTTCATAGAAACCCTGGCAATCCAGAGGAGCGGCTATTCAGAAGAATCACCTCATCGGGTCTCTGGGAGGAAGCTCGTGTTGAGACAAGACCTCCCGGAACCGAGAGAATGTCTGATGTAATTCTGCGATTTGCTGCTCCCCTCTTGGATAAAGCAGGCGAAGATAAATCTTACGATTTCGCATTGGAGTTTTGCATCGTTGTGTGGAATTTGTCACTTCTTCCCCCAGAGGATCAATTCGAGCAGAGACAGCACCTTGTGGAACAGATAGTCAAGGGTGACGCCCACGAAACTCAAGCCATGATTGATATGCTTCTGGATCGCAAAGCAGCGTTGTTCCCGGAGTACCGGAGAGCGATTGTGGACTATACACTATCTTTTGCAGAAGGCCAGCGACACTTGACGGTCGCTTCAACGGAAATGCGCCGATGAACGACGAACATTAACGATCAAAGGAGGACGAGATGAAACCCTGGCTTGAACTATCACCAAACACCGAGCCGGATTGTAGGTCGACTTGTGGCGAAGCCACCCCTTCGGGGTCAAGTCGGCCACAGGGCGCCAACCAGAACCACCGGTTGTAGGTCGGAAAGCCTTTCCGACCAACCTTTGTCTTTCACATAAAAATGGTTGGAGGAAATGCATATGAGACTCTACTTTGATCTATCACCAAACACCGAACCCGTCCCATGGGACTATCAGCATTTCCTGATCGGCGCGTTTCACAAGTGGCTGGGAAGAAACAGGTTGCACGATCGTGTGAGCTTGTATTCATTGAGCTGGCTGACAGGCGGACAACGCAAGGGAGGCAGTCTTACCTTTCCTAAAGGAGCGATGTGGTTTGTGAGCTGCTATGAGATTGACATAGCAAAACGGCTTCTTGGTTCGGTACTGTCCGATCCTGAGGTTTGTTGCGGTATGAGGATAACAGGAGCGAGGCTCGTGGAGCCACCGGAGTTTGATGGTCAGCAGCGTTTTTTCGTAGCTACCCCTGTTTTGGTAAGGCGGTTTGATGGTCAATCAGTCAAGCACCTTACGTTCGCGGAGAACGGGGCTGATGCAGTGCTGACCCAAACGCTCCAGCGGAAAATGAAGTTTGCTGGACTTGATGAGCCCAAAGTCGCTGTTGAGTTCGACAGAACATATCCGAAAGCGAGAACAAAGCTTGTCAGCATCAAAGGAATCCACAACAAAGCAAGTCTGTGCCCAGTGATCGTCAGAGGAAGCCCACGCGCCGCGGCATTTGCTTGGGAAGTCGGCATCGGACACTCGACCGGCAGTGGATTCGGTGCGTTATGCTAATGAGATGGAGGATTCTATGTTGATATACATCGTTACGTACAGTGGACCCTTTGCCTACATCAAGCCATGGACGGCAGTGAGAGATGCTGAGACATTTAGCCAGCAATTCCTCACCCCATCCATTGTTGAAGGCTTGGAGAAGAAACTCTTTCCGGAGTTGCTCGAAACAAGCGGACTGCAAGGACGAATTCTTCGACACCGGCTTACGTACGCCGGCGTTTCGCGCCAACAGGAGCAGACCCAGCCCCGAGGTATCAAGCAAACCCCCGAGAGGATCACAAAGAGGACTAAGACCTTTGAGTTCTCACGGCCTAGGTCCATCCTCGTAAGGGGTGCGCTGATTGAGCCAGTGTTGCATCTTGGCTTCTCAACAGGGGAGGATGCAGAACGGGCAACAAACGAACACATTTGTCTTTGCCGCAATGAAGATGTCCTTTTGCCCTCTGACAAGATAACGGCGATTGAAGAATCTGATTTTGACCAAGCAGATGTCGGGTATAACGGGTTTGAACTACGATTTGGCCGCAAGAGCAACGCGTTCATCGTTGGGTACAACAGGTTCGACAATAACAAACCGATGTATGGCTGGCTCCAAATCGTCGGCTCTAATCCTCTACGCACGCAATTTGCCCTGTGATGAATCCGCTCGTAGACATACTTGCCAAGAGCAAGAAGAACGGTGGAACTGCCCTCATTCACCACCTTCGTCACGTAGCCACGGTTGCTGAGAAGATTGCAGCCTCAAGTGGCTTGGATCCAAGTGTGGCTCGAATAGGTTCATATCTGCACGACATTGGTAAGGCTCACCCGGATTTTCAACGCAAGTTGCATGAACGTGTGTTTGATATGGGAATTCCATTCCGCCACGAGTTTGCATCCTTACTCTTTCTCCCACTTGTGGCTTCTACACAATGGGAGCCTGTAATTGATATGATCGTTGCCCACCATCGCTCGATCAGAAAGGGAAAGAAGGAGCAGGGTTTTCTGGATATGGCAAACAGGGAAGACCCCGACGAAGTTTTTGAGCGGCATGCTGAACCATGGAATGAGTGGTCTCCGCATGCTCTAACCATTCTGAACGCACTCGCAATGCAGACCCGCCCAGTACATTTGGATGAAGCTAAGGAAGCTTTCGAGTTCGTGCTTGGACACTGCACTGCAAAACAGCATGGCTGGTCCAAATGGAAGGGCCTTCTGGTTGGGGCAGATCATTTTGCGTCAGCAGTGATCAATGAAACTGAGCAATGGTCATCAAAGCTCTTCACTGTCCCAGAGTTTGATTTCTTTCACAGCCGAACGTCTGAGTTGTATCCGCTTTCTCTGATCGATGCGTCGGACACAAGACCTCACACACTGGTGACAGCTCCGACGGGTGCAGGCAAGACAGATTTCCTTATGCGCCGCTGCAAAGGAAGGGTGTTTTATACACTTCCGTTTCAGGCATCCATTAACGCAATGTTCAAGCGTTTCACTGATGGCAAGTGCTTCCCGTCTGATACGGATATTCGCTTACTCCATGCATCCTCCCGGCTCATCGTTGACAGCCAGAGCGACTACGAAGAGCGTGCAATGCAGCCACTTGTCGGTTCAGCGGTCAAGGTGTTGACACCCCATCAACTTGCGGCGTTGATTTGCGGCACAAGAGGATTTGAAACTATCGCTGTCGACATTGAAGGGACTGATGTGATTCTCGATGAGATCCATTCTTATTCGAGTACGGCTCAGGCTATGGTACTTGAAATCATCAAAGTTCTTCTGACGCTTGGATGCCGTGTACACGTTGGAACAGCAACGATGCCGACCGCACTTTACAACACGACACTTGAGCTCCTTGGGGGAGAGAAGCGGGTCTATCAGGTGCGGCTGACCAAGAAACAATTAGATAGCTTCGATCGCCACGTTATTTACAAGCATCGGGGTGAGCAACCTGCTTTCGAGGTTTTGGCTGAAGCGCTGGAACGTGGCGACAAGATTCTCGTTGTATCGAATCGCGTAGATGCTGCTCAAAGAAGGTTTGAGCGACTGCGAGACCTGCTTCCCACCACACCAATGCTTCTGCTCCACAGCAGATTCAGGCGTGCAGATAGAGCTGACCTTGAACAACGGTTGATGAATGAGTTTGAGGGGCGCCGAGGTCCTTGCGTCGTTGTCGCAACGCAGGTTGTAGAAGTCAGTTTGGACATCAGCTTCGATTTGATGATCACCGACTGTGCGCCACTGGATTCGCTCATTCAGCGCTTTGGACGTGTCAATCGTCGACGTAATATGGGTGGGAGGAAGCAACCAGAATTGAAACCCGTTCACGTGATTGCGCCCCCGAAGGCCAGCCAGGATTGTCTTCCATATCAGAAGGAAATCCTGGAAGCAACCTTTGGACAGTTGCCCGAGGGAACTGTCCTTAAGGAGCAGGCCATCCAAAAGAGCATTGATGCCGTGTATCCAACGGTGCAAGTTCAACCAATTGATACTCATCTCGTCTGGCGGGACGGAGAGTGCCTGTTGACCGAACTGTGTCACTACCCATCGGCGGTTCTCATGGAAACACTCAACATTGAGTCTGCTTCGTGCATCCGCCTTTCAGACAAAGAAGAGTATGAAAGCGGGAATTTTGAGGCTAGGCTTAGGCTGGAGATCCCCATCTCGCAGAAAGCCGCACGCTACGGGAAGTTCACGCACTTTGGGCACTCAGACTACGGAACACAGCCGTTGATTGTCCCAGACGAGAGCTATGACTCCGCCCTTGGGCTGAGGCTTGTGGAAATCGATGCTTTCACTTGAGAACGAAGGAGAGCAGGGACTATGTATACTTCACATATCGGCAAGAGGTTTGTCAACCATGTGCTTCAAACGAAGCGCAAACTAACCGTCCGGGAGTATTTCGAAAACCATTACTTCAAGCTGTTCTTTGATGACTCCGAGTACCTTCAGAGTCCGGCAAACACACCGCTGTTTCAACTAATTGCGCAGAAGAAAACAAAGGATGCAAAGGCGCGAAAAAAGAGCTTGGATGAGATTCATTCAAAGATCGAAACATTTGCCAGGAGCAAGAACACACTTCCTGATATGAGCTTTGCCATTGGCTATCCATCTGCTGACATGGTTGGAACCACCTCCGGGCAGGTGTCGAACATCCTGCTTCCTCTAGATGAGGAAGACATGTATGCTTCCTGGATCGGGTCAGCGCTCGGAATAGGAATCGAAGGAGGCTTAAATGTTCTCATCGACAACGATGAACTTATGTCAATACTAGAAGAGGGTTGGACGGTTTACCGCAGCTATGTCGATCAGAATGATGGCATAGACAATAAGATAGAAACGTGGAATGGGATCTGGCTTTGTCACCGTTTGAGTGAGGAGTTCGACCCAAAGAAACCAACGGCGGACTTCAAGCCAGTGAATCCGGGGAAGAAAGGAGAAGCCGTTCTCGAACGGCTACCATGGACAAGAACGCTTTTTACTTTGGCACGGAAGTTCCCAAAGTCGGTCGAAACAGGGTACGTCTATAGTTTTGGTCAGATGAACAAGACAGTGGGCTTTGTCAGTTTCAACCTGCCGGAGGTGAAGCGGCTTGCGGATATCTACAGACAACTGTTTGGGAAGATCCCTGCTCTAAGCAATCAACGCCTTGACGAGATTTATCAAGCTGAGCGAGGATTTGGTTTCGCGTGCGAGCAGGGAGTCATTGGACTCCGAAGCATAGAACCCAAAGGTCTTCGCAAGTTCATGCCTGGGCGTTCCGATAAAAGCGAACTTCCAAAAGAGAAGCAGAATCTCGAATCGCAAATCAACAATTCCATTTACATTTCATGGATAGTCGCCATGCTCAACAACAAAGATTTACTCACCTTAGCTGAAAAAGGATCTGCAATGTTGCGTACCTACGTTGTGGGAGAAAGGCAAGCTAGGACGACACGAAGCAACACGGTTGCCAAAGTACTCGACTCCAAGAATCGTCGAGAGCTCGTTGACGCGTTAACTCTTGTTGTGGAAGATGATTCATCAACTGCCGATGTTTGCAGTGCCATTGTCAATGCGGTCATGTTGAGTGTCCCCAATGATAGTGTTCCACTCTTTGTTACCCTTATGCGCTTCAAATTTGCCTTAGCACAGCATTGAACAGCGAGCGACCATTTTTCATACATAGGAGGAATCAATGAACAGTCCATATCTGTATCTGCGAGCCTTGCGCCAAGCAGAACATACGGTCTTCTGCGTCCAAGAGGGCCAGAAAAACTATTATCATCCACAGTTCAACACGCGAGTTCCCTTCTCGAGCGGCCAGCAGGTAAAGCGCTCCATTCTTGAGGCGGTCACTGCTCAACTTAGAACAACGGTGGCGCCGATTACCTTCAACTATGAGATCAGCAAGAAAGGAGAACTGGGGATGGGGGAACCGTGGTCACCCTGTGACCCGTCATATCCGGACCAGCTTCTGGGGGGCTGGATGAAAGCCGCCACGGGGGAGATCACGGTGAAGCGAAGGAGTCCGTTATCCATCTCTGCTATGAGGCCCCTTCATCCGCTCCTTGGAACGGTATCTAGAGAAAACATAACCTTTGATCGCAGCGACAATCCAGATCACCATCCTATCAGAGTACGCGACGCTGATGGGAATCTCCTATCAGAAAAGGAGATCATTGAGTTCCTTGCCTCTAACAACCGCACACTTGGGCGGCGCACCTGGGTCGCTGACCAGACTCGTTCCTCAGGCCTGTTTGTCTACGATGTCGCCGTTGACAAACGAACACTCTTCTCTGTGTCGCTCAATCAACATGAGCCAGAACTACATGAAGCGATAATCACGAAACTACGTTCGGAAGGATGGACGGAATCCAAGAACATCTTTGGCAAATGCCTTGTGTGCCCAAAACAACATCGCCATGAAGTCATCGAGGCGCTTGCGTACGGGTTGGTCAACTGGCGGATCACCAGCAACCAGTCGCGGACATTCAGTCTTATGGAGACGCTTGCAGTTGCTGTGAGTGACAATGCAAACAAAGTTGCTTCCGCCATCCGCGCCAAGCTTTCAGAGGAGACAACACAGCAGCGCGCCGTGCCGGTTATTGACGACACCGTCGGAGCGGATTTGTATATCACGTTGCCATGCGAAGGGTATATATCTGGAGTCGCAGGCAGCGCGAATGCTCTTGACCAAGCCGAACGGAAAATCAAAGACGTGCTGCTGGCATTTGACTACGAGAAGCAACTGTAGGCAAGGTTGAAGGTTACTTCGCGATCACTCCAAAGGAGCGCTTGGTGAAAACGAAACAGATACCTG
>VGWB01000048.1 GCA_016873755.1 Ignavibacteria bacterium | reverse complement strand
TCTGATCGGAGGACTGACTCAACTCTCTCTGAGTTGCCGGTAGGCTGTATATCCATAACTACGGTATTCTGCAATTTCATCCTGAGTCCCTATCTGTCTCTAACTCCTCGCTCAATCCACGGTCCCGTCCAAGATCGCCAACTGGTGACGCCTCGGCCGGTCCACGATCCACTTGAAACCATCAAGATTATACTCTTCCTCGCTCTGAGCGATCATTGCCTCGGGGTAGTATCGTCCCTCCACGCCCCCAAGGATCCTGATCCGATCAATCTTGCCATCCTCAAACTCCATGATGATGCGGTCACCGCTCGACCGGTTGACACCGTTGGGCCTTCCCTCGTCGAAAAGGTAGTACAGACTCGTTGCGGTTCGCTCTGCGTTGATGTGGGCGATCTTGCCATCGGCGAAGAAGATCGTAATCTCCTGAGCTGTCAGCTGGTCGAACCGCTGGGGGTGTACGGAGTCTGCCAGGGAAACCGCCATGGCTCGTCCCTTCACGTAGACACTTCGCAGTTTGCGTTCCATCGTCGTGATGACGATGGAATCTCCGGTGATCTGATTTTCCAGGTGCCAAACGATGGGCTGGTCGCTCAACACGATCCGATCCCGTTTCGGAAAATACGTCGCCTCGCCGCAGCGCGCGGAGAGATCCGTCCTGACCATCACCACGTCATCCCGGGCAATGAACCTCTCAAGTGTGTCCTGATATGCCTCCATGACCTTGCTCACAACCAGGAGCGTATCAATCAGGCCGCCGGATGTCGTGTCAACCTGGACCATTTTCGGATTCTTCGGGATGAGCGTATATCTCTGCTTCTCGAAGTAGATGACGGAATCCCCGAAAACGGTCAGGTTATCCCCCGGATTGACCACGCGTACGCTACCGACGGCGATAGACTTCCCTTCCTCCTCGAAATACGTTAGCTCTTCAGACGATGTGGAGGACGTTGAGTCGATCACGAGCACATCCCCTCTGAAATAGGCACGTTTGTCGTCGGGAAAGTACTCACCGAACCGCGACGTCAGAGCAGATTGCGCTCGGGTGAGGCGGACGCCTTTCCGCAATTCGGCGCGGCGTTCATTTCCGAAATAGACCCCCTCCGGAGAAGTCATCGTCACACGGTCTCGCTCGAGCTTCACATTCCCGAACAGCTCAATCCTGTTCGTTCCCATATAGCGGAGGGCCGAGTCGCACCAGATTTTGATCACTCCGTCTGGCGAAAATTGCACCACGTGCACGTTGCCGATAAGCTCGCGCACCTCTTGGTCGTTCTCAATCCTCACATTCAGGACGTTGGCGGATTTCACCTCAATACGTTTGTCATCCTGGGCCTCAACCGCGGCCAGGACTGACGCGCACGCGATCAGCAACCACATGCTTCTCACAACTCGTCGGGCTGAAACGTCGCGCGTCACTGAGCCTTTGCCTCACCTGTCACACGAAAGATGCGGTAGTTCCGAAGCTGTTGGTCCGACTCGAATCCCTTCCCTTGCACGTTTTCCTTCGGCGAAGTTATGAATACGTATTCAGAGGTATGGATGAGCTGCTTCCCGTTGTCCCAGTACAGTTTCTCCGTCCGCAATCGTGTGCTGTCGTTGGACACCACCGCGACGTTGCCTGAAGCTTCGAGGTTATTCGTCGCCTCATCCACCTTGCCTTCTTCTGACGTGAGCACCGAGGTCTGTTCCTCGTTCTCATTGTAGAACCGCACCGTCACTCCCTGGCTCAGAAGTGTCTGCCGCGGAGCATCGTACTTGCGGATGTAACCGGCATAGATGACGGCATCCACTTTTCCAGAATCCGACAAGACCACAGTACTGTTCCAGCTTTCCTGCTGAGGGAGAGATTTGCTGTCGATCCCGGGGAGGACTGTCGGTTTGATCTTTTCCCCGCACCCACAGAGAAAGGCACCCGCGAGCACCGCAAGCACACTGTATCGCACGCCGCGCCTCACCCGCTATCCTCCCGCATCTCCTCCCAACCCCGCTTTCACGAGATCGTGAAGATGCAACATGCCGATGGGACGACTGTGATCATCGACGACAACGAGCTGCGTGATCTTGAATTCTTCCATTTCCTCCAGTGCCGTCGCCGCCAACAATCCTTTTCGTATGGTCTTTGGATTCTTCGTCATCGCTTCTGCGGCTGTCACGTTCGTGATGTCTTTGGTACGCTGGAGCAGACGCCGAAGATCTCCGTCGGTAATAATTCCGTTGAGCCTGCCGGATTCATCAACGATGCACGTGGCGCCAAGGCGCTTGGAGGTCATCTCTACGATCGCTTCCGATAACGGGACCTCCTGCCGGACGACGGGAACATTGTTGCCCGTCACCATCATCTCTTCGACCTGAAGAAATAACCTCTTGCCGAGATTTCCTCCGGGGTGAAACATCGCGAAGTCTTCCTTTGTGAATTCGCGCTTATTCAATAGCGCAATGGCCAGTGCATCGCCCATAGCCAAGGTCGCAGTCGTGGACGCCGTGGGAGCAAGATCGTGGGGGCACGCCTCCTCCTTGACGCTGATATCGAGCACAACATCGCTTTGCCTGGCGAGATGCGATGAGACGTTGCCAACCATCGATATGATCTTGACGCCGATGCGCCGCAGCATCGGTAGGAGTTGACGGATCTCCTCCGTATCGCCGCTCTTGGAGATGCAGATCACGACGTCCTCCTTCCTTACCATTCCCAGATCCCCATGGACAGCATCGGAAGGGTGGAGAAAAATGGCCGCCGTGCCAGTCGAATTCATCGTGGCAACGACCTTTCTCGCCACGAGTCCTGATTTCCCCATGCCCGTTACGATGACACGACCCATGCAACTAGTAATCAAATCCACCGCCGCCTCGAATGTGCCGTTTATCTTCGCTTCCAGCGCGGCAACCGCCTCCGCCTCGATTCGAATAACCTCTTTTCCTTTGCCAATTGTTGAGCTCATGGCCGGTCCCGAAATCGAAATGAATAAAGCACGAACTTCCCCCGTCACAACGTCCGAATCTGCGTACTTGAGAAGAACTTCAAGAACCGCTTCACCCAGAACGGCTTCCGCTCCTCTGAAACGACGATAGGGCGATCCAAAACGATCTTTGTTCGAAGCCTGTTGTAGGTCTCAAAGGCCCTTGTGAGGTCTCCATCACTGAAGCTTGGCAGATCGAGAAAGAGGCGCTTCCAATCGAGGGCCACAGCGGGCTCGCGGACTTTCTTGTGAAGCATCAGTTCGTTGTAGAAGTTGGTCACTGGAATCGGATGGTTGATCCCCGTCGCATCATCGTACACCCAGAGCCTTCTGTCGCGAACACATAGTGCGAGAACCAGCCTCAGGCAGGCTTCCGTCATCATCACAACTTCCCTCAGCGAACTGCCGCAGGATGGGCATGGCTGCCCGGGAGACCACGAGGAGAGCGTCCAGCGTCGCATCTCCTGATACACCTGCGGAAGGCCTTCCCCCTTCATACTGACGACTTCGTACTCAAGTTGGTTCCCGAGTCGCTCGCGGATGCTCACGGAGATGTCGCCAACCGAGGTTTCAACAACTCCATACGCGAGGAGCTGCGGAAGAGGCGACTCGTTGTCCGCTTGAACCCTGGGCGCAGCAAGGATGTAGTTCCCCTCGCCGCGGCGCCCGCGTGCCACAATCTGCCACCCCTCAACCAAATTCCGATATGGAAGATACCCGGGTCGATCGGCTGGGAGAATCCACAACAGGAGATCTCGCTCCTGCTCGCTCAGCCCGCGCGGCAGACGCTCTTCACTTACCACGGCTGCGCCTCGAGTGCTGAGATGCCAACAGCAAATCAACAACTTCGCGGACCGCCCCGGCCCCGCCTTTCCGTTTGCATATGTAATCAACCGCGCGCACAACAGCGGGCACAGCATCGGCAGGAGCGGCTGAGAAGCCGACGCGTGCAAGAACGGGCAGATCGAACTCATCGTCGCCAACGTAAGCAACTTCATTATCGCGGAGGCCGAGCTTGATCTTGAGCTGTTCGTAAGCATCGAGTTTGTCATCAAGATTCTGATACACCTCCTCGATGCCCAGCTCTTCAGCCCTGCGTGCTATAATGGTCGAGACTTTGCCTGTGATGATGCCTACCCGCAGGCCACTTTTCCGGGCCTTGACGATGCCGTATCCATCCTGGGTATGAAACTTCTTCAACTCCTCTCCCGACGCCGAGTAGTAAATGCCGCCGTCCGTGAGGACCCCGTCCACATCGAGCAGAAGCAGTTTGACGTTCTGGATCTTTGAGCGATATGATTTTCTTGCGGACAAGCTCGCGCCGGGCTAGGTTCGCATCTTCTTCGACGCTGATCTCACCGCTGCGTCAACCGCCATCACCTGCCGAATCAGGTCATCGAGAAGACCCAGCTTCAACTGGCTGGCGGCGTCACTGAGTGCACGTGGCGGATCTGGATGAGTTTCGATGAACAGTGCATCACATCCGGCTGCAACTCCGGCTCGCGCAATGGGAAAGATGAACTCCGGTTGGCCCCCGCTCCGTGTGGCCTCACCGCCGGGCAGCTGCACAGAATGCGTGGCGTCAAGGACGACGGGGAATCCTGCCTTCCGCATAATCGCGAGCGACCGCATGTCAACCACGAGATTGTGGTATCCAAAGGTCGTTCCTCGTTCGGTGAGCAGAATCTTTCTGTTCCCGACCAGCGCGATCTTCTCCGCTGCGAGTTTCATATCGTCTGGCGCCATGAACTGTCCCTTCTTTATGTTCACAGCCCGGCCGGTGCGGCCCGCAGCCTGGAGGAGGTCGGTCTGTCGGCAAAGAAACGCCGGTATTTGAAGCACGTCAGCAACCGTTGCAGCCTTCTTCGCCTCCTCAACGGTATGAATGTCCGTTAGAATGGGGACGCCGATCTCCCGCTTCACCGTGTCGAGGACGGCAAGCGCTTCATCAATGCCTACTGTGGAAAAGGAGTGGGCGCTGGCACGGTTGGCCTTCTTGTACGAGGACTTGAAGATCCATGGGATGCCTCGTTTGTTCGCCATGCGACTGATCCTGTCCGCCACCCTCATGGTGAGGTCACGGTTCTCAACGACACACGGACCGGCAATGAGGACCAGCGGCGAACCACCTCCGATTCGAATATGAGCGACCGTCACACTCAAAACTGCTGTCCTGAGACTCTCAGCGGATTCCAGTCGATGAACCTGATAGAAGATCGCAACCAACTTACAAAAAAAAGGAACAACAATCAAAAACGGCACGAATGCAGGCTCCTCCTTGCTTCTGCTCCGTTATTCACGTATTTTTGGTGGACAGAAGTCTGATGATCCCATGACCCTGCGGGCCTACGCGAAGATCAATCTCGGTTTGCATGTTGTCGGCAAGCGGCCCGACGGCTATCACAACATCGAGACGGTGTTCCATCAAATAGACCTCTTCGATGAAATCGAGATTGTTCAGAGCGACGAAGGCCCACAATTCGTGAGCGATGTGCCCGGGCTGCCCTCGGACAGCTCGAACTTGTGTATACGCGCGATGAATGTGCTGCGTGATTTGACAGGCTGCCACAGTGGGGTCGAGATAACGCTGAGAAAACGAATACCAATCGGTGCCGGACTTGGAGGCGGGAGCACCGACGCCGCGGCAGTTCTGCGAGGGCTTGTCAAGCTTTGGAATTCGGATATCACCGACGACGAGCTCAAGACGATGAGCGCAACACTCGGCTCCGACGTGCCCTACTTTCTCATTGGCGGAACAGCGTACGCGACCGGGCGAGGCGAAGTGCTGGAGCCGTGCGACCTCTCCGTTCCGTATTGGATACTCGTCGTCACGCCACCTCTTCACGTCTCCACCTCCTGGGCGTATGCGAAACTGAGTCTGGCAGAGGGGACCCGGCGGCTGCACATCCCGACCCTCCTGCGCGCGAGCCTTAAGAACCCGGCCAAGCTGCGGGAGGGTTTGCGGAATGAGTTTGAGCCCGTTGTCTTTGACGCCTATCCAGAGGTCCGGCGTATCAAACAGACCCTGCTGGATCGAGGCGCCGCGCTCGCACTCATGAGCGGGACCGGTTCGTCTGTCTTTGGATTCTTTGAGGATGAAGTGGCCGTCCGGACCCTCTCCGATGAATTCTCGTTGAGCTGCCACGTCTCTGTCACCAAACCTCTGTTCAACCCGGAACCGAACTAGCTTCGCTGCGAGCCGTGGCGCGCCCCTCCGCTTCTTCCACACCTCGAAGACTCTATCATCGTGCAATTGTGGCGACGATCCTTGGAGCCTCCCTCGCGTTCGCGCTTCCCCAGGAACAGCCCTCAGCAGACTCATCCCGCTCCCAACGAACCGATACGACGAAAATTGATCAAACGATCGCCCGGTTCATGCCGGCGATAGGAAGCCTGAACCACCGCATCGACACGACCGACGCTCTGCACAGCAACCAGAGCAAAATCACAGATGCGAAATACCTCGGCGATCTCATGTGGAAAGTACCGGGATTTTTCGTTCGCGATCTCGGGGAAGTGGGGCAGCCGGGCGAACTCCACGCGACCGGCATCGACGGGCGCGGTATTTCCCTTCAACTTGATGGGAGGCCTCTTCGAGACCCGATAACCGGTGTGTACGGCCTGTACGAAATTCCTCTTGAGTATGTCGAGCAGGTCGAAATCGTCTCGGGAGCAAACTCACTCTACTACGGCTCGAATGCTCCCGGAGCTGTCGCGAACATTGTCACACACCAGTACGACAACGTCCGGCCCATGACAAAGATCCGCTATCTCCAAGGCCCGTTTGAGTACATCCTCTCGGATGGAATCTTTGCGCAGAACTTCGCACGTGGCTCAAATGCCATGGTCGGATTTCAGCGCCACGTGACCGATGGTCGTTTCGCCAACACGAAGTACGATGCGTGGAACCTCCGAAGTCGCATCCGCTTCAATTACTCCGACCGACTCAACATCTGGATCAGCGATTTCTACAATCGGTCGAAAAGGGGATTCAATGGAGGCATCGATGTCGGAAAGAGCCCTTCGTTATACGATGAAGTCACTGCGATCACGAGAAGCCAGAATGCGGGCGAGACGATTTCCCGACGCGACGTCACGCTCGGAGCAACGGCAAGACTTCTCGCCGATTCTTCGGCTATCTCCCAGGCGCTCCTGTACTATTCAACGGTTGAAAGGGAATATCGAGAGGGAGCGAATCTCCCGGGCTCACCGGCGTTCACTAACCTGAATGCCGCGTCCTCCTGGGGCCTCAAACTCTCTCATGGATTTCCAATCCCGTCGGGTCGGATTGAGACAGGCTTGGATTTCGAACGACGTCGGGTTGAACAAAGCCGTACCGTTGGTGAGCGCTCAGAATCCTATGCTGCTCTGAGAGGAAAGGCTGAATTACATTTTGGCGACCTGATCACCACAGAATTCTCCACCCGCGGGGAACGCCTGAGGGATGAAAACTCGTTCTCGTTCGGCCTGAGATTCAGCCGCAAGTTTGACGAAGGATTCGGCGCCTTCGCGGAATACTCCCGATCCTACCGTTTGCCAACCATCCTGGAGATGTACGGGGCCGATTCGATGCTTACGCGTACTTCGCCCGTCGGAGGGGAACTGCACACGCTCCGCGGCCTCGGCATTCAGATGGAGGTTGGATCCACATTGGATTGGTCGATCGTGCTGTCAGACCGTACAATAGCCGATCCGATTGTCTTCACTTCCGTTGCGTCGCCTGGTGTCTTCCCGCACGTACAGATCTCGACCCTTTCAAAGATTTCGGTAACAACTCTCTCCACCAGGTTCATTCTCCGGGCATGGGACTTTGAGCTTAACGGCGTCCTGACCTACACTGATTACAGAGAGGGGCAGAGCTCCGTGCTGGTTCTCCCCCGATTCTGGTCGCATGGCGAGCTCTCATACCGAGCTTCACTTATCGATCGGGTGCTGGATGGCAAATTGGCTCTCCGCGTTAAGATGGCAAGCAACCAGCGCGGACTGCAGTTCGTTCCTCCTTTATCCCTCTTTGCCAGGCAAACAGAAATGACACTCGGTTCGTTTTCAACAATCGACCTGTACACAGTCGTCAAGCTGGGCAACGCACATCTGACGCTGGTCTGGGAAAACCCGATGAACGTCGACTATACCCTCACAGCCTTCTACCCGATGCCCGGTCGAAACATCAAACTGGGGGTCAACTGGGTCTTCGTCGATTAGATCCAAGCCGTACAGCAGCGGTTTCACGAATATGGAAAAGGCAGTTTCCGTTTTCGGCAGTTCGCGACCTCGAGAGAGCGATCCAGAGTATCTGCTCGCTCTGGAGCTCGGCATGGAGCTTGCACGTGGTGGTTTCATCGTCTGCAACGGTGGATACGGCGGCATCATGGAAGCATCCGCGCGCGGTGCAAAAGAGGCGGGTGGTCGTACGATTGGGATAACCCTGGAGGCCTTCGCGGGCCGCAGCAACCGCTGGATTGATGACGAGATCCGGGTCCGCTCACTCGCGGAACGATTGGCAAGGCTTGTCGGTATGGGGGACGGCTACGTCATCCTCAAAGGTGGAACCGGCACTCTGCTCGAGCTCGCCTACGTCTGGGAGCTCACGAACAAGAAACTGATGCCGGAGAAACCAATCGTCCTATTGGGGGATTTTTGGAAAGGAGTTGTCGACACTCTGAGAGAGGAATTGATTTGGGAGGGATTGGGTGACTGTACGCGAATCATCAAAGTTGTCCAATCCCCTCGGGAGTGCGCGCTCGATCTGAAGGAGAGACTGGGCTAGAACGACTTTCCGCCCGGCGAAAAGCACAATTTGTTTCTCCACCTCAGCCCTTGCTGGTTCTCGCCCACTCCATCAGATCGATCATCTTCTTCGCTGATTCATTCCAATCGAACGACTGCGCCCAGGTGATTGCCTCATTCCTGAGTCGAGTTCGAAGGTGCTCGTCCCGCAAGAGGAGGAGGATCTTCTGCGCCAGCTGTTCGATGTTACCGTATTCGTACAGCAAGCCGGTCTTTTCATCCACAACCGAGTCGCGCAATCCCGGCACATCGCTGGCGATCACGGGCACACCACAGGCGTTCGCTTCAATCACCGTGAGTCCCCACCCCTCTTTGATGGAGCAGCTCACCGCCAGGCTCATCTGATGAAGCTGCCGTACGGTCTCCTCCTTTGTAAGATATCCTGTAAACTGCACGACATCGGAGAGCCGCAGAGCGCGGGCCAAGCGCTCGAGTTCTGATCGGTGGTTCCCTTCTCCGATGATGACCAGCCGCGCTTCCGGCACCTCCTGGCTGACGATCTGGAACGCCCGGAGGAGATGATCAACGCTCTTGTACTTCTTCAGCCGCCCGAGATGGCCAACGATCAGCCGCGCACTTTCGGGTTGCTCTGCGGGCCGATAGGACGAATGATCGACGCAGTTGGGTACAATGAACATCTTATCGGCTGAGAATCCGAGCTCGATCAGTTCCTGTCGCGTGCTTTCCGAAACCACAGCGAGAGGAGTGTTACGGTATACTCTGGCAGCGAGTTTCTCCGATGCTGCGACATACGTTGCCGCAGGAAGGGAGGCTTCGAGAAAGATGCTCTTTCCGAAGAAGTGGTGGACGATCCCGACAAGGGGTTCTTTCACATACAACGGAGAGTAGAACGGGATCTTGTTGATATCATCGACTACGACGTCGTACTGCTCATGACGGAATTGCCACCTATAACGCGGTGCAACCAGGAAATTGAAGAGACTTCGGTGCCCCTGCCTCAGGACCCGTATTCCATCGACCCATTCCTCGCGCTTGGCGCCTGCGAACGAGCAACAAAAAAGGGTCACCGCATGACCCTGCACAGCGATCCGCTTGAATATCTCATGAAGATGAACCTCCGCCCCCCCGCCGAGAGGATTCTTAATATCTTGCCAGTTCAGGACGAGAATCTTCATGCAAGAAAGCCGGCTAGGTTTTTTTACCAACCACTCCGACTGAGATCCCGGAGTACAGAGGCAACCGTGTCTTCCAGAGCCCTGACCGCACCTTTGCGCGGATCCGGCTCAGCAGTTTCAACGGTTGCGGGTTCAGCGGCAGCTCGATCCTGAGGCGCTTCAACGCCTCACGAAACGAACGGTAGACGAAGCTGGGATACATCCATTCCCCGTAGGCGTGGACCGTTTTCAGGCCGAGGGAATCAAGCAACGAAGTAAGTTCCCCCACCGAAAACGAGCGCTCCCATCCGGCAAACCACTTGTCGAACGCCATCAGGATGTGCTTGGCAACGGTGTACATGTGATAGCGTTGCGGGACATCGACCAGCAGGTATCCGCCCGAACGCAACACCCGAATGTTTTCGCGCAGAAGGGCTTCGGCCTGCGCGGGGCGAAAATGTTCCAGCAACCCCTGATGGAACACAATGTCGAACGACTCGTCACGGAAAGGAAGCCGGAACGTGTCGCCACCGACGGTCAGCGCTGGGAGGTGGGAGTCATCAGCGAGGCGTTTCAGAATGCGAAGGGATCCCTCAGAATAATCGAGTTGGCAGACGATGGCCCCGTGCTGAATGAGTGGAAAGCTGTCTCTGCCGGTGCCTGCACCAACTTCAAGAACGCGTTTGCCCCGCAGGTCGGTCAGGTGAAGAAGATTACGCAGGATCCGATCTTCGTTAGAATAGACGCGGCCGACGTCTTGCTTTTCTCTCCAGAAGACTTCCCAGTCTTCCCGGCGAGAAGCTTTTTCGCCCGACGACGCAAAAACCGACATTCCTACTTTCCTTTAGGCGCCGGCTTCACCTCAGCGGCTTTTTCCCGCGGGGGAGCCGTCTGAGCCGTAGTGTCTCTTGCCGCAGTCATGCGCCTTTCCGTCTCAATGCGCGCACGGATTTGATTCGTGACCTCGTCGATTCCTTGTTCTCGAGCATACGTGGCGCGAATGACATCTACAAGCTTCAGAGCTTCGTCGTACATTTGAAGGGTTTCGTACGTCTGCAGGAGGACAACATATGGATTGTCGGCATAAAGCGGCTCCGCTACGCCCCGATCGACAACGGGCTTCAACTCGCCCACGATTTCCATCGACAATTCGCGGAACCTGTCATGGTCACCCGCCTGGCTGTAGAGACTCGCGACGTACGTTTTCGTACGATAGTCCATCGCGAACACGTTGCGAGGGATCACATGCTCCATCCTGTCCATAACCTCCGCGACCTGGCGGGACTGCGTGGGGGAGTTCGCGTAGTATTGTCCGAGCATGATAAACGCCTGGCGGTAGTTCGTCATCAAGCGCCGGACGTCCTCGTCGAAGTAGGTCGTGGAGTCTTGCAGGCCGCGCCAGAGGAAGCCCTGCTGTGGTGTCTTTGACGGATTTTCCAGGTCCGTGAAGAGGTTCTGCCTCATCCGAGCTTCGTTAATGTTGGTCCAGTAGTAAGGGGATTTCCTCGGAACAAGCCTGAAGGCCAGTCCCTCGAGCTGCAAATACTCACGCAAACCGATCTGTCCATCCGGCGCAACCGTCATCGCGAAATAAATCGGGCGCTTCCAGTTCGATGATGTGACGATGTCCGCCACCATCAGGTCCTGAGCACGGATCGCCTTGACGTTTCCGAACTCGAGCGTGTGAGGCATGAAGAAGCTTACGGTATCAGGGCTGCCTTGAGCAGCCTTGTCGTCCAGCACGGCTGTTGTTCCCTCGGCGCTGAATTGCCTCACCACCTCGCCGGGCACGGGCATTCTTACTACTTGCCCGTCCCAGGGAACCGGTCCAATCTGCTCGATGGTCTGGTCGGGCAGCCGAATTGGCACCTTCTTCGCGCCGTACGGCTGCTCATGCTTCAGCTGCTGAATGTACCAGGGTGTGTTAAGGAGGCTCAAATTCACGATCCGAATATCGCGCCGAATTCCTTCAACGTCCTGCAGGTACCATAGCGGAAACGTGTCATTGTCGCCATTGGTGAACAGGATGCCGTCCGGTTCGCACGACTGCAAAAGGTTGTAGGAATAGTCCCATGCAACGTAGTTCCCCGACCGGTCAGCTTCGTGGGCGTTCGTTCTCGCCATGTTCACCGGCACAAACAAGAACGCCAGCGCAAGCACACCGTAGCTGATGAGGGCAGGGCTTGTTACCGTCGGGAGCTTCTCGCGAAGCCAATCGATGACACCCAGTACGCCAATGCCGATCCACATCGAGAAGATGAAGAACGAGCCGACGTAGAAGTAGTCGCGTTCCCGAGGCTGCGGCTCCTGCATGTTGAAGTAGACAACAAGCGCAAAGCCCAGCGCGATGAAAAGCGTCGTCGCAACGAACGCCATCTTCGGACTTCGCACCCAATGGACATATGCCCCGAAGAGTCCCAGAATGAGAGGAATCGCATACAACTTATTGAAATCGACCCCTGCCTCTTTCCAATCGCCCTCGGACCCAACGTAATTCCAGCCAAAATACCGCAAGTACATGTGGTTTAGCTGATACCGCCAGAAGTAGTCGAAGTCGCTGGTGTATTTTTGGTGAGCCGCTTGCTGCTCGGGCTCCCTATTCCATCGCCGCTCGATCAGAGGTGCTTCCCCGTATTGCTCGCGGTTCAGATACGAAACAAGCTTTCCCATGGTACTGGGGTCATTTTCATTCATCGGCGGCTTTGCATTGGCCCGAATGTACACCATCGTGTAGGTGGAATAGCCGAGCACAATGAACAAAAAGCTCAGCAGCGCCACATGAATTGTTCTTTGTCCGGTCTTCGCAGTGTGATAAACACCGTAGACGGCCGCACCGAGCAGCGCGATGGGGAGAAATGAAATGAGCTTGCTGCGGGTGCCGCCGAATTCCCCGTCAAGCAGCGAGGGAAATTCCTTCACGATGCCTGGGTAGATCACAGCAAAGACGATTACGGCCACAATCCCAAACTTCGTGAAAGAGTTCAGCGAGAACTCATAGCGTCGGAAATAGAAGAGCAACAGGACACCGAAGAGAGCGAGAATAGCCAGCAAATGCACACCGACGGCTAGGCCGATGAGGTAGGCGATCAACAAGATATACTCGTCGCTGCGCTTCCAATCCGCCCGCTCGTACCACCGCAATCCCAGCCACAGGATGGCGCTGACGAAGAGCATGCTGAGCCCGTAAACCTCGGCCTCCACGGCGTTGAACCAGAAGGTCTTGCTAAACGTCAGCGAGAGGGTCCCTATCACCGAAGACCCGTATACGACTATCCGGTCGTAGGTTGAATCAGGGGTGCCCCTCCACATGATGATGAATCGCACGCTGATAAGGTACAGGAACAGAGCCGCCAGCGCGCTGGCAACCGCGGAAATAAAGTGCATCCTGACGGCAATGTCCTCCGTGAATGGAATCATCGACACCACCCTCGCGACCATCAGGAACAGCGGAGCGCCGGGAGGATGTGGGACCTGCATGGAGAACGCGGCTGCACAGAATTCACCGACGTCCCAGAAAACGACCGTCGGCGAAAGGCTCACTGTGAAGGTGATCAGTGAGATGATAAATAGACCGATAGCAACAATGCGATTGATTTTCCTGTGTTCCATCTGTACCTCTGGGTGGTTCAATCAGTAAGAATCACGTTGCGGACGCACAAAACCTGCAAAATGTATCACGAAAAGGACTGAACTGCAATACGTATCTCGCCTAATACTGCAAAGATGCACTGATCTCGTCGCAAACCAAATATCCCTTTGACGTGAGCTTCAACATCCCGTCTTCTACCACGGCCATACCCTCGTCTAGAAGCGTCTCAACTCTCGACTTCTGTTCAACGAGTAGGTCTCTCCCGTATCTCTTTCGAAAGCCCGCGACATCGATGCCTTCACTGCGCAAGCCGAGGAAGACCTCTTCGCGGATCAGTTGTTCTAGAGTCAACTCCTCCCTACCAGCAACAGGCAGGACTCGGCGCCAGAGACTGTCAGCGTAGGCAGGCACGCTGGCAATATTCCACCAACGCTCTGCAGCACCGGGTGCTCCTCCACTCCTCCAAAACGAGTGCGCCGAAGGCCCGAGGCCCAGGTAGTTTGAGTGGTTCCAGTAGTTGATGTTGTGACGCGACTTGAAACCCGGCTGTGCAAAGTTCGACACCTCATACTGCTGGTAACCGTGCGACCGGAGGAAATGAATGGTGAACTCGTACAACTCAGCGTCGCGATCCGTGTTCACCGGTACAACCCGGCCGTTATTTACCATGTTCGAGAGGGGTGTGTTTGGTTCAACGATGAGGCTGTAACAAGAGATATGGGCCGGTCCCAGTCCAACTGCCTGACGAAGGCTCGATGCCCAACGTTCGCTGGTCTGCAAGGGCAGGGCGAAAATGAGATCGAGACTGATATTCTCGAAGCCTGCACGACGGGCATCCTGTACACATTGCCGGCCCTGACCGCTCGAGTGAATGCGAGTGAGGAACCTCAGCTCATCGTCATGGAATGACTGAATGCCGATGCTGAGCCGGTTCACGCCCGCCCCGCGGAAGTCTTTGAGTTTTTCTCCATTGACCGTCCCGGGATTTGTTTCCAGCGTCACCTCTGCGTCAGCTTGAATCGTGAATGCCGACGCAAGCACGTCAAGTATCTCCGCTAATGAGGATGGAGAAAGCAGCGATGGCGTCCCTCCGCCAAAGAACACCGTTTCGTAGGGGACCCGGAATCGATCTTCCTGGCGGCGCTGCCCTATCTCGCTCTTCAATGCATCTAGGAACTGCTGAACGAGCGCCCGCTGCCGGATGGGCGTCTCTTGTGGGGCAATTGAGTAGAAATCGCAGTAGATGCACTTGTGCTCGCAGAAGGGAATATGGACGTAGAGACTTGCCATGGCCACAGCTCAACGAATCAGATTGCCGATGCGATCCCAACGGATCGTCTTGAATTTCTCCGACAGGCTTGAAGCGGACGCTGCCGGATCCCACGACCAGTATATCAGCAGCGCTTCACCGATCAGGTTCTGATCGGGAACGAATCCCCAATACCTGCTATCCAGACTGTTTTGCCGGTTATCTCCAAGCACGAAGTAGTAGTTCCGCTCGACTCTGTACGACGACATTTCAACGCCGTCAATCCTGACGACGGCGGCCGCGTCGGCCTCCACTGTGTGTCCTTCCTCCTCAATGAATCCTTTCCATCTGTCCAGATTGCCCGAGGCGACGTTGATCAGATCTCCCTTCTTCGGTACCACCAGGGGGCCATACTCTTCCTTACTGAATCCTGCTCCCGCCGGGCACAGGCCGCGCTCAAGCCGGCCGTGCCAGGCCGAACGCATGGCCTTAGCGGACGTCGGCGCCACGAGCTCCCTGCCGTTGACAAACACCCGCCCGGAGACGATCCAAACGGTGTCTCCAGGAAGACCAATGCACCGCTTGATGTAGTTGAGCGATTCGGGATCGCTCATTTCCGCGTGGTCAGCGGGGAATTCAAAGACGATCACATCTCCCCGTTGCACATCTCTGAACGCCGGAAGCGACACGGACGGAATGGCAAGGCTCGTCAGGGGCACGTAGCGGGGGGTTCGCAGACCATACACAAACTTGTTGACGAAGAGGAAATCGCCCGCCAACAGCGTGTTCTCCATCGATCCCGACGGAATGCGATATGCCTCGATAACGAAGGTCTTGAGCATCAGCGCGATGAAGATCGTGAAGAGGATGGTCTTCACGTAGCTGATAACTCCTGTGCGGGCAGGAGATACAGCTTGCTTCGGTGATTCTTCATTCTGCAGCTGCTCATCCAATGTCGAAGCTGCGTTCCCGCCTTCGCGCCCGGATTCTCGACTGGCTCCGTTCATATCTATCATTTTATGACATTACCGATCCGCCCCAACCGTACGGACCCGATCTTCGCGAAGATGTTGTAGATGGGGATGTCGGTATCCCATGACCAGTACACGATGAGCGGGGTACCAACTAGGTTCTCCTTCGGAATGAATCCCCAGTACCGACTGTCGAGGCTATTGTCCCGGTGATCCCCCATCCCGAAAAGATAGTCTTGCTCCACCTCGTATTCAGAAACGGACCTCCCGTCGATTTCTATGGTCTCTCCGTTCACTCGGATCGAGTGTCCTTCGCGCCTGATAAACGTTTCCCACGCTTGCATGTTGCTCTTGCTCAAGGGGATCACCATCCCCTGATACGGAATGACGACGGGCCCAAAGTGATCTTCATTCCACGGAGCACCTTTCGGGAATATCCGATCATCGATCTGATCGGCCGACATCATTCGACCGAAGGTGAATCTAAGGTTCCGCGGCAGAGGGAATGGCCTGCTATTGACGTACAGAACCCGATTGCTCACCCTGAGAGTGTCACCCGGCAACGCGACACATCGTTTCAGATAGAATGTGAACTCCTCAGGATCCACCTCATCCCGATAGCCGGGAAAGACGAACACGATCACATCGCCTCGCTGCACGTCACGGATTCCAGGCACGCGGAACCACGGCAATCGGATGTTCGTGAAGGGGATGTTCCTCGGCGAGGTCCCACCGTAGATGAATTTGTTCACGAAGAGCAGGTCACCCGTCATCACCTCGTTTTCCATGGAGCCAGTCGGCACCAGAAATGAGGCGATCACGAAATTGTTGAGGATGAGGAACGCACCAAAGACGATCCCGAATTCTTTCAGGAAGGCAAGCGCCTTCTCCTTGACCGTTCTTCTGTCGGAACCGGCTTCGGCCTTCTTCGTAGGGGTCTGTTTCATTCAATCCTCCATGGAAAGGACAGCCAGAAATGCCTCTTGTGGTATTTCCACTCGACCCACCTGTTTCATTCGCTTCTTGCCCTCTTTCTGTCTTTCGAGAAGTTTCCGTTTTCTCGTGATATCGCCCCCATAGCACTTGGCAAGCACGTTCTTACGCATCGGACTAAGCGTTTCACGGGCGATCACCTTGCTGCCGATGGCGGCCTGAATCGCAACCTCAAACATTTGACGTGGGATCAGCTCTCTAAGTTTCGCGCACAATTTCCTTCCCCATTCATAGGCTTTCGCGCGGTGTACAATCGTCGAGAGCGCGTCGACCGGCTCCCCGTTCAGCAAGATGTCAAGTTTCACGAGGTCAGATTCCCGGTACTCAAGAAAATCGTAATCGAAGGAGGCATAGCCGCGGGACATTGACTTCAGCTTGTCGTAGAAGTCAAAAATGATCTCCGCCAGGGGGAGCTCGTAGTGGATATCGGCTCGCTCCGGACTTAGGTACGTGGTGTTCTTGTGTATGCCTCGTCGATCCATGCAGAGCTTCATGATGGCTCCGATGTATTCTGACGGCGTAATGATCTGCCCCTTGATGTACGGCTCCTGCACGCTCTCGATGTCGCCTGCAGATGGCATGAACGCGGGATTGTCGACCAACATGATTTCGCCGTTCGTCCTTATTACGCGGTATTCAACGTTTGGTACCGTGTTGATCAGCGACTGGTTGTACTCTCGCTCGAGGCGCTCCCGTATGATCTCCATGTGGAGCAGCCCGAGAAAGCCGCAACGAAATCCGAACCCAAGAGCAAGTGAAGTCTCCGGCTCGAAAATGAGGGACGCGTCATTCAACTTCAATTTTTCCAGAGCGTCGCGCAACTCCCCGAAATCGTCGGCGATGGAAGGATACATTCCACTGAAAACCATCGGCTTCACTTCCTTGTAGCCCGGGAGCGGCGCGGCGGCGGACTTATGGGCATGGGTGATCGTGTCACCAACCTTCGTGTCGTGGACGTCTCTGACGTTCGCAATGACATAGCCGACATCACCCGCTGAGAGTGACCCGGTTCTCTTTCTCTGCATCTCCAGAATGCCGATATCCTCCGCCTGGAACAGCTTGTCATTGGAGAAGAACCTGATTTGATCCTTTTCTCGTACCGTCCCGTCGAAGACTCGAACGTAGGCGACAGCGCCCCGATATTCGTCAAACACAGAATCGAAGATCAGCGCGCGCAGCGGTGCATCCGGGTCCCCTTTCGGAGGGGGCGTTCGCTTGACGATCGCCTCAAGGATTTCCTCGGTTCCCCAACCGGCTTTCGCGCTCCCCATCAACATCTCACCCTCAGAACATCCTAGAAGATCCATCACCTGCCGCTTCACAGCGTCGATCATGGTTTTGGCGCTCGGCAGGTCGATCTTGTTGATGAAGGGTATGATCTCGAGGCCGGCATCAATGGCAAGATAGAGATTGGAGATCGTCTGCGCCTCGACCCCCTGCGTCGCATCGACAACGAGAATCGCTCCCTCGCAGGCGGCAAGCGATCGCGAGACCTCGTAGGTGAAGTCCACGTGCCCGGGGGTGTCGATCAGGTTAAGTGTGTAATCCTGGCCATCGCGGGCCTTGTACCGCATCTGGAAAGCGTGAAGCTTGATGGTGATGCCACGTTCCTGCTCGAGCTCCATATCATCGAGCACCTGCTTCGTCATGTTCCGCGGTGATACCGCACCCGTCCGCTCAAGAATCCTATCAGCGAGCGTGGACTTACCGTGGTCGATGTGCGCGACAATGCAGAAATTTCGGATCTGTTTCATATCGACGACCAAGTCACGGCCGGAATGGGGCGTAGCCTCGACCTGCAAAACTCCTTAAAACGACGAAGAGTAAAGAGTGAAGTTCAATCGGGTCACCCTTTACTCCCGCAAACGCTTCAAATATAGCGCAAAATGGCCAGAAGAGCAAGGAAGTGACGGTGCGATTCGGCCTGAGACGTGGGCAGCCTCACGAAGCATCTTTGCAGGATGGATCGGATGCTCCGAGCGCGACGAGCGGCTCACGGCGATCCGATCCGGGAGTCAGGACAACGACGACATAGGACCCGAAAGCGGTCACCAACCCAGCAAATAACTGAACTCAAAATCGAATCCGCAGCGAGCGACAAGCCAGACAGAAGCGCCGACCGCCAGCGACACAACTGCGCTCGTCGCGGAACCGAACTTCGCGAACATCCCAACCATGAACACGACGAAGATCCCCGCGCCCCCAAATGCTGAGGCATCCTTGACGAGTCTGTACACTCCTTCGGCATACAACGCAAGCACATAAGCGAGAATCCCCATCACCGCGACGCCCCATTGCTCAAGCCGCACTTTGTTCCACTCAGACATGCCGGGCCTCATGGGAATGAGAATGTTGTGGGAGAGAAGCAAGGATGCGGCGAGAAGCGCGCTATCAACAGTCGACAAGATCGCGGAAACAAGTGCGACCGCAAAGAGGTACGTTTCAAAGGAAATACATCCTCCTTGCTCTCCGGAGCTTCGACCTGTCGCATTGATCTGTCCAACCAGTACCCAGTCAAGTGCTTGCGGGTTTTCTCGGATTTGCTTACATATGGAAGAATTCTCGAAAGGGACTTATGAAAGTTCTCATTGCCGGCGGCTCTGGCTTCATCGGCCGGAGCCTGATCGATCGACTCGTTCAGGCAGGCCATACCGCCGTTATCCTGACCCGCCGCCCGGCGATGACGGACATCCCGCCTAATCCCTCTATTAGAAGCTTGCATTGGGACGCGCGATCCGTGGGCGAGTGGTGGCAGGTTGTCAACGACACTGACGCCATCATTAACCTCGCCGGCGAGGCGATTGCAGCAAAGCGGTGGACGGTTGCTCAAAAGGATCGCATCTCCACCAGCCGCATCGACGCCACGCGCACTGTTGTCCGCGCAATCGAAAAAGCAACAAGGAAGCCGAAGGTCCTGATCAGTGCGTCCGGCATCGGGTACTATGGAGATGTCAGGGAAGGGGACCTGGACGAGAGCTCGCCGCATGGGGATGATTTCTTCGCAAGACTCTCTCTTCAATGGGAATCCGAGGCGTTGCGAGCCGAAAAGCATGCGGTTCGAGTCGTTACCCTACGAACGGGAATTGTACTCCATCCCGGCGGTGGGGCAATGAAGAAGTTTCACCTTCCCTTCAAATTCTTCGTCGGCGGACCTCTTGGACCCGGAACTCAATGGATGTCCTGGATCCATCGTGAGGATGCCATACGCGCTATGCTTTTTGCTCTCGAGAATCAATCCCTGTCCGGTCCACTGAATATCACCGCACCCTACCCTGTCACGATGCGCGAGTTCTGCCGAACGCTCGGAAGCGCCCTGCGACGTCCATCCTGGATTCCTGTCCCTGGATTCGCACTCCGGCTGGTCTTGGGCGAGATGGCGGATGTCGTGCTGAAAGGCCAGCGAGCCGTTCCCAGGAGACTACTTCAGGCAGGGTTTTCGTTCAAATTCCCCCAGCTCGAGCAGGCGATGTCGGATTTGATGAGCTGATCGACGTGCAAACGAAGAGGAAATCAAGAGTTGGCTAGCGAAAAGGGATGCTGAGCCGAACAACCGCTCCCGTCCCGAGATTGTCGCCCACGTCGAAGGTGTAGAGGCTCGCGCCTACGTACGCGTCGATGATGTTCAGGAGATAGGTGAGCGCAAAATAGAAGGCGAACTTGTCCCGCTCATCCCGATAAAAGTCCCGCTCGTAAAGGAACTGCGCGCTCCCCTGCCCACCGCTTTCACCCCGCTCCACAGATTGGGTATACTTGCTTCGAGCGGAGAGATAGCGATCGTTAGCCTTTGTCCATTGGTAAACGAAATACCCGCAAAAGCCAACTATGATCGGCACTTTCCAGTAGCGTTGCGTATAGATTTGGCCAGCTCCCGGCAACACAGCGGAAAGCAGCACAGCCGTCGTCGGGGATTTAGCGCGCAGCTGCACTGTGTCGGACGCAGCAGATACATCTCGTAGAGAGTCGGCCGACGATAAAAGGAAAAGAGCTTCTGAGTGTACGCCCTGCTTTAGAAGATACGGGGCAACTCGGTACTGGCCAAGCGCGGGCAGAGATGCGACGATGATGAGGCTTGTAACCAGAAGAGAACGTACGATGCTCGCGAGGCGGGAAAAAACCATTATGCTAGCAAGCGCTATTGATTAGCGGTCGACGACAGCGACGGCTTCAATTTCAATTTTGACGTCACGCGGCAGTCGGGCGACCTCCACCGTGCTGCGAGCCGGGGCCGATCCGGAAAAAAATTCCGCGTACACTTCGTTCATCGCTGGAAAATCATCAAAGTTCTTCAAAAAGACCGTCGTCTTCACGACCGAGTTCATCGATGAACCAGCGGCCTCCAGGACAGCTTCGACATTGCTGAGAGCCTGCCGAGTCTGGACGCGGATGTCGCCCTCGACAAGCTGATTCGTCGCGGGATCGATGGCGATCTGTCCCGCTGTGTAAACAAATTTGCCGTCAACCAGAATAGCCTGGCTGTACGGTCCGATGGGCTTGGGAGCTTTCTCAGTGTAGATTTTCTGGCTGGGCATGGTCAGGCCGT
>VGWB01000047.1 GCA_016873755.1 Ignavibacteria bacterium | reverse complement strand
CTCTGTGTGTCTCCCCTGTCTGCTCAGACACTCACCCAGGACCGGACCTCTGCGTCTCAACCTGCAATGGCGGATACTTCGCTACTTGATCTGTATGAATTCGCCCTCTCAATCACACCGCACGCGGGCACCGATTACGAACGCGCAGAACACCTGCTGAACTGGCTGAGCCACAATTTCCGGTGGCTTTCGACTGACTACAAGAAGCGAACCGTGAAGGAGATAATTGCTCGACGGGGAGGGAATTGCTTTGAACTTGCTACGGTATACATGAGCCTCATCAAGACCCTGGGAATTCGCTACCGACAAGTGGCCGAGATCAACATTCACCCAAGGAGTGAGCGCCGGCAGAGGAACGCGGAGGCGTTGGTTGCCAAGAAAGGTCCGGCAGGTTCCGTCTTCGGGGAGGAGCACAATGATCACCGATGGGTTGAGATCTTCGATGGGTCGAGTAAGGACTGGATCCCGGCCGATCCTTCAGTTGGAGTCATCGGGCTTCAGCCCTGGCTCAAATCGCGAGTGTGGTTTGGTAAGCGCTGGGCAGTTGACACATCAATCACAAACGCGATGATCGTTCCGATTGCAATCTTTGCGACGGACAGTGCCGGCCGGGTAACCGAGAACCGGACTTCGCACTACGTTGTGGAGAGCTTCAATCGACTATATGGTGGCAAGCTTTCCGCGCTCCCTTCCTGGGAGTCCTGGAGGCAAGGTGTTGAGAGGATCGGGGAGCGATGTAGAGGTGCCTTCGAGGGGAGGGTCAACCTCCACGATTTCGGCCAGGAGCTCTCCGCACTTGCAGCGACGTATAAGCGCCTGAGGCTTGAGTTTTGCGGTCGCTGGAGATAACCGCTTAAACCGTGAGTCGAGAGAGCGGAGACCGTCCCGCGAGAGTGAAGCAGAAAACGTCCGGGTTACTCATCGTTGATTCCCTACGCCGACCCACTACCGCGTCGCACACGTTGCGAAACGCGAACACGCGCAGTTGCCGAACGTGACTTTCGAATCCGCATGAAAGCCGCCCGCGTTCTCGAATGGAGGGCGGCTTTGCCGCCTTGATGATGTGGCACCGCATCGGGAACGACTCCACGTTCGGGTAGCGTCCTAGTTTCTCAGACGCGTTGTGGTGTCGGGAGTTTCCTCGCGACACAATAACTCTTCCTGTCGGGACGTCCGCCAAAACCATGACGGACAGGCAAGTCCCGACAGCACATCGTAGGACGCCGCTCAAGTTCGTGCTTCTTTGCACAGAAAGGCGTATCTTTTCTCTCGACAAAAACGTCCAGGTTCATTCTCTCTCGAATCTTCTCCCTTAGGCGCATTCAGAAGAGCGATATTGAAGTCCTCGCTGTTCAGGGAATCACGCGATATCCCACAGTTAGATCCCGGATCGATTTCGTTGAAGAGCTCGCTCGCACCGGTGACATGCGAAAGGTTTTCGGCGAGACGATGAACACCTCGGGCCGTCAGGAAGGCAACGCGGTGTTCAGTACCTATCCCATCCGGTCCCATGACAACACGGAGTACAAGGTAAAGTCGGCGAGCTACGAGTCGGCGCTTCAGGTGGCGGTCGATGCGGGCTTGAGTGATGCTATGATTGTCTCCACACGACTCCCGGAAAAAGCCTTGAACCGTGATCTGACATCGTGTGTGCAGACGATTATCGGAATCCGCAGGTCGATAGGTGATGGACCGTTTATCGTGGCAGGCAATCTGCCACGGCCAACAGAGATTGAGAAGCTTGAGAAATTTGCTGAAGTACGCGGGACTCATGGGAAAGCCGAGGGCCGTTCACAGCCTTCGGTTCTGTGGTACGTCGATGGCGATGCAATCAACCTCATTGACGCTCGGTCAGTCGAGACGCCGTTCGGATCGCTGACCATCGCCCAGTTTGGGCTATTCAACAAAGCGTTGAGGTGAAGGATTGTCGTCACCGATCTTCCTAGGTAATTATGTCCAAATGCTCAAAAGGAATGATCATGCAAAGAATAGTCGCTCTCGTTCTATTCGCGGTTGGCTGTACGGCACTAGGTTCCTGCATCAACGAAGATGAAGACACTGTAAAGCTCACTGGGACTGTCATCTACGTTTCCCTCGAAGGCGGTTTTTACGGCATCAGGGGAGATGATGGAAAGAATTATGATCCCGTCAATCTGTCTGAAGAATTCCGAAAGGAGGGCCTGCGGATCCGATTTGAAGCGCGGGAACTCAAAGGCCAGGTGAGTGTTCACATGTGGGGAGTGTTGATTGAAATTGTCTCCATCCAGAAGTTGTAGCGGGGCATCCTTCCACGGATACCGGAACCAAAACACATTGATACGAGGAGAGAAGCCGAATGAAGAAACGTGTTGTCTTTTGGATCCTGTCGGTCCTCATCACCGCGCTTGTTCTCATCTATCAGCGTCTCACCGGCCCCACCTATGCAGTGTCAGGCAAGGTGACGCTCAACGAACGTGCAATCCCTTACACGCTCGATCGGAGTCATCCCGGGCCAGAGAACGCCCCCGTCAGGATCAAAACAGATGATCCGTCAATTCAAGGAGTGCTGTACTGGAAACGTTACAATACAGAGGACGAATGGACGCGTCTGCCCATGAGCTACTCGGAGGGATATCTCGAGGCAGAATTGCCCCATCAGCCGCCGGCGGGGAAGCTGACGTACCGGGTTGAGCTCCGGCAAGGGGACCAGCAGGCAGGTGTGCCCGGTGCAGAGCCCATCATCATTCGGTTTAAAGGTGACACGCCAATCGCTGTCGTGATTCCCCACGTCTTGGCGATGTTTCTTTCTATGCTCTTCGGAATGCGTGCGGGGTTCGAATTCTTCGTGCCTGAGCCGAAATTCAAAGCGCTCGTGTTCTGGACCGTGGCGCTGCTGGTTCTGGGCGGATTCATTCTCGGTCCGTTGATGCAACACTACGCGTTCAACGCATGGTGGACAGGCTGGCCGGTCGGAACTGACCTCACTGATAATAAAACTGCAGTTGCGCTCATCGCGTGGATTCTAGCAGCGGTTGCGCTCTATAAGGCGAAGAATCCGAAGCGCTGGGTCCTTGGAGCGGCAATAGTCATGATCGCGGCCTACGTCATTCCCCACAGCATCCTGGGGTCAGAGCTCGACTACAAGGCGCTTGACAAGGAGCGTGCTAAAATTGAATCGACTCAATAGAAAGGATATAAGCATGACCCATCGGCTCTTCGCGCTCGGTGCCTGCGCGCTTGTTGCGATCCTGGTTTCTGTGGATTTCTCGTCTGCCCAGGAGAAGCGATCGAATCCGATCACGCTAGAACAGGTCGAAAATGTGGAAAAACTCATCGGTTTGGTATTCAACCAGGCTAAACGAGACTCCATGCGAGACGACCTCTTTGATCAACTGAAAAACTATGAGAATATCAGAAAGCTCGTTCTCTCGAATGATGTGCCGCCGGCCATCCTCTTCAACCCGATCCCCGTCGGCATGCAATTCGAAAAGGGCAAGAAGCCGCTCAGAATGAGTCCACCGGGAAGAGTCACGGTGCCGAACAACCCTGAAGATCTTGCCTTCTACTCCGTCGGCCAGCTCGCGGAGCTGATTCGAACGCGGAAAGTGAGGTCCGAGCAGCTGACGAAAATGTATCTTGAACGCCTGAAGAAGTACGGGCCAAAGCTGGAGTGTGTCATCACGGTCACCGAAGACCTTGCTCTGAAACAGGCGAAGCGCGCGGATGCAGAGATTGCAAAAAACAAATACCGAGGTCCGTTGCACGGGATTCCCTACGGAGCGAAAGATCTCCTTGCGTTGAGGGGCTACAAGACGACCTGGGGATCGGTTCCATACAAGGATCAAATCATCGATGAAGATGCCACTGTCATCAGAAGGCTTGAGGAGGCCGGTGCCGTTCTGGTTGCGAAGCTCACGATGGGGGAGCTTGCGTGGGGTGATGTTTGGTACGGCGGCATGACGCGCAATCCGTGGAATTACAAACAGGGCTCCAGCGGATCATCGGCAGGCTCGGCCTCGGCGACGGCCGCAGGACTCGTGGCCTTCTCGATCGGAACCGAAACTTGGGGATCGATTGTCTCTCCATCCACGCGGTGTGGAACGACAGGACTGCGACCGACCTACGGCCGGGTCAGCCGGACGGGCGCGATGGCGCTGAGCTGGTCGATGGACAAGATTGGCCCGATCTGCCGAACGGTCGAAGACTGTGCGCTGGTCTTCAATGCCATCTATGGTCCCGATGGAAAAGATCAGACGTTGTATGATCTTCCCTTCAACTACGATCCAAAGATCAACCTCGGCGAGCTGCGAATCGGATATCTCAAGATGGAGTTTGACAGCGCGCGGGCCAACAAGGCAAACAATGATTCGGTGCTCGCCGTGCTGCGGCAGCTTGGGGCTAAGCTTGTGCCGATCGAGCTTCCCAAATATCCTGTCGGTGACCTTTCATTTATTCTGAGCGCGGAGGCTGCAGCGGCGTTTGATGAACTCACCCGCAGCGGCAAAGATGATCTGCTAGTCCGGCAGATCAAGAACGCGTGGCCGAACGCGTTCAGGAGCGCGCGCTTCATCCCAGCGGTTGAATACATCCAGGCCAACCGGGTCCGCTACCTGCTCATCCAGGAAATGCAGAAGCTCATGAATGATATCGATCTCTATGTTGCTCCGTCATTCGGCGGCGACAATCTCTTGTTGACAAACCTCACGGGGCATCCGTGCGTTGTGCTTCCGAACGGTTTCAACAATGAGGGATCGCCGACGAGCATCAGTTTTATCGGCCGGCTGTTCGGTGAGGCGAAGCTCCTGGCCGTGGCTAAAGCATTCCAGGATGCGACGGATTTCCATTTGAGACATCCAAACCTAGAGAAATGACCTATCAAGAAAGGCGGTCCATGGGTAGAGAGCGCACGAATTTCGCGAAGATCAGCAGTGACGTTGTCAAAGCAAAGACGGGGAAGACATGGAGCGACTGGTTCAAGATCCTCGATGGCTTCGATGTGAAGAAGAACGGCCACAAACTTGCCGCGAAACACCTCCTTGAGAGACACAAACTGGGACTGTGGTGGTCACAAGCTGTTACGATCCGCTACGAGTGGGAGCGCGGCCTCCGCACCATGAAGAATCAACGTCAGGTTCAACCAAAACATCCGTTGTTTGGGGAGCATAAAAAGCCTCCCTTGAAATAGTATCAGGTGATACCAGGTGTGGGCGGGATTGTGAAGATAGCCACTGGCCTCTCAGGAGTCAAGCGGTATCAGGTCAAGGTACTGCTTGACGACTGAGGGGGTGAGACGGATGATGCGAGAGATGACATCAACGTCGTCGAACTTGGTCGACAAGAGTTTGATGGATTCATAGTCACGGATATAGCGTTCGACAGCTTCCTTGGAGTGATTTGTTTTTTGACATATGGTCGGGACAAGATAGCCTTTGAGGTGGAGGGCGATGATTTGCTTCTTGTGCGTTTGACCGCCTCCGATGAGTTGGATGTTACCGCGAGTTGGTAAGGGACGATGGTAGAGGTTCTGATATTCGCGGACATAGTCGCCAGCAGTAGCCGAGGAGGTCGTGAGGAGGATGGCCAGATCGAGTTGAGTCAGGAGCGCACCTTGATCGTGGGCTTGCTGCGTCCAGCGTTCGATCTTCTTGAGCCTGAGTTCACGGTGATGGATGGGAATTTTCCAGTCGTCGATATCTGAGTCAGTGATGATGTCGAGAACAACGGGCTTGAGCTTCGTCTGAGCGATAGTCTTGCCCTTTTTGGGATACTCATCGACGGGGACGGCAGGCCAGACCATCTGGCCTTGTTTGAGGAATGAGTTGTCGCTGTAGCGGTAGTAGTGTTCGATGAGAGCCAACAAGTCGTCGATGATGGCACGGGCGGTGACAGCCCCTTTGTCATAGCCGTAGTGGTTGAGAAAGCGATCCAGGAGGATATGCTTCAAGGATTTGCCAATGAGGCGCCGGTGCTGTCGCTTAGCGAGCTCGTGCGGGGAGTAGCTGCGGGTATCACGAGGCAAGAAGGCTAAGTTCTTTGCTATCATAGTGTTCAGCTCCTCCTTTTTTTGGGTGATTGGAGGATACGCCTGAGCTGAGCGGATTTGGTGTGCTGCTTGAGGAGCTTGAGATACTCGCTGATGAGTCGGTGCGAGAAGCCGGTGGAGATGCGGATCTGGTCGATGGAGAAGCCCTTTTTGTGCAGGAGAACGACTCTGGAGAAGTCTTGGATGTAGCGCTTGATGGCAGTCTCGGAGTGATGGGTCCTGCGCTCGATGTCGGAGAACTGGTAGCCGGAGAGGTAGAGCTCGAGGATCTGAGTTTTGTGCGTTTGACCGCGTCCCATCTCGTGACGCCAGCCGCGGGAAGGCAGGATGATGCCTTTGCGTCGCATCTGGCTGATGTCACGCTTGATGGTGACGACACTGGAGGTGAGGATGAAGGCAATGTCCTCGTAGGAGAGAACGCCGCCCTGATCGATGGCTTCATTGGTGATGCGGATGATCTTGTGGTGGCGAAGACCTCGGAGCCCTGACTTTTTGTAGACGGCGAGATCTTCCTCGGGCTTATGCAACGTGAGCTTGACGGAGACCTTCTTGCAGAGTGCTAAAGGCTTGCCGGCTGGTTCGTTCTCATCGACGGCGAGGTAGTGCATCTGGCCGGCGTTAAGGTTCACCTCGGCATGGTGGAGAAAGTAATCACTGATTTGCGTGAAGTAGGCTTCGGCCAGGATCGGCGTGAGGTTGAAGTCCCTGGCGATACTTGAGATGATCGACTGCTTGACCGACTTCGACTGAAGCCTCGAAGAAAGTTGGTGATCCAACATATGATACCTCCGGCATTGGTAATGACAAAATACCCAAAATCTGCCTTGGTATCATTTGATACTAACCTAAAATGACGCCCAACAACCAGCAGAAAGAAGCTGAGCCATGGTTCAATCCTTGTTCAAGACTATTGCCATCCTGATGGGCTGCGTCACTCTTGCGACAGCTCAGGATCGGCCTACATTCACCGTTGGAACAGCAACGGCTTCGCACGGCCAGAAAACCTTTGGTGCTATCGAAGTCCCCGCGGGGATTGACACCGCGACAAGCATACCCGTTGTTGTTGTACACGGGTCGAAAGCGGGTCCGGTGTTGGCACTCGTCGCTGGGTCTCACGGCACGGAGTATGCATCTATTGTCGCTCTTGAGAAGCTTATTGGTGTGCTCGACCCGCACGAGATATCAGGAACCGTCGTCATCGTACCGCTGGTCAATATTCCATCATTCCAGCGTATCATTGTTCATTTGAATCCGATCGATGGCAAGAACATGAATCGGATGTATCCTGGAAGGATGGACGGAACACAGACCGACCGCGCATCCTACCTCATCACCAAACACGTTGTGGAACAATGTGATCATCTGATTGATCTCCACGGCGGCGATATTGACGAGAGCCTGCGTCCCTACAGCTATTGGACCAGAACAGGCCGTGCCGAGCAGGATCGAATTTCCCGTGATATGGTACTTGCATTCGGACTTGATCATATCGTGATCTCGACGGAACGACCGACGGATCCGAATGCCTCGCGGTACCTGGAGAATACTGCAACAACCCGCGGGAAGCCCTCCATCACCGTTGAAGCGGGACATGCAGGAACCGTTGATCCAAATGACGTGGAGATGTTGATGTACGGCTGCTTGAACGTGATGCGCTATCTCAAGATGCTTCCGGGAAACGCTGCGTTGATCGAGAATCCCGTTTGGATCCGCCAGCTTGTCACGGTTGCAAGTGAGCAGACGGGAATCTTCTATCCACAGGTGAAGCGTGGGACCTATGTCGAGAAAGGGATGATGGTCGGTTACGTGACTGACTATGTCGGCAAAAAGATCTTTGAAGCGCGCGCCCCGGCATCCGGCGTTGTCCTCTACATCCGCGCCGTGCCGTCGATCAACAAAGGCGAGACGATCATCAGCATTGGAATCGTGGGAGGTGGAGGAGTCATCGAATAGATGCAAGCGATGGCTGCAAAGAGAAATGCTGTCGTTTGACATCGATGGTGTGGTTGAATGGGAGTGGAACGGGTTAGTGAAAAACAAAGCACCGTCGCAGGAACTTTTCCTTGTCGATTCCGTTATTTCTTGAAGGTCTTTGTTCTCCGCCATCTAACCCGCTGGGGATTCATGAAGCACTTGCTTACCCTCTTAGCTTTTCTCAGCATTATTTCCGCCGCGCGCGCTCAGGATGTCCAGCCGACCAAGGTTGAGGTCTGGTTCCCCTTCCAGCTAATTCCAAACCTGACCCTGTATTCAAGCTCACCTTGCTCGGGATTCGGATTCGAGTGGGAGGCGACACCCCTTCTTTATTCGTTCGGCATCAACAAACAGGTTTCCCCCTGGTACTCGTTTATCGTCGATCCAACCGCGAGGTTCGCGGGATCGATCGAGCTGACTGCTGCCGCCCAGGTTTTTACCACGAAGCTCGGCAATTCCTACTTTGCCTACTCGGGTCACCTCATGGCATATGTTCCACTCATCGAGTGGGGGGAAAAGCTCACACTCAACCTCGGAGCCGGAGTATATCACGTGGCTGACCGGAGCCGCGTATTCAAGGTGGCCGGCATTTCGACGCTTCTCGGTTTCGTTCATTTCAATATCAAACATAGCCCAAACCCAACGACATGGATCGGTTCACTGGAATTTCGGGTCTTTTGACGAGGAAACGTCAACTCCCTGTATTTGCGCTGCTCATTCCAGTCTTGTTCATGCTGACTGGTTGCAGTTCGTATGTTCAACGCATTGTCACGCGATCGCTCAGTAGAATCGGCGACCCGATTGACCCTGCCCCGAGAATGATCACGACACCGATCCTTCCGAACACGGATCTTGCGGTCTCGTGGGTAGGACATGCTACAGTGCTCATTCAGATTCAGGACAAGATCTTCATCACTGATCCATTCTTTACCGGCTCGATCGGGATGGTGGTAAAGAGGTACATCCAGCCTGGTCTCGACCCTTCTCTTCTCACGAGGGTTGACTTCACGTTGATTTCACACATACATTTCGATCATTTCAGCTATGGAAGCATCGAGATGCTGCCGAAGAACGGCACTCTCGTGATCCCTCTTGGCGCGCTCCGATACACCCCCAACTTCGGTTTCAAAGCAATCAGGGAGCTGAAAGCGTGGGAGGTGATAGAAGAGGATGGAGTTCGAATAACCGCTGTGCCGGTTCAGCATTTCAGCGGCCGGTACGGTCTCGATAACGCATGGATGACGGATTTCGGCTACACGGGCTACGTCATCGAATACAGAGGATACGCTGTCTTCTTCGCCGGAGATACCGGTTATCACTCTGAGCTCTTCAAGGAAATTGGTCGCCGCTTCGAGATCGATCTCGCAATCGTCCCCATTGCTCCCGGCTCGTCGAGCGGTCTCGGATCGCGCGTGCATACTAGCCCACTCGGAGCGCTAGCGGTTTTCAAGGATGTAGGAGCGACGTATATGTTGCCGATGCATTACCGCACAATGGCCTACGGTTCTGATTCAAATCTGGCAGAGCCGATCGAACGGCTTCGCGAGGTCGCGGCGGATGAGGGTATGTTGGATAGTATCGTTGACCTGGAGATCGGTGAACAGCGGGTGCTGTATTGACAGGTTTATCCAGCGCGCAAGCGATTGGAAGAATGGTATCCTCTGCCTATCTATCATCCGGTGACGTCTCTGCCCACTCCCACCCCAGGATGGCTTTCTTTCGCGCAGGCCCCCACCGGTAATTGCCTGTGATCCCGATCGACTGAATTACGCGGTGGCAGGGAATGATGTAGCTGATCGGATTCTTTGCAACGGCATTCCCTACCGCTCGGCTGGCTTTCGGCTGGCCGATCCGACGAGCGATATCCTCATACGAGACAACCTGTCCTTGTGGGATCTTGAGCAACGCCTCCCAGACTCGGATCTGGAAGTTGGTACCAGACAAGACGAGGGGGACAGGCAATCGACGCGCGGCTGAGTTCGAGCCAAATATTCTCTGGAGGTACGGCGACGTGCTCCGCGGTGCCTCCACGAGACGCGCTCCCGGCCACCTCAGCTTCAGCTCCTGCACAACCTCTCGCCTGTTGTTCCCTTCCACGAAAAACAGCGCACAGATCCCCCGTCCGGTCAACGCAAGAAGGCACTCTCCGAAGGGCGTCGGATGAATCCCGTACTCGATGGTCAATCCTTCGCCCTTCTTCTTGAATTCCCCGGGCGTCATCGCCTCGATCGTGACGAAGAGGTCGTGAAGCCGGCCGGGGCTTGAAAGTCCCGAATCGAACGTTGCATCGAGCAACGATCGCGATTCCTCAAGAACGCGCTTCGCGTGCTCAACGGTAAGGTATTGAAGAAATCGTTTGGGACTTATCCCCACCCACCGGGTGAAGAGCCGCTGGAAATGATACTCGCTCAGGTGGGCGCTGCGGGCGACCTCGCGCAGGTCAGGTCGATGTCGGTACCTTCCGTGGAGAAACCTGATGGCCCGTTCGACGCGCTGATAGTCGTGTGAGAGACGCTCAAGAGTCGCTGATGTCATCCTTGTTCTTGACCTTTCCCGTTGTTCTGATCAAGTATACAAGAATGTCCGAACATCAGCCACCCGATTCTTGCTATCTTGCCAACAAGACCTTCCGAAGGTTCCCTCGGTTGCCTATAGACCTTCGAAAGGTTCACGGTAGGGGTTTGGTCCCGGACGCGATGAAGATACTCACCTGCGCTTCTCCTCGGCCCGCTTCTGATGATGCGCAGCAGGTGTCGCCGATGCAATCGACCTTGGCATCTTTCAGACCTGCATCAATGAGCCACTTCTTGACATCCTCCCGCTTGAATCCCATCCACCGGTCGCGATGTTCAGTTTGCAGGAAGCCAAAAGAGTGTTCGTCAAGATCCGTGATCACCAACTTCCCACCGGGTTTCAAGATACGGGCCATCTCCCGGATTGCCGCTGCTGGGTGTTCGACATGGTGCAAGTACATGTTGGCAAAGGCAAAGTCGAGAGAATTGGTATCGGCAGGGAGATCCTCAGACTCTCCCGTACGGTACTCAATTTCGCGGCTGCCTTCGAACTTGTTCCTCATGACTTCAAGCATTGCGTCGGATTGGTCGATGGCGATAATCCTCGCTCCCCGACGCAGGAGCTCTTCCGTGATAAATCCCGATCCAGCTCCGATGTCTGCAGCAAGGGAACCCGATTGAACTCCGGCGACAGCAATCGCCTTTTCTCGAACAGCATTCGGGAAGAACTCCGCTCTCATCGCATCCCACTGCGGTGCCACCTCATCGAAATACTCCTTGCCTGAGAAAGCCGCTTTGCTACTGGTTTGCCCGGGCTTGAAGGCCTCGATGTAAGCGGAAATGACGTAATCGTCAATGTGTGAGCCGGGCGCCCACTCCCGTATGAAATCCTTGCTTTTGTCGATTGCGGAAATCGAAATATTCTCGAAACCAGCGGCGCTGATCATTCCCCTGAGTTCTTCCATCTGGACAGCCCCACCGACGCAGCCGCAGTAGTAGCCCTCATCTGCCTTGATCTCCTGTGGGAGCTCTCGGACCGCAACAATGTCCGAGATTGCCAGCCGTCCTCCGGGTCTCAGAACGCGATAGGCTTCTTTGAAAACGTCGGTTTTTGCCGGCGAAAGGTTGATAACGCAGTTCGAGATGATAACGTCGACGCTGCTGTCACCGGTGGGAAGATGCTCGATCTCGCCCAATCGGAACTCCACATTGCTGTATCCACCTCGCTTTGCATTCATCCGTGCCCGCTCAATCATCTCCGGCGTCATATCCACGCCGATGACGAGCCCTGACTCCCCCACTTTCTTTGCTGCAAGCAGGCAGTCGAATCCCGTACCGCTTCCGAGGTCAACCACCTGCTCACCGGGCCGCAGCCGTGCAATGCCGATCGGATTGCCGCACCCCAGACTTGGCTCTGATCCATCACTGACGGCAAGGATGTCGGCGCGCGTATACCCAAGCCGCTCTGCCTCACGAACGGCTTGTGCCGGCTGATCTTGTCCGCTGCAACAGGAAGATGGCTCACAGCCGCATCCGGAACCTCGTCGGGCCGCGATATCGCCATAGTATCGCCGGACTGTAGCTTTGATCTTGTTATCACTGTCCTGATTCATATGATAAGCCTCGTGGTCAGTCTCTTTTCTCATGGAGACGGACGAGGTGGCAAAAAGACGCACGGTTTCGGGCTAGTCTGGTGGTCCCTCCGACATTGTTGAACGGGTCACGAGCCAGACTCCAAGCAGGATGAGAGCTCCTCCGAGAAAGAGCGCAACAAACAACGGTTCGTGTAGCAAGAAGAATGCGACCACGACTGCAACAAGAGGCTCAAGATAGAGGAGAGATCCCACCTGAGAAGCGGAAACGTCCCGAAGGGCGTCATACCAGAAAATGTAGGCGATGCCGGAGCAGAATACGCCGAGGAAGAGAATACTCCACCATCCGCTCAAAGACAGCGATCCGATTTCACTCACGCTACCGGATGCTCCGAGCCAAACTGTCGTGAGCAACCACCCGAACAGCATCACGTAGAACATCATCAGCGTTGCGGGATGTTTCTTCAATCCCTGCCGCGAGATCACGGAGAACACCGCCCAGTTCGGTGCGCTGAGAAAGACAAGAAGATCTCCGGGTGCGCCAAAATGACCGGAGATCACTGAAGCCGGATCTCCCTCACTGATGACGAGAAGAACACCGGCCGCGGCGATGAAAATGCCAATGGCCTGGATCCAGCCGAGCCGCTCTTTGAGAATTAACCAGGCAAGCAGCGCAATAAAGATCGGGATTGTTGCGATGATCCAGCCGGTTGTGCTTGCTTTGGCCGTCTGTAGTCCCGTAACCTGAAGCCACTGATGGAAGGTGATGCCCTGAAAACCTACCAGGGAAAAATACCCGAGCTCTCGTCTGGAAGGTGACACAAGCTCCTTACGCAGCGCAACGAACACCCCAAGAACTGCAACACCGATGCCGAAGCGCAGCCAGATCACTGTCACGGGCGACACTTCGTGAAGGGCGATCTTTGTTGCGATGAACGACGCGCCCCACACGACGACGGCAAACGTTGCCTTTGCAAGAGCGATGAAGCGGACGCGCTGGCTTCCCATGTTATGAATTCCGGTCGAGCGGGCTCGCCAGCTTTCTTTCAAGTTCGGACTTGATGCGCGGCCACTCCGAATCGAGGATGCTATAGTACACCGAATGGCGGATCCGTCCGGTGTATGTGATCATGTGATTCCGCAAAATTCCTTCTTCCTTCGCGCCAATCCGGCGGAGTGCTACTCGCGATGGCTCATTGAGTGAATCAGTCTTGAACTCCACGCGGATGCATCCAAGCGTCTCAAACGCATGTTTCAACATCAAATACTTTGATTCGGTATTGATCGGCGTGCGCTGCCACGGTTGCATCACCCACGTCCAACCGATCTCGACTCGCCGGTGCCCTTTATCAATGTTGCCGAAGCGTGTGCTTCCTATGGCTCTTCCGCTTGATCGCTCGATGGTGGCGAAGGGAAGCGCCGTCCCCTGCTGTTGCTGGTCAAGAGCTTCTTCGATGTATTCCCTCATCTCTTCGGGAGTGCGGATGATATTGGTTGTCCATTGCCAGAGTGAAGGATCGAGCCCGCCATCGCAGAGTGCATCAAGATGTTCCAACGAAAGCGGTTCGAGGCGAACGTATGTGCCCTCAAGCGTCAGGGGTTGAATGTCCATTCCAACCGGCTCACTTCATCAGGAGCGCTTTACGCGTGGCCACAAATCCACCGGCTTTGCCGTCAGATATTTGGCGGACCTGCATGCGGAAGAAATAGACGCCGCTCGGGAAACCAGCGGCATTCCACCGGGCCCGGTGAATCCCTGGCTGCAGAACCTCATTCACAAGCGTCGCAATTTCCCTTCCTAATACATCGTAGACCTTTATCAAGACGAGCCTTGAAGTCGGGACTGCAAACTCAAGAGTGGTGCTTGGATTAAACGGATTAGGGAAGTTCTGCTCAAGCCTGAACTCCTTTGGCTGCATGCTGAGTTGATCTTCGACGCTCACCACCTTGAGAATCACACCCCATTTTGCCTTTGCAGCGTCGGCGTTCTCCTGCAGGTTGGCCAAGGAGCTATCACCGGCAACAAGCGCGAATCCTGTGATGTGCCTCTCACCCGGGTTTATGGTGAAAGGACCTGAGGAGATCACGTGATGGATATCAGCGGGCCCCGCTTGTGCGTTGGCAAAGCCTCCGCTTACCCATCTCCACTTTGCAGCACGTGAGAGATCGATGGATCCATCATTGACAAGCGATGTGAACGCCGCCGCGCTGTCGAGAGCGCGGATGCCGACATATTCTCGCCGGGTGTTTGATGCATCGTAGCAATAACCGAGGCTTCTCGTCGAATCAAACGCCGAAATGTTTGCGTCATAGTTGCCGAGATCCCAATCGAGGAAAATTCCGATGTACGCATTCCGCACGGGTGCTGTACCCCTGTTCGTCACGTCATATCGCAGGATGATGTACTTCGAATCGAGAGGGTCTGAGAAAGCATACGAGTGCGCATCAACCTGGACGCCGATGAGATTCTCAAGGGGTGCAGTCATATCTGTGAAGGTAGTGAACCCGTCCTGGTTGGAGACGATCCCGGGCGTTGTCAATGTGAAGAAATTCGCCGAGAAGAAATCACCATCCTGAGAACCCGTCGTCACACCGTTGCGCACAACGTTCACAACGCGGGTTGATGAAGTCGCGATGATAAGCCCGCCCTCAAACAGATGGTTGGCTCCATTGAACACGAATCCGACTCCCTCGCTGTTTTTTGGGTAATCGAAGAAGCCGAGCCTCCCGTCGTTGGTCAAGGTAAGCTGGATATCGTTGATTGCGGTAGTCTGGTAGGTCGGATTGACGAGGAAAGAGAACGTTTCGGTATCGGTGAAGGAGCCATCGGTGAATGTCAATCGCATTGTCGCTGTGTAGCTTTGCGGAACGGTTGGATTGACGTAGACACGGAAGGGGTGGGTGGAGTTGGAGGAGCTATCGAGCGTCCGCAGCGACCCAAGCGCGAATGACCCTTCGATTACAATGATGTACGGGCTCGGAGTTGTCAACTGGAGCATTGATCCGGGTGAGGTTGGCGAGAGGAAATTCTTCACAACACATTGGATGTTGAGTGTTTCCGCAGGCTGGGCAGTCCCATTGCCGTTGCCCCCGGGGAAATCGTTTACCACGAACGATTGCAGTCGGACCGAAGGCAAGTTCTCAATCGTCAGTGCATTGAGCGCGTTGAGACGGCCGCGCCCGAGCTGATAGGGGCTCGAGACCGGATCGCTCGTTACACGAACCTGCTCGCCCGCCTGCAAAGATGTCAGGTAGGGGAACTTCCATCTCACGAGAGCTGCAAGGCCTGCGGCGAGTGGACTTGCCATCGATGTGCCGCTGAGAATCGTGTATCCCAAGTATCCAGTAGTGGCATAGAATGTCGTGTGAATACCGGTGCTGAGGATATCCTCGCCCGGAGCGGCGACATCGACGAAGTCGCCGAAATTGGAGAAGCCCGATTTCGCGTCTCCAGGGCCGGTTGCCGCGATGGCAAGGACCCCCTTGTAACCAGCCGGTGAGAAAAAAACATCCGCGTTGTTGTTGCCTGCCGACGCGACGACGAGAGTTCCATGCTCGGTGGCATAATTCACGATGTCCTGCTCAAATTGTGAGCCTCCTTCGCCGCCCCAGCTGCAATTCACGACCTTCACTCCCATGTCAACCGCGTAGGTGATGCCGCGGTAACCGTTGATGATGTATCCGCTGCCGTTTGCGCGGGTGTCGTTGTCCGCCGCGCACTTGACCGGAAGGATGCGGCACTTGAAACCGATCGAAGCAATGCCGATACCGTTGTTTGTGGTCGCTGCAGCAATGCCGGCAACGTGAGTTCCATGATTGTTGTTGTCACCAGTCGGCGCAGGGTTGTTGTCTTCGTTCAGGGTTCTCCAGTCGGCGCCTGCGAAATCCCAGCCGTGATAATCATCCACGTAGCCATTGTTGTCATCGTCGACGCCATTGGTGCTCTTGTCTCCCCCGAGTCCGTCGAGTCCTACCTCACCGGGGTTGGTGCAGATATTTGCCGCGAGATCGGGATGTGACCAATCCACGCCGCTGTCGACAATTCCTATTACAATGCTCGAATCTCCTTGTCCTTGTGAAATGTCCCACGCAGCCGGAGCGCTTATCTTCTCAAGTCCCCACTGAGAACTAAGGAGGGGATCATTGGGTGTGAATGTTCTACCGGTTACCGTATAGATGAATGAGGGTTCAGCATACTGAACCTCAGAAACTCTGGAGAGTTCTTCAGCGAGAGAAAAGGGATCGTTTGGGGAGGAGAAACGAATCTCGTAGATGAGCGAAAGGTCAACACTGACCGGTTTCTGTTTCAGTGCGGGAAGCGGGAACATTGGTGCGACCGACACGATTGAAACTCGGGCGAGCGCCTGATCAATTGATCGGACGCCGAAAGCAGATTTGGAGAGAGAGGTTGGCACGCGAGGCATGAGCTTGACGATGACACGATCAGGCAGGTATTGACTGTTGGTGCGATTCTTTAACGTAACGCCGGGCAAACCGTCGAGCGGGAGCGGTTTCGGCGGACGGATTTGCCGCGGAGCATCAGCAAGAACGACCGAGAATACAAGAAGAAGCGCTGCAAGGAGTCTGATCATGTGCAAGAAACCGCGCCCAATGTATTGGTAAGGCAAGTGGAGAGAATGTACCGACAATCGGAAAGGGAAGCAACAAATGGGCGGCACGAGTTTGCCTTTCACTTGTTCCCCGTGGTGTCAGGACTTCCCTGCCCGCTTCAGAGAACTCTACTTAAGAGCAGGCGGGCGTCCTGACACTTCAGTCAAGGAACTCGCTTCTCCACACTTCCTGGGAAAACAGGTAAACTCGTGAAGGGCAGCCGCCGGCTTCAGTTGGCGTTACCAAGACTTTTGAATAAATTGTCATGCCGCATGTATCATTCAGTAGGGGCCCAAGATTCATGGAGCCGGATCGATCGGAACAGGAGTGGATCACGCGCTGTCAGCGGGGAGACAAGGAAGCCTTCGGCTTCCTTGTCGGGCGTTACATGAAGCAGGCATATTATGTGGCGCTCGGGTTTGTCGGCTCGCATGACGATGCACTCGACCTTTCGCAAGAAGCGTTCGCGCGGGCGTTCAAGGCGATCGGACGGTTCGAGCCAGGCAGGCGGTTCTACACTTGGTACTATCAGATCCTCAAAAACCTTTGCTTGAATTTCGTGCGCGCTCGCAAAAAGAGACCGATTGTTTCGTGTGCGCTTGCGGAGGATGTGGATGGGAGGGAGCCGCGGGAGCCGGTTTCGACCGACCCACTACCTGATGCGCAATGTGAGGCGGCGGAGCTGCGGCAGAATCTCTGGCAGGCGCTGTGGGATCTCGATCCAGAGGACCGCGCGCTGATCGTTGCCCGTGACATGCTCGACACCTCGTACCGGATGCTGGCGGAGCTCATGGAGTGTCCACAGGGGACGGTGATGTCGCGCCTTTACTACGCGGGGCGCCGCCTCCGTGAGTGCATGGAGAGGAGAATGGGATGACGGAGTTGAATGAACGCGAGGTGACACTGCTGATGAAGGCGCTTGACGGGGCGCTGACGGACGCGGAGCGTGTGGAGTTCGAGCAATTGCTCAGCGCCAGCAGTACGCTGCGCGATGAATGGCAATCACTGAAACGCGTCAAGGAGGTAACCATGACCATGAAATTCAAACGGCCGGCGGAGGAGACGTGGGATCACTACTGGGCCGGTGTGTATGCCCGCATCGAGCGGGGTCTCGCGTGGCTGCTGATCAGCATCGGCGCGGCAATCTTTCTTGCGGTCGGCATCTACCAGATGGTGCTCTCGCTGCTTGAGGATGTCGCGACACCATTGTATCTGAAGATCGGGGTGGGCGCGGTCGCGCTCGGTTTTGCGATCCTCGTAGTCTCCGTGCTGCGCGAGAAGTGGAACACGTGGAAAACGGACAAGTATAAGGAAGTCAAGCGATGATCGTGACGACATCCAGTACCATTGCGGGCCACAGGATCGTGAGAACGGTCGGCATCGTGCGGGGGAACACGATTCGTGCGCGGCACATCGGCAAAGATATCTTGGCCGTGCTGAAGAACATCTTTGGTGGGGAGATCGAGGAGTACACAAAGCTGCTGGCGGAATCGCGAGATCAGTCGGTAGACCGGATGACGGCGGAGGCAGAAGCGTTGGGGGCAAATGCAGTCGTCGACGTCCGGTTTTCGACCAGCTACATCATGGCCAACGCAGCGGAGATCCTGGTTTACGGCACCGCGGTGGTGATCGAACCGGCGAAGTAGGGAAACGGGTTGCAGGTTGAGACTGGGAGCGGAAGGAGATCGCGGAAGGGAACACTCCAGCGCCGCGTTGAGAGGGATCTTCCGACCAGCTTAGCACCCCCTTGGGATCAGATCATTCCTTCAGTCTGGCAACCAAGTACTCCGCATTATACTTCAGCAACGCATACGCCTCTCTGGAGAGGTGTTTCTCCTTTTGGGCTTCGACTTCGTTGATGAATGCCTCAATGATGTTCTTGGCCGCCTTGGTGTTGCCGCGGTCGATTTGCTTGCGGCGTTAAGGATGCCTTTGTTGGTGATCCAGCCGAGGTTGAAGGCTTGGTGCTTGTAGGAGATGAGGGTGTCGAGAAGAGCTACTGGGTTGATTGTCCCCACAATTACCACCGAAGCAATTGTGCGCCGCACAAAAGCATCAGCATACCAAGGTGGTACTATATCCTTGCGTCTCAATCCTAGCGCTCTCAAACTGTCGTACATTCGCTCGGTGATCGGAGGAGACCACCCTCTTGCCCAGAACCGCTTTATTGTGGGTAGTCCATCGGACTGGAATGAGACTGCTATTGTATCAGATGGAAGCAGAGCGCTCGCTGGTGGAAAATAAAGGTCATCGAGGCTTCTCACCGAGTCATCGATCCCCAAACAGAGGAGGCCTTTGATGTCGCGTCCACGGAATCAGCGACTAGATCACCAACCTCGAGAATAAATTCATCCATTCTCCCTCGGCTTGAGGTATCAACACGTATGATGTATCGATATCTCAACTGTCCATCGACGGTAGTAACAATTGAGAAATCGGGTTGACAGAGGGTTTCGATCCCGCCTCAAAGCCACGTGGTCATGGCCTCCTGAACCGTCCAGGTAGTCACTGGTCAGCCTGAAACTGTGCCCCGCAACCTGCGCTCCGCCGCGAGTAAGCTGCACTCGGAATTCCGTGCGCAAGCTTAGGCTCCCAGATCTTGGAACGTGGATATCATTCGGAACAAAAGGGCGTACTTCCTGCAGTCCGATCATCACTATTCTCAATGTCTTCTCGAGAACAACGATCGGCTTCTGGCCAAATCTTAATGGATCAGATTGTAGTGAAACAGCAGCAAAGGTTATTGCTCCCATTCTTGCGTCCCCATAGCGAACATCTCTGACTTCAACAGGATACATCTTGACGGTGTCTCCGGTCGGCAGGGTGTAGGTTCCGTACGCAGATTCTCCTAAGAGCGTAAAAGTGAGCAGTTCATTCTCATCAAACTCAATATCCTGATCGTTGGCATCTTTTGCCTGCACAAAGATCTTTGAGCTCTCGGTAAATGCGATCTCTTCCGGCTCCGGCCTGACCTCGAAATGATCGACGAGCGGCGCCGTCCTTATAACCGTGATAGTGATGGTCTTCCTGATGTCCCGACTCAAAGCCTCAACGGTGACCGTTCCTTGCGCACCCTGAGGCTGCTCGCCATTGGCCGCAAATAGTATTGTCCCAATCTGTGACCCCTTCCTCGTTACGCTCCGGCCCAGGGATTGACCATCTTGGTCCACGAACTCGCCAAGCTCACTGCCGGAGGTGATTGTCAGCATAACCGGGACCTCAGGATGCCACACTGTCGTTGCACACGGCGTCGGCGAAGAGACCGGACTCAAATCGAACTTCGTCCCCGCGCCATGCAAAATCTGTCCGGCTGATGGAGCGATCGCAAAGCGGAACTGGCCGCTACCGCCAGTGCGGGGAATCCAAAATAAGGGCGTATCTGGATGCCCGCTTAACCTCCGCGGGCATGACAGGGTGTCTTTGTGATGGCTTCCGGAGTGACGAAGGCAAACCGCAACAAGTAATCCGCTGGATTCAAAGCTGCCGCCATGTGCCAATTGATTATCTCTAATTATTCGCTACATTCACCTTGCCCGCTGTCCATAACCTGAAAGAACTCACACCTAACGCATCTATCCGTAAAGAAAGGAGGATTCAAATGAGAATCTTGAACTCTTCTCTCGCGCTCGTCATCTGCCTGGCAATGATCATGAGCGCCTCGGTCTTTGCCCAGGGACTGTACTGGGAGAGCACCACGACGGGTGAAGGAGCAACTCAGATTTCAAAGATGTTCTATATGCCGAAAATGTTCAAAATCGTGACCAATCAGGCGGAGTATGTTCTCCTCCGACTGGATCGGGAGATGTTCTACACCGTTCATCCCGGCGAGAAGACGTATTCGGAGATGTCGTTCGCAGACATGGAAAAGACAATGAAAGGCGCCGGTGCCCGGATGGATAAGGCCATGGAGCAGATGCGTGAGCAGATGAAAGACATGCCGGAGGAGCAGCGGAAACAGGTTGAGCAGATGATGGGAGGGATGATGAAGGGGAAGGAGAAGGGAACAAAGGCGCCTGTGGAGGTCATCAAGACGAGCGAGCGAAAGACGGTGAGCGGCCGCGGGTGCACGAAGTACATCCTCCGGCGGGGAGACGAAGTCATTGCAACGCTGTGGGTGACGAAGGAGGTCAAGGAATTCGAGGCGATGAGCAAGGACTTCGCCGAGTTTTCCAGGCGGATGATGGCCATGAATCCGGCGACGACCGACGCGGCCGAGGGGTGGGACAAGATCGATGGGTTTCCGATGGAGACGGAGCACAGCAAAGGGATCAAGACCGTTGTCACGAAAATTGAGAAGCAGTCCGTGCCTGTGAGCGATTTTGAAGTCCCGAAGGGCTACAAGAAGGTGAAGTCGAAGATGGCTGAGCTGGAGGAAGAGGAATAGGAGCCTGAAGGCAACAGAGAGCGTGCGAGTGCAGCGCCTTCATCGACGGGCGCTGGATTGTTCGTGTACCGTCGGCAGGCAGGAAACCGAGCGGTGAATCCTGACCATTTCGAGCCTGTGCGCGTGGTCATAGTTTG
>VGWB01000046.1 GCA_016873755.1 Ignavibacteria bacterium | reverse complement strand
AGGGACTCGGTGCGACGATCATGGATAGGCTTCGAAGAGCATCCGAACCCTGAGCTCGAATGTAGTTCTCTTTCCTCTCTCCATTTTTTCATGGTCTTTTCAAGATTTTGGCGTATATTGATGCCTCCGCTGCCATGCAGAATCACCACACTGGAAACATCGAAATAATCGAAGGATTCGCGCGCCTCGACGTCAACCGCGCTGATCGAACCGGCATCCCCGAAGCAGTCCTGGCGGAAGGGAAGACTCACGATCAGGTTGTGGCAGCCGTCCAGCGCATCGCAGAGAAATCAGGGATTGCTCTCGCGACGAGGGTGAGCGATGAGTGTGCGCACGTGATTGAGAATAGCCTGGGCAGAATCCTACGTTTAAACCGTAACAGGATTGCCCGGACAATTGTGGCATCTCGACCGGATTTCGAGATGAAGGAGACCGGAGGCAAAATCGGGATCCTGGCGGCGGGGACGTCCGATGTTCCTGCAGCGGAGGAGGCAAAGGTCACCGCTGAGGTGATGGGATGTCGCGTCTTTGCACACTACGATGTCGGCATCGCAGGTATTCATCGGCTCATGGAGCCGTTGAAGGAGATTGTCGAACATGAGGTCTCAGCCGTCGTCGTTGTGGCGGGGATGGAGGGGGCACTCCCCTCGGTTGTGCGCGGACTTGTTCCTGTCCCGGTCATTGGAGTACCTACGAGCACCGGATACGGCTACGGCGGCAAAGGCGAAGCGGCTCTGATGACGATGCTCCAATCCTGCGCGCCCGGTCTCACCGTTGTCAACATTGACAATGGTTTTGGCGCAGGGGCCACGGCGGCTCTGATCGCCAATCATGTTGCTCGCGCAAATTCGTCGGAGAAACAACACCGGACCTGAATCCTCAACCAACTTCACGAACTTCCATTTCTATGGCGGCGAAAAAGACCACGAATGAATCTGCTCCGCTGGTCGGGATTGTTCTTGGGAGCGCATCAGATGTCGACCAACTCGAACCGGCTCGGTCAACACTGAAGGAGTTCGGCGTTCCGTTTGAATTCAGGGTGCTCTCAGCACACCGCACACCGGACCACGCGCTCCGCTATGCTGAGGAGGCAGAAGCTCGCGGCATCGAAGTTATCATTGCTGCGGCAGGAGGTGCGGCACATCTGCCCGGAGTGCTCGCGGCGAAGACGGTACTGCCGGTGATCGGGGTCCCGGTGAAATCGAAGTCGCTGAACGGCCTCGATTCTCTCCTCTCGATCGTTCAGATGCCCGCAGGTGTTCCCGTCGCGACCGTAGCGATCGATGGAGCGACCAACGCGTCGCTTCTTGCCATCAGTATCCTCTCCGGAAAACGCCCAGAGCTCCGAGCAAAACTCAAACGATACCGCAAACAGCTTGCAGAGAAAGTCCTCGGCGCCAGAGTGTGAGCCATATGTGGAGCAGAAGCGTGGTGAGACAGAAGGCGACGGTATGGAGCGTCACCACGTGAAGGGGAAGAGATGACAATCTGAATCAAGTGCGTGAAGAACATGGCCGGACAATGCCAACGATGTGGAACCCCTTGTGAAGACGCTGTGAAGGTCTGCCCCCAATGCGGATCGGCGATCCCCACAGCAGAGCCTGAGACTCCTACAGTGTCCAATGGGACGCCGTCAAGGAAGAAATGGATCAGCGTCGTCGTGGTGGTTGTCGTCCTCGCACTCGGACTCACATCATATCTCGGAGTCCTCTTCCGGGAGTACCATCCCGTCATCGCAAACCAACCTTCCATTGTTGTTCCCATCGACTATGGCGTCAGTCAGAAAACCTCCAGCACACTCATTGAGGCTCGGCTGGAGGACGGGTCCATCGTCATTCCTCTGAAGGCAGTCACGGCTCACAAGCTTGTACGGTTCTTTGATCCGGAGCGAGTGCAGCAAGTGCCGGTCTTGGCGTACACCACTCCCGAGGGCAAGATCGTGACGGCCATGAGCATCAGCGAAAACTGCCGCTCGACCGATTTCTACCTCGAAGGCCACAATATCCATTGCGCAGCATGTCCCTCCTACTGGAACATGTCGAGCCTGGAGGCTTACGCCTGCTGCCAGAAGTTCTATCCTGATCCAATCCCCAGCCGGTTGGTCGACAACGAGATCAGGATCAATGCGGAAGTCGTCCGAAGCTGGAAATCAAGAATCTGAAGGAACCTTGTTGATCACAAACAGATGCTTCGACACGGTACGCTGATTGAGCTCGACCAGGTGACCCACCCGGGCTGCTACCTCCATCGCAGCCATCCAAATGACGTGGCGCGGATGGAAAACCTGACCTCGCAGGACTGCTGGACTGGCAGGGGAGGGAGTGGCCAGCGACAGATGGCAAGGCTGCCCATCCCAACTCGCGTTTCCCAACTCCCGCCGGGCAGTGCCTGAGGATTTCTCCGAACTGGGGGGACCCGCGCGGCGTTCCGATTTCTGCCATTGTCCGGGAGAGCCGTCAATCGAGGGTCTTGCCGCCCGTAATGCAAGCCTTCGATTGAGTGCACGGCGTACTCTTAGGGTCGGGAATGACAACTGAGACGAGGGCCGCGCCAACGGGAGTCCTTGGGATCGTGCGATGTGACCCTATGGCAATGTTGCCTTTTTGTGGCTATAATATGGCCGACAATTTTGCGCATTGGCGCTTGAGCCAGAGGCTGGAGAGATTTTTATGAGCCATCGGAACGCCGGTGATTGATGGGCGAGCGACCGCGGATCGCTTTGACTTGACTAAATGAAACTCAAATCCCCAAGAGGGAGCATATGAAAATCGATAAATACATCCGTCGATTGGTGCCTCGAGAACACAAGTTCTATTCGCTGCTTGAAGAGTCGAGTCAGAATCTCGTCAAAGCGGCAGAGGCGATGAAGAAGCTCTCCTTCTGCAAGAGCGCGCAGGAGCGAGAAGCCATTGTTCACCACATCAAAGATCTCGAGCACGAGGGTGACGCCATTACCCACCGGATTTTCTCACAGCTCAATTCTACGTTTGTGACGCCGCTCGATCGGGAGGATATACATCTGTTGGCATCGGCACTCGACGATATCCTCGATTACATCGATGGCAGTGCCGGCCGTTTTGTTCTCTACAAACTTGACAAGTGTCCCTCCTCCATGGTCGAGTTGATCGATGTGCTCCACATGTCCATCGTCGAGGTCCGTCGCGCCGTGGAACTCATCAAGAACTTGCACGTCATCGAAGAGCTGCAGCAGGCGCTTCAAACGATCAACGAGTACGAAAACCGAGCCGATTCGATTTTCGAGAGAGCAATTGCCGAGCTGTTTGAGAAGGAAAAGGATCCTGTGAAGATCATCAAATTCAAGGAGGTCTACGTGAGTCTGGAGACCGCGACGGACAAGTGCGAGGACGCGGCGAATGTCCTTGAGGGCATCTTGATCAAACATTCCTGACACTTGCGCAAGTCTTGACCCGCCATGACGCTGGTTGTTATCATTATTCTCCTTGCTCTCCTTTTCGACTTTCTCAATGGAATGAATGATGCTGCGAATTCCATCGCCACTGTTGTTTCAACGCGCGTTCTTTCGCCGCGCTTGGCAGTCGCGTGGGCAGCGTTTTTCAATTTCGTTGCAGCATTCGGATTTGGTGTCGCCGTTGCGAATACCATTGGAAAAAGCATCGTTGATCCCGGAGTTGTTACCGAGGAACTGATTCTTTCTGGAGTCGTTGGAGCAATCGTTTGGACGCACGTGTGCACTCACTACGGAATTCCGATCAGCGTGTCGCACGCGCTTATCGGCGGACTTGCGGGGGCTGCAATTGTCAAGGCCGGGACAGGCACTCTTGTTATGGGCGGCCTCTATAAGGTTCTGGTCTTTATTGCTCTCTCTCCCCTCATCGGAATGGTTGCTTCTTTTTGTCTCATGGTTTCCGTGTCGTGGATTTTTCGACCTTGGTCTGGCAGAAAAGTAGATCGGTTGTTCCGTGTCGGTCAGCTCGTTTCGTCCGCCGCGTACAGTTTGGGTCATGGAACAAATGACGCTCAGAAAACCATGGGGATCATTGCTGTGTTGCTCTTCTCCGCTGAAGCGGATGTCCCCGCGTGGCTATATGACAGGTCGCTCGGCTTTCACGTCCCGCTCTGGGTCATTCTCTCCGCGCACACCGCCATCAGCCTCGGCACGCTCACGGGCGGCTGGAGAGTGATCCGCACGATGGGGATCAAGCTGACCCAGTTGAAGCCGGTTGGGGGCTTCTGTGCTGAGACCGGAGGGGCGCTGTTGTTGCTTGGTACTGCACTCAGCGGAATCCCGGTCAGCACGACGCACACAATCGCTGGTGCCATCATGGGAGTCGGCGCGACGCGCCGGATATCCGCAGTCCGCTGGGGAATCGCCGGCAGGATAGTGATCGCGTGGCTCATCACGATTCCCACATCCGCAACCGTCGCTGGCCTTCTCTACTATCTCATTTCGTTGGTAACTCACATGAACGGCTAGTGCCGCAGTTGCCTTCTCAGCCCGCATGGCTCCCTCTGCGTGCGAGCCATGCCTCCGCTACACGTTTCCCAGCTCACGTACGAAGTGATTCGTCTTATCCGGTGATCTTCCTCCCCGTGGGTTCTCACAAGTAAGAAGACAACCTAAGAAAAGGCCTACTTTTTTCTGAACCGGCTCGTTTGGGAACAAGGCAGCATTGATTTTGTCGTAAGCATTTCATTTGTTGTATCGCAGAAGGGCCGAGAAAAACTCACCAATGCACATAACCGCGCGCGGACACACGTGCGGCAAGGCAGGAGGTGTGTTATGGTCATTTGGCATAACACCGTCGATGCATCGCGCATTCCCGAATACGTTTCACCCGGACAAGACGTGGAACTGTGGATCGGCACGTATCCCATTGAAGGCGGACAATCCGTCTGGCTCGAGCTAACGCTTCGCAAGGCCGACGGAAAAGAAATGTCATGCAAGATGCCTGCGCAGTGGCATTCGAACAACGAGCAGCGCAACAATTCGTACTGGCGCGCGTTGCTGGGGACGTTCGAGGCGGGCGATCGCGTGGAATATCGCATTTTCGGTTCGCACGACGACGAGCTTGTTTCGTGCGACGAGACGTACTCCTTTGAAGTTAGCTGAGCCACGCTTGGTTCTCCTCCCCCCGTGCACCCATCGATTGCCGGGTCGGGCGCGATTTCATTCTGCCCACCGTTAAACTCTCCAGGAACCGGTCACGGAACGGAACGAGTATGCAGAAACCTGCTCTGTCTCACGTTTCTGTCGTGCATGGATTGACCCGGATAACGATACTGTTGATCCTTCTCGCCGCCGCAGCAGGCGGTCGGCTTGCTGGCCAGGGAAAGGTCTATCTTGTCCTCGGTTCCGATACGGCGATCTGGGAAGGGATGGATGTCGGGCGATATCAGTGTACCTACAACCTCGCTCTGTACACGGATCCCAGCCGAAACGGCCACAAGGTGATGCAATCCTCCTTTCGTCAGAATCTGGTGGATTCGTATGGCCAGCCGATGAAGCTTACGTGGTGGATGATGGCCGGCAACATCTTCCGGTATGCGACAAACAAAAATGTCCCGCTTCCCAACACGATGACGCTCCATCTGATGCAGAAATATCATGGTCCGGCTGTGTCGCAATGGGGCGACGAATTGTCGTTGCACTACCATACATTCGCCTGGACGGATTACAATCAGGACGGCAAGACGTATTGGAATCAGGCAGGCTCGTTCGACGAATGTCGCGACGACTTTGACGTTACCATGGCACAGTATCTGCTCGAGGAAAACGTCTATCCCGTGTCGTTCCGGAGCGGTTGGCATGCCATGGACAACGGCTGGCAGCGTTACCTCGATGAGCTCCTCCCTTTCTCCATGCACAACGATTGGCCGGCGAAACGATCTGATCCGACCGAGCCGATTGACAATGTCTATGACTGGTCACGTGCGTCCAGTCTGTGGGTGCCGTTCCACCCTTCGCCCGATGACTACCAGGTCCCTGGAACTTGCAGAGGCTGGAATCTCCGCTCGAAACATGTCGGCAGCGTCAATCCGGCGCTTATGGATTCGATGTTCGCAAGGGCACAACGAGGTGTGGATCAGGTCGCATGTCTGTGGGGGCATCTGCCCGAGGCGGATTTCCTGGACAACCTGCGGAAGGTCGACTCCATTGCCCATCGCTCTGCTTCCAAGTACACGGGTGTCGCATTCCGCTACTGCACGGCAGTGGAGGCCATGCAGCGTTGGCTTGGAACGAATGATAGCGAACCACCGTCCGTGAGGTTGCTTGAAGAGACACACGGAGACCAGCTCCATTTCATCATTCAAACGAGCGAGCCCATTTTCCAGAATCAGCCGTTCGTCGCAATCAAGGATGTGTATGAACGGTATCTTGTCGCGCCGTGTGATGCGATCGGTCCGAAGGTCTGGCGCACATCGCTTTCGTATTCGAAGCAGACACTGGCCAAGGTCGCTGTCGCCGTGCTCGACACAGTCGGTAACCTGAGAGCTGAGTTCATCCCCTATCGCCCTGACGACAGGTACATTGATGATTTGGATGATGGATTTTCAGAAGTGCGGGGAACGTGGCTCCCGATCCCCGGTACCACGTGGGGAACGACTTCGCGTGCTACGACACTTTCATCAGACGACTCGGTGAAAGTACAGTGGAAGGCAGTTGTCGGTCAATCTACCCGGTACAATATTTTCGCACAGCTGCCTCCAACTGCCAATCCGGCAGGCAATCTCCTGTTTCGAGTTTATGACGGGAGTACGCTGGTAGATACGGTTCGTTTCCGCAATCCCCTCACGGCGAACGAGTGGGTGTTTCTTTCTTCATCTTCCCTTACCTCGGCGCACACCTGCACAGTCGAACTCGTGGTTTCCGGTGGCCAGCAGACTGGGAGGACCGTCGGCGTTGATGTGGTGAAGATCTCACCTCTTGTGCGAGAGCGGCAGGTGTCCTTGGCTCGGCATACCCTGGAATTCGGCGACGTGAGCGAGGGCGATACGGTCAGACGAGACCTGACGTTGAGCAACCTGGGCAGCGGCAGCCTGACCGTCTCCGGGGTCTCTTCGACGTCGGGAGAGCTCTTCAGCAGCGCGATGTTCCCTCTCCAGATTTCGCCCATGGGATCAGCTTCGATTCCGGTGCACTTCAGCTCGAACGTACTTGGCACGCACCGGGATACGCTCTATCTGCTCAGTGACGATCCGCTGCAGCCCCGGTTGCCGATTCCGGTGACTGCCAACGTTCAGAGCTACTTCCTCATCGTCGACAACGAGGACAGCGCACGATATGTGGAACACGGACAGTGGGCAACGAGCGTTGCTCAGGCGTACGGCCCGAGCAGTCGATACTGCTATGTGTCTTCCGTCCAGGGTGGGGCTGCGACATTCTCGGCAGTCTTGAAGAAGAGCGGTATCTACGATGTGCAGGAGATCGTTCCAACCACGGCGAACGCGGCGGACAAGGCGTTGTATACTGTTAGCATCGAGGGTGTGGTCATCGACTCCGTGGTGATTGACCAGAATCAGGGAAGCGGCAGTTGGGTTACCCTGAGACGGTGTAAGTTTCTATCGGGGAAACCGATCGCGGTGAGGGTGATCGATACGGGCCGGAATATCCCCGGGCGGGTGTTACGCGCGGACGCAATCAGATTCGTCTGGATCGGAGACATCGCGTCGGCGGACGAGGAACAAGCGTCTACGCCGCCTGAAGGATTCATCCTGCACCAGAACTACCCGAACCCATTCAACGCGACGACGGTGATCAACTTCAGCCTTCCGGTCCGCAGCCGCGTCCGCATCACGGTTGCGAACACGCTCGGGCAGGAGGTCGCGCAGGTCGCTGAAGGCGCGTATGAGGCTGGCCTTCACACGGCAGTCTGGCAGGCTTCAAACATTGCTTCCGGGACCTACTTCTGTCGATTTGAGGCAGTTGCGGTCCAGAATTCTGACCTCAGATCGATCATTGTTCGGAGGATGCTGCTTCTACGGTGAACGGTGAGAAGACATTGCCCGATCCCCGGCTGGCATTCACAGCCATCCGCGGGACTCATACCAATCGAGAGTTGTTTTCAGCCCTTCATCGAGGGTGATCTGGGACCGGAAGCCGATGTGATCCTCGATCTTTCTGGAGTTGCAGACCCAGTGTGGCTGTACAAGGTCGCGAGCCTTCTCGATATTGAGGACAGGAGGTCTGGAGGAGAAGAACGAAACCAGTTCGACTGCGGCTGCAACGGAATAGACGAGAAACGAAGGGGCCGGAAGGGGAAGTGTCCTTTTCCCAATCAACGTTGTGAGCCGGCGATAGATGTCCGCGAGCGAGTAGATGTTCTGGTCAGCGACGAAATAGGTTTCTCCTTTTGTTCTCTCTGAGAGCGTCGCTTCCACGATCGCCCGGGCAAGGTCCGTCACGTGGACAATAGTCAGGGATTTGTGCTTTTTCCCGAGCATCGGCTTGATCCCTCTCCTCACCCATCGGAAGAGTTCAAGGATGTCCTGGTCTCTCGGTCCATAGACCGCCGGCGGTCTGATGATCACGAGCGGAACGCGTGAGGAGTACAGTTGACACAATGTTTCTCCCTGGAGTTTCGATACGCCGTAGGCTGTTATCGGTCGGCACGGGGAATCTTCATCAAGGGGGAGGCCAGTGTAACTCGGGCCGACGGCTGTGAGGCTGCTGAGGTGACAGAACTTTCGGAGGTGATCGGCACGTGAGGCGGCTTCCAGCAGATTTCTTGTTGTCGTCACGTTGCCGTCGAAGAATTCGCGCTCCCTTCGTGCCTTCGTCACACCGGCGATGTGAAAAACGTACTCGGCACCGTGCATCGCACGCTGAAGTGCGTCCGGATCAAATAGGCTTGCTTGAATTACTTCGACGGGAAGCCCATCGAGCCAACCCAGGCCCTTTCGTGAAGGACGTACGAGACAGCGGACGGTGAACCCTCGTTGCAGCAGCAGTTCAACCGTGTGGCTTCCGATGAAACCGGTTCCGCCGGTGACAAGAGCGTCTGGTATTTTGCCTCCGGAAGAGAGAAGACGGGGAGTTCGTTGACTTTCTTGGCTTAATGGAGTATATTGAAAAAAGTTTTGACAAGCAAAACGGGGTGTCTAACCCCTTCATTCCTTTTTCCAGACTGGAGTTCCCTTGGATCTCTTTGACAAATGCTGGGACTTCACTCGCGCCGACGAAGTAAAAGCGAGTGGATGCTATCCCTACTTCCACCCTATTGAAGAGAGCGAGGGACCTGTGGTGCAGATCGAAGGGCGGAAGATCATTATGGCTGGCTCGAATAACTACCTGGGGCTTACTGCACACCCAAAAGTTAAAGAAGCTGCCATCCAGGCCGTACACAAGTATGGATCCGGCTGTTCCGGTTCTCGTTATCTGACCGGGACGCTGGATCTTCATGTTGAACTTGAAAGACGGCTGGCGAAGTTCATGGGGAAGGAAGATTGCCTTCTCTATAGTACAGGATTCCAGACCGCCCAGGGGATCATTCCCACACTCGTTCAGCCAGGTGAATACGTTGTTTCGGACAAAGACAACCACGCGTGCATCGTGGCCGGCAATCTCATCGCGACCGGCGTCGGTGCGCTCGCCGACGGAGCAACGCACTGGGTTGCGCGGTACAAACACAATGACATGAAACACCTGGAGACCGTTATTTCTAAGCTCCCACGCGAGGCTCCAAAGCTGATCGTTTCCGACGGCGTCTTTAGCACTTCCGGGGAAATCGTCGATCTCCCTGACATGGTTCGGGTCGCGAGGAAGTACAACGCTCGGATTCTCCTTGACGACGCGCACGCCATAGGTGTCATTGGAAAAGGGGGGCGGGGAACGGCAAGCCATTTCAACCTCGAAAGCGAAGTCGACTTGACCATGGGGACGTTCAGCAAAACGTTTGCTTCCCTGGGAGGATTTGTGGTTTCCGACCGGGCTGTCATCAATTATCTTAAGCACCACGCACCGGCGCTGATTTTCAGCGCGAGCCCGACTCCGGCTTCTGTTGCCTCAGCGATGGCTGCACTGGACATTCTGGAGAGCGAGCCGTGGCGGATCGACAAGCTCATGCGGAATGCCCGGAAGATGCGTCAGGGGCTGAAGGGGATGGGCTATCGTGTGTGCGAGCACGATTCGGCGGTCGTCCCGGTGATTATCGGGAACACCGAAAAAGTCCTGCTGATGTGGAAAGCGCTGTTTGACGCCGGCGTATTTGTGAATGCCTTTATCCGCCCCGGTGTCCCTCCCGGAATGGAAATGCTGCGGACGAGCTACATGGCCACTCACGAAGATGAGCATCTGGACAAGATCCTGAACGTCTTCTCTGTTATTGGAAAGAAGCTTGGGGCAATTAGCTGATCAGCTGCACGCTTCTCGATACTGTTCACTGAGAGTCGGTAAGCCGCTGCGCCGAAGGCGCTGCGGCTTCTTCTTATCGACGAACTAACCCGTTCGATCGCCCATTGTTCTTCGCCTCTGCACTCCATGGCAACCATCAACATTCGGCCCGTCCGTACCCGCGCTGATCGGGAGATGTTCATCCGCTTCCTCTGGAAAATCTACGAGGGAAACCCGTACTGGGTGCCGCCGCTGCTCATGGATCGGCGTAAACTCATCGACAAGCGGAAGAACCCGTTCTACCAGCATGCCGATGCAGAGTTCTTTCTGGCGGAACAAGAAGGTGAAATGGTCGGTCGCGTTGCTGCCATCGTTAATCACAACCACAACAAAGAGCACAACGAGAATATCGGTTTTTTTGGATTTTTCGAGTGTATCAATGATCAGCCGGTAGCCGATGCATTGCTCGGTGCAGCCAGAGCGTACCTCAGGGGCAAAGGCGTTTCCGAGATGCGCGGACCGGCAAATCCCTCTGTCAACGATGAATACGGGCTCCTTGTGGATGGCTTCGACCGGAGTCCCACGATTCTGATGACCTACAATCCGCCGTACTATGTGACACTTCTTGAGCGGTATGGCTTCACGAAAGCGAAAGATCTGTATGCGTACCTTCTGTCGCAGGACACGGTATGCTCGGAACGCCTTGAACGAGCCAACAATATTGTGAAGCAGAGGAACCGCCTGAGCTTCCGATCTATCGACATGAAGAATTTCAAGCGGGATGTGGCGATCATCAAGCAGCTCTACAGTGCAGCCTGGGCGAAGAACTGGGGTGCCGTTCCCATGACCGACGCGGAAGTCGACGCGATGGCCAAAGACTTGAGGCCCATCGTGGTTCCCGATCTTGTCATTTTTGTGGAAGTGCAAGGAAGACCGATCGGATTTGCACTTACGTTGCCCGACATCAACGTCGCTCTAAAACATAACAAGAAGGGCCGGTTGATCCCCGGACTCCTCCAGTTGCTTTTACACAAGAAAGAGATTAACTTGGCACGGATTGTTGTGCTTGGTGTGCTCCCAGAGTACCTCAACACGGGAGCAGCGGGGGTTCTGTTCTATGAGACCGCAACGCGAGCGCGAAAGCTTGGGTACCAATACGGCGAGGCCGGCTGGGTGCTCGAGGACAACGTCAGGATGGTGAAAGCGGCAGAAGCGTTGAACGGAACAATCACCAAGCGTTATCGCATCTACGCATTACCGATCTAGTCACTCCGGCGTTTGATATCACCACTTCGTTCTTCTTCACGAGCACATCGCACCGGGACCACAACGATGCCGATCAAGAAAGTTGACAAAATCTGGATGAATGGAAAGCTTGTGGACTGGGATGATGCGAAGATCCACGTCCTCTCACACGTGGTTCACTACGGTTCGAGTTGGTTCGAGGGGATCCGATGTTACGAAACGAAGCGAGGTGCTGCAATTTTCAGGCTTGATGCACACTTGCGTCGGCTCTATGACTCCACCAAAATGTACCGTGCGCCAATTCCGTACACTCCCGCGCAGCTTGAAGAAGGAATCAAAGAGACGATACGGGCGAACAACCTGAAGGCCTGCTATATTAGACCTGTCGCATACCGTGGATATGGAGATATGGGCGTGAATCCGCTTTCGTGTCCTGTGGATGTTATGATTGCCGTGTGGGAGTGGGGAGCGTATCTTGGTGGCGGTGCGCTTGACAGCGGAATCGACGTCTGCGTCTCTTCGTGGAGCCGGTCTGCACCGAACACGTTCCCATCGATGGCAAAGGCCGGCGGCAACTACCTCAACTCCCAGTTGATCAAGATGGAGGCCATCCTTGCCGGGTACGCCGAAGGGATCGCACTCGATGCATGCGGCAACGTGAGCGAGGGGAGCGGGGAAAACATCTTCCTGGTCCGGGACGAGGTCCTCTACACCCCCCCGGTGAGCGCAGCGATCCTGCCTGGGATCACCCGCCTTTGCGTTATCCACCTCGCGGAAGACCTCGGCTACAAAGTAGTTGAAGCGTCGATCCCTCGGGAGATGCTGTTCATTGCTGACGAGGTGTTCTTCACAGGAACCGCTGCGGAGGTGACACCGATTCGTTCCGTCGATAGGATCCCGGTCGGCGAGGCAAAACCGGGCCCGATAACCTTGCAGCTGCAGCGATCGTTCTTTGATATTGTTCAGAACGCCAATGACAAGTACCATTGGCTGAAATTCATTTAGCACCCACGGAGCACGAGGTGGCACGAGCAACGAACGAAAGCGCGGTTTGGAAGAACTTGTTTTCAAACCGCAAGTTCCAGGAAGGATCGACGGAGTCACTTCTGAGCAAGGTACCCGCATTCTCCGGGTTATCTTCCCGCGAGATGAAGGAGGTTGCGGCGATCGTTCACAAGCGCGAGTACAAGCCCGGCGAGCCGGTGTTCTATCAGGGGGACCCGGGGCTGGGCATGTACATCGTCCAGGAAGGGGAGGTGTCGATTGTTATCGCGGACAAGGATGACGTGCAAAAGGAGCTCGCTCTCCTGACGGGCGGAGACTTCTTCGGCGAGCTTGCCCTGCTCGACGAGTCGCCGCGCTCAGCGAGCGCGATCTGCAAAACGGCGTGCTCGCTTATCGGATTCTTCCGGCCCGATCTGTTTGAGCTGATTGAGAAAAACACTGAACTTGGTATCAAAATCATCCTGAAGCTCGCGGAAATTGTCGCTGAACGGCTCCGGAAAACGGACAATGAGCTGTCGCGACTCAGGAGTGAACTCGACGAATTGACGTCCCAGAAGACGAATCCCGCGTGAGCTTCAAAGGAGGAGCGCGATGGCTACGAAAAAGCGACGACTGCACCGGGTGCCAGCCCGGCGGGCCGCCTCAACGACGACACGCCGTCGGGCAAAGATAGAGCTGAACCGGATTCTCGTCCCAGTGGATTTCTCAGAGCACTCGAAAAAGGCACTGCGATACGCGATTCCCTTCGCCGAGCAATTCAAAGCCAGTATCGACCTGCTGTACGTCATTGAACCCACCATCTATCCGGCCGACTTCAGTTTCGGACAGCTCGGCTATCCAAACGTCGAAAACGAACTGCGGGAGCGGGGTTCGGGGGAACTCGACACGTTGATCCGCAGAGAGATCGGCAGACGAGTTCCCGCCAAGAAGGTGATCAGGATGGGCAAGGCATTCTACGAGATCGATCAGTACGCGCGCGAAGAGGAGATCGACCTGATCATCATCGCGACCCACGGACATTCCGGCGTCGAGCACGTCCTGTTCGGCAGCACAGCCGAGAAGGTCGTTCGCCATGCCCCCTGCCCTGTCCTCGTCGTGCGGATGGCGGAGAAGGAATTCGTGAAGGGATAGGTCACCGACCGTTGGATCACCACAATCACTGAAGGAGGGATCTTCTATGATGAAGAAGCTCGGAGGACCACTGTTTCTAGCTGTTCTTCTTCTCCCATCGGCCGCAAGCCAGGAGCGGTTGGCGACAATAGCTCCGCAGATGCCCAAGATCGGGGATCAGATCGTTATCACGTACAACGGTGCGGCGAAGTCCGCAAACCTCCGCAATGTAAACGAGATCACCGCTGAGCTCATGGTCATGCGCGACGCCGAATCTCCGGTACTCCACGAGCTGCCGATGAAAATGTCCGGCAAGGTGTGGAAGTGCTCCCTCAGGCTGACCGACGCCAAAGCCAGGTTGTTGTTGCTTCGATTCGCGTCCGGAGAGATGAAGGATGACAACGGAGAGAACGTGTGGGATGTTCTGGTGTACGACGGCAATGGAAAGCCGCTGAAGGGAGCCCACTACCAACGATCGAGCATCCTGATGATGGGCGGCTTCTACGAGCTCAAACGGCCGAAAGATCCTGAGGGGGCTCTTGCAGAGCTCGACAAAGAACAGCAGCTCTATCCGGACAACTGGAGCGTCGCGCCGATGCGATGGTCAATTCTCATGCGGCAGAAACCTGGCGAAGAGACCAAGGTAGTCGTGAAGGAGGAACTGGAAAAGTTCTATGCGGCGCATAAGCCGAACGAGGACGCCCTGCAGGCTGCTCTCATCTGGTATGACCAGACCGGACAGAGGGAACGGGCAGATCAGATTCGACAGGAGGCTATCTCGTCGAAGCCGAAAGGAAAAGTTGCTGAGGGAGCGCTCAGCCGCGAGATTTACATGGAGCGGGATCCAGCCAGACGCCTTGAGAAGCTTGATCGGTTCCTTCGGGATTTCCCGCAGAAAGGCCAGCAGCTCGACAATTACAGCATGATGCGCGTGAATTCGCTCGTTCAAGCGGGGCAACATGACCAGGCAGCAGCTGTGCTCGATGCGCTGCCGCGAAAGGACGGCACGCTGTACAACAACATCTCCTGGCCGCTGATCGAGAAAGGAGTGCAGCTCGAAAAGGCGGTCAGGTGGGCCAAGAAGGGAGTGGATCTCCTCAGGAGTCCCGAACCGTCCATGAAGCCCTCCTACTTCAGCAACGCTCAATGGAAAAGGATGAATGAGTCGGCGCTCGGAGCAGTACTCGACACCTACGCCTACGGTCTTGATCAGATCGGGAAGAGGCAGGAAGCTGAACTCGCTTACCGGGAAGCGTACGACCTAACGAAAGGGGGACAAGAGGACATCAACCAGCGGCTGGTCGAGTGCTATATCAAGAACGAAAAGTACGACGTTGCGATGGTGGTTGCGACGGAATGCATCCATAAGGGAAAAGCGACCGACAAGCTGATCGAGCAATTCAAAGTCGCCTATGCCAAAGCCAAAGGTTCCGACGCCGGGTTCGACCGAGTCGTCAACGAGGCAAAGCAGCTTGCGAGGGAAGAAGTCCGAAAAGAGGCACTGAAGGGTCGCGTGAACAAGGCGGCCGTCGACTTCGCTCTGAAAGGATTAGATGGAAAAACGGTCAGACTCTCCGGTCTGAAAGGAAAAGTTGTTGTCGTCGATTTCTGGGCAACGTGGTGCGGCCCCTGCAAGGCTTCGTTCCCGTACCTCCAGCAGGTCTATGAGAAATACAAGTCAAATCCCAACGTTGTGATCCTTGCCGTGAACACATGGGAGAATGAAACGGGGGCAGCGCGTGAGACCGCGGTCAAGAAATTCATCGAGGAAAACAAGTACACATTCCCGGTTCTCTACGACGAAGGGTTCGTGGAGAAGTACGGTGTGGAAGGCATCCCGACAAAGTTTATTATCGACAAGAAGGGGATGATCCAGTTCAAAAGCGTCGGGTTCCTCGGCGGACAGAAAATGATCGAGGAGATGACTCTGCAGATCGAGATGCTGCTGGATGACAAGTTCTATTCGTCAATGAACTGATCTCTTCCCCAATAGAAACACGAAACCCGTCTCGAGCACTTCGCGGGACGGGTTTTTCTTTTCGAAGTTCCACAGGGTGAAGCCTGTGGCTACAGTATTTCATTCGATCGCCCGCTCAGGGCGAAGGCCTAGTGCGGAACCGGGGCGGCGGAGGGGGGGCCACTCTTCAAGTTTGCTTTCCAGTGTTCTTGCTCAGGATCTGGATTCCCAAAAATACCGAGTTTACGGTATTGCGCATTTGCTTGAAGAGGTTTACTATTTCGAGGTGCGGAGTGGACGAGGTCGATTTGCAGTGACGAGTTCCCGCAAGTTGCATTCGCAATGTCGACACCCTTTGGCAGCGGCAAAATTCGACGGTGGCTGCATATACTTGAGTAGGGCCAATGACCCGAGCTAAAGCAGAGACTACAACGTCGTCGGTGATTGAAGCCCACTACCCGAACCAATACAAGCGGATGTTTGGCTTCCTGGGTAGCAGCGGTGTTCCCGAAAATGAGAGGCACGACCTTATCAACGACACGTGGCTGAAGACAATGGAAACGTTCGACCCTGCCAAAGGGATTGATCCAATCCAATGGGCATGGTGGCTGCTCCAACGAAACATTCTTCCGGCCTACGGAAGGCGGAAAGGGATTCGGGACAGGCAATTGTCGGCGAATGACGGGCTTCCTGACCCAGCCGGTGAAGAAGACGATGAATCGGCCGGCGGAGCCATGGAGATTGTGAACTACCTCAAAGCTCATCTGCCTCGAGATCTCGTTGTGTTCATGGACGCGATTTGCTCCGTCAAGGCGAAAACGCATTCTGAGCATATCTATGCCGAGGTTGCCGGCTCTCTCAAGGTTTCGATGAAAGAATGTCGAAACAGGGTGAAGCGCCTGAGACGAGCCTCTTTGAAATTGCTACACCAATGGGAAAAGAAAACTTCATGAAACCAGCGGATGTTCTGATCCAGCGACTCTTTGAAGCTGCTGCGGGGAGCGATGAGCATTTCCTCCAGATCCTCCAGAAGCTCCTTTCTGTCGCAGACCGACCTGTCGCCGGTTCAGCGGGTAAGACCATGAGAATCTCCCCGGTTCGTGAGAGCCTCGCGAGAGACCCTGCCAATGGGCTAGGTCAGCCCAAAACATCTGAGATTGATGCCGCCGCCTGCAGCGTTGGTGAGGCACTCAGTGAGGTCCTCTTGGCTAATGGATGGACCAAGCAGCAAGCCGCAGATAAGCTTGGAGTGTCAGAGCAGATATGCGAGGAACTGCTGAATGACATGATGCCGCTGACAGGCAAAACGGCTCGTTCCGTGGCTGCATTCCTCTGTGAAACATATCAAGGGGCTTCAGCTCAAATCCTTGCGGATTACCTTCTGGACGGCCTGCATTTTTGGGAACTGAAACATTCCGGCACAGGCCGTACGCGAATAGCCGCACGTCCGAAAGGATCCAGTAACGACAAGAAAGAACCGTGAAGCACGAGCGAAGACATCGGATCGCACAAGAAGTGTTGGACTGGGTTTATCACCATTGTTTCAAGGAGAAGCGTGACTGCTCGGTTTACCCGGTTTCCTTCGAAACGCTCAGCGGGTCGATTCGTGAATCGCTTCGACTCGTAGTTCAACCTGTTCCACAACTTGATATCAGCAAGATTACCGGTGTACTAGGCCGCTTACAGTTGCCGTTCGAGTCCGGAACAATGGACCGATATTGGGCATTGGCCGGATTCCTGTACGCCTACCAGGGTGGAGGAATCATTTTCATTGAAGAGACCGACCCTGAAGAGCGGCGGAAATTCTCCCTGGCGCACGAGCTCGGCCACTTCATCAACGACTACTATCGGCCGGTCTATCTGAAGTACGAAAGCAGTAGCACGATTCCTCTCTTTCAAGAGGAGGGAACCGTCCAATCGCGGCAGGTGGTATCCGCGAGGTGTACGAAGCGGGATATTTTCGGTGGGGACGAGCCGGAGTTTGTCGCGACCAGCAGCAAAGAAAACATGCAGTTGCTCGCGCAATTGCTTCGCGAGCAGAAGGAAAAGTTCAAAGAGATCAAAGCGAACTATTTCGCCGCCGAGCTGCTGATGCCGATGGAGGAATGCAAGCGGATCGAGCATGAGTGCGAAGGGAAAAGCCGCGGAGAGCTTACTGCTGCGCTGACAAAGCGGTTCGGTGTGAGCCGTTCCGCAGCGGCAATTCGGGTTGAGGAGCTGAAGCTGGGGGTGGTGGAGGAAAGATTGCTTTGAAATGACGAAGGAGATTTGGGTGAAGAATTACTTTTGGGCAAAGATGACGTCTGATAACAGGCCCGGCATCTTAGCGCCCGAGCATATATTGAACGTCGGCTTCGGCGCACAGAAGATTGTTTAGGGAGCAAGGAGATAGGAGTAAGAGGTCATCCAGAAACAGAATGGAAGAGAAAATGAAAAACTACTATTCGTATTGGGGGAAGGCAGAAAGAGATGGCAACAAATATCATCTGCTACCCTACCACTGCGTTGATGTGGCGGCGGTCGGACAAGTGTTCCTCTCTAAGAATTCTCTGTTCAAAACAAGAATGATATCGCTTTGTGGACTTAAGGACACGACGCTTTGTTATTGGATGCTCATGTTTCTCGGTGCACATGACATTGGCAAGTTCTCAGTTTCATTCCAAGGGCTGCGACGAGATTTGTTGTCACGTCTTCAGCCTGGACGATCAGCAAAGGGGTATTCGGTGCGACATGATAGTCTAGGACATCTACTCTGGCGTGATAACCTGTGGCGCTCTGAAGGTTTACCTGCGATGAAAGAAGACATCGACTATTGGGAAGAGATACTTGGAAACTTCTCGGCATCGTTTGCTGGACATCATGGTGTTCCACCTCGGCTTGCGGGACCGCACGGCATGCGAATGAGAATATCAGATTACTTCGACCAACTCGATGTGGATGCTTCCAACTCGTTCATGAATGATCTACACAACATAATGAGTAGACTTTATCAATGCGACTTGGATGAAGTTTCTGCTACCAATCTCTTTGAGCGTTCAAAACGTGCTTCTTGGCTTGTGGCTGGTTTTGTTGTTCTGTGCGATTGGATCGGGTCGAATCAATCGTGGTTCCCGTACCTGGATACACCCACGACGGTCGAACGGTATTGGGAGGAGAAGGCGTTACCGCAAGCAGAGGTGGCCATCAAAGAAGCGGGGATCGGATGTGAGCAGCTGGCATTTGACGATGCCCCGTTCGATGCAGTGTTTAGCTCCTTGCGTGTGCCGACACCGCTGCAACGTTTCGTCGCTGAATGCCCCGTCACACCATCGCCGCAGCTCTTGATTCTCGAAGATGTGACGGGGTCGGGAAAAACCGAGGCAGCACTGTTTCTTGCGCGTCGCATGATGTGTGAGGGTGCTGGTAACGGGATCTTCTTTGCGTTACCAACGATGGCAACATCGAATGCTATGTTCGATCGTTTGGCGGAAAATCCGAAACCGTTGGAGATTCCAATTTATCAAAGACTGTTTTCGCCTGGTGCAAAGCCGTCTATTGTGCTCACACATTCGATGCGTCACCTTTCAGATCTCTTTATGAAATCAGTAGCGAGCAATGATGGAAGTGCAAATGAAGACGAAGACCTAGAGGCAAACGCAACAGCTCAGTGCACATCATGGTTGGCAGACAATCGAAAAAGAGCGCTTCTTGCAGGCTTCGGAATTGGGACGATAGACCAAGCGCTCCTTGCAGTTCTCCCATCACGCTTCCAGTCATTGCGTTTGATTGGACTTGCCAGTCACGTTCTCATCATTGATGAAGCACACGCGTACGACCCGTACATGAACACGCTCGTTCAGAATTTGCTGACCTTTCATGCGGCGATGGGCGGGAGTACGATCATGCTTTCAGCAACACTTCCACGCCACACGCGGCAGGCATTCCTGAATAGCTTTGCCAAAGGTCTCGGTGTGAACGCACACACTGTTCGGCGTGAGGGCTACCCTCTTGCAACGCGGTTGGAATGCCTGGGATGCGTGAAAGAGACTCCGATTGAGACAATGCCGCAACGGCACACGTCCATTGCCGTTAAGCTGGTATCAAAGACTGACGAAATCATTCGAACAATCGCGCGAGCGTCAAGACAGGGAAAGTGCGTGTGCTGGATACGCGATACCGTCTACGATGCGGTTACAGCGTACCATGAATTGAAGGATGTCGTTCCTTCGGACAAGCTCATGCTCTTCCATGCGAAGTTCGTGATGGGTGATCGATTGGATACAGAGAAAATAGTTTCTGATACGTTTGGAAAACAGAGCGATGCAGCAGCACGAAAAGGCAAGGTACTTATCGCAACACAGGTGGTGGAACAATCACTTGATCTTGATTTCGACCTGCTCATTTCAGACTTAGCTCCAATGGATCTCTTGATACAACGTTCGGGACGATTGCACAGGCATTTGCGGGACGAGGAAGGGAACCTCTTGTCATCTGATGATGGAAGGGATCGACGCGCACCTGGGAAGTTCATTATCAATTCGCCGAAGCCCATAAAGAAAGTGAAAGGAGACTGGTACAAAGAGGATTTTCCCAAAGCAGCGTACGTGTATCCCAATCATGGATGTCTATGGCTTACAGCACGCATACTCGCCGATAGAAAAGTAATAAAGATGCCAGAGGATGCCAGAGAATTAGTGGAAGCGGCATTCAGTGAAAAAGCTGATGAGATGATACCAGAGCCGTTACGGAAAAGAGATGATGAAGCAAATGCAAGGTGGAGCGCTGATAAGTCGCTCGCACACATTAACAAGCTGAAGCTTGAAGAGGGCTACGCCGCGACGCCCAATCAATGGCTTGAAGATGTGCGCACGCCCACGCGCCTGGGAGAATTGGAGACGACCGTTCGACTCGCGCGTTGGGATGGAAACAAGCTGTTACCAATGTACGAGTCGGAAACATTTACGTGGGACATGAGTCAAGTCAGCATTCGAAGCGTGATGGTATCCGCCGAAGCAGAGATTCGGGATGCGAAACTGAAGGGGGCAGTCGAACAGCTGAAGCTCACACTCCCAGACAAAGGGAAATGGAGCATCTTGGTTCCGATGACAAAGCGGAGTGATGGAAAATGGCAAGGTGAAGCATTGAACAAGGAGGGGCGAGTGGTCACCGTAATGTACGATCGAAAAGAAGGAGTAACAATCACCGATAAGGAGACGAGTGATGATTCAATTCAATCTGATTGACGAAAAGTGGATTCCCGTAAAGCGTCGTGACGGATCGGAAGAGCGGATACGACCGTGGGAAGTCACCGACCGATTCGACGAGAATCCAATCGTGAGTCTCAACGCTCCTCGCCCCGATTTTAACGGCGCATTGATTCAGTTCTTGATCGGATTGGTGCAGACGACGTTTGCTCCAACCGACTCCGTTGAGTGGAAACAGAAGTTAAGTATTTCTCCATCAACAGACCAATTGAAAACGGCGTTCATGACTGTTCATAATTTCTTCGAACTTGGCGGAGATGGGCCCCAATTTATGCAGGATTATGATAGCCTCAAACAAAAGTCAAAACCGATTGAGTGGCTTCTATTGAGACTTAATTATTGAATGGATACTCATCGGATAATATTGTATCTTGGGAGCCATGAGACCCCAAGGCACACCCGAGAGCCTGGAGAAACGTCGCCTCCAGGCGATCCGCCTGTTGAAGGCGG
>VGWB01000045.1 GCA_016873755.1 Ignavibacteria bacterium | reverse complement strand
CTACACCTCCCAGATGGGGAGCCGTCAATACGCAAAAGCGCTCAAGCGTCAGAAGCAGAAGATTTTGGTGATGTTTTCACTGGAAATGATCGGCTATGCCGGTGAGCATTTGAACCAGATGTATCCATTTGTTCTTCTGCGGCAATTGATGGGATACCCGAAGAACGGCAGTTTCATTGGTCTTGTGGGAAATGTCCGAACCATGCGACTAGTAAAGCTTGTTCGCACAACAATGCGCGAGAGTTGTTCCGTTGGAGTGGAAAGCCTCAGCGCCCCTGGATTTCTCCCGCCCCTCTTTCTCTCGGATCATTCATCATTTTGGCGCCGCGGCTATCCGGCGATCATGGTGACTGACACGGCGTTCATGCGCAACCCGCATTATCACCTCCCCAGCGATACGGAAGGAACCATCAACTATTCGTTTCTCGCCGAGGTCGTACGGGGTTTGGTGTGCGCCGTTCAGAGCCTGGACCGGTTGAAATAGCATGGAGGTAGCAATTCCATGACAGCGACAGTTCATCTCGGCTGTTGTGGGTGGAGTTATTTGAACGAGAAGGAGTTTGCCGCTCAGATCAAGCGAAAGTACGCCTCAAAGCTCCAGGCCTACGCACGGCTGTTCAACACCGTCGAGATCAACTCCACCTTCTACCGGCTTCCACGCCTTTCGACGGCACAGAAGTGGCGCCAGGAAGCCGACGCCATGAATCCGAAATTCGAATTCACCGTGAAAGCATACCAGGGGATCACCCACCTTCATCGTTTCGGGGGCATATCGGTCTCTCTGTTCGGCCAGCTCAAGGAAATCTGTACTGCGTTAGGCGCCTCGGTTCTCCTCTTTCAGTCCCCTGCGAGCTTTCGACCCACCGAGGCAGCGTTGAAGGCGATGAAATCCTTTCTCCAGAAGGTTGATCGCAAAGACCTCATCTGCGTTTGGGAACCGCGAGGCATGTGGTATGACAATCCCGGCCTCCTTGCTGAGGTGTGTGAAGAATGCGGGCTCGTTCACTGCGTCGACCCGTTCCGGAACGAGCCGCTGGTATTCGGTCCTTCTAAGATTGCCTATTTCCGTCTGCACGGCTTCGGGAAGACGAGCATGTATAACTATGATTTTTCCGAAGAAGAGCTTCAGCGACTGCGCTCGATACTCCATTCACTTCCTCAGTCTGTTCGCTGCATCTACATTATGTTCAATAACGTCTCCTGTTACGAAAACGCGATGGAGTTCTCAGCGCTGCTACGGGCCTGAAACGTTGGTTTTACCTCAAAATCTGCTACATTATTCAGCGCTCACACCGAGCAAGGAGTGCATCGAGTATTGTTGATTCAGCCGAGTTCATCAAATGCCTTTGCCCGTTAACATATCACAGCTTCTGACTGGCAAAACAGTCGAGTGGGAACGCTTGGAGTTCAAAGAGGGATGGAACCCGGAACGTGTTCTTCACTCGATCTGTGCATTTGCGAATGATACTAACAACTGGGGCGGGGGATACTTGGTTATCGGCATTCGCGCAAGAGATGGCCAACCCATTTTGCCTCCAAAGGGCCTAAAGGCCAACCAGCTTGATTCAATCAGCAGAAACTACTCGAAGTCTGTCACCTCCTAGTTCCTCCCTATTTCCCTCTTGCAGAACCGGTAGAATTCGAAGGCAAACATATTCTGGTGACCTAGGCACCTGGAGGAGACAATCGTCCCTACAAAGCGCCGACGACGCTTGGGAAGAAATCACAGCTTGTGTAAATGAGAGTCCCGAGAAGTTTTTCCCGAGAGCGAGAATCGAGGTCATTGAATATCGCGACCAAGTAGGTGATGACTTCTCTGAAGAAGTCTTCACGGGGCCGATCCATAAGCAGTTGAAAGATGCCCTACAGTACCTTAAGACGGCTGTTCTGAGAGAAGAGGTGAGGAAGATCCCCGGGAAGGCGAAAGCACAGCGCTTCTACAACTATCCGTATGAGGCCCTGGAAGAAGCGCTCGCAAACGCGGTCTATCACCGAAGCTACGAAGACCTCAATCCCATCGAAGTAAGTGTGCAAAGCGACCGAATCGAAGTTCTCAGTTATCCCGGCCACTCCCACCTGTCGATAACAAGCAACTCAAGAAACCCCGCGTTGTTGCCCGGTACTATTGGAATCGCAGAGTGGGTGATTTTCTTGAGGAGTTAGGTTTGACTGAGGGGAGAGGAACCGGCGTCCCAAAGATTCGGCAAGCGATGAAGGATAATGGGTCACCGCCCCCGAAATTCCAAACTGACAAAGAAAAGAGCTATTTCTTGACCACGTTGGCACTGCACCCGAAAGCGAAGAAAAGACAGCTCGAACTAGTGACTAGACTGTGACTCGGGGAAAAGGTCGAACTGTCTGAGACAGAAACAAGGATTTTACAAGCGCTGGCAGAGTCGCCACTTTCATCCGGCGACATCGCGCGTGCATTAGGATATCGAAAGCTTACGCGAAATGTGAGAATCGGCCTTGCTCGTTTGATGGAAATGGAACACCTCGTCTACACCGTTCCAGACAAGCCGAGGAGCAGTAAACAGAAGTACGCTCTAACGGAGGTTGGAAGAAGCGCCCTGGAGAAAGTGACTAGAACATGTCCATTCGGTGGTATAAGTTGGAGTGTATAAGTGTATATGTAGTGTACAAGAGCAAAGGCAAGGGACAATGAAGCCGAGCAACATTGATTCAGTGACCAGAAAAACCCCCGATGTCCTTTTGGAAAACATCGAGCGTCTGAAATCGCTCTTTCCAGAGGCCTTCACCGAGGGCAAGATAGACTGGGAGAAGCTGAAGGCAGCGCTCGGGGAGCTTGTTGACGAACGGCCAGAACGATACTCCTTCACCTGGGCCGGGAAACGGGATGCGATCCGCTTGCTTCAAACGCCGAGCCGCGCAACGCTGGTCCCGGCAAGAAATGAACTAAACCGACTTAGAAGGTCGAGCGAGGCAAAATCTTCACAGGATTGATCGCACTCGTCGTTGGGAAACAAGAAAATCCTCGCAACGACACCGCTCGGACATCGCCGCGAGGATCAGAATTGAAGAACGAAATAATCAGACGAGCAAGCAGACGGTAAACGTCATACCGAAGGCGATAGCGAGACGGATCGTGCTCACGTTTGCCGTAACAAGCGCCCGGCTGTGAAGATGCTGGCGGAAGTAACGAACGATGTATGCCCCATACACAGCCAGGATAACAACCGGCAGAACGAGCCACATGTTCTCAAGTTCGTACGCGAGTGTCAGAGATATACCGATTGCTGCCGCGACGGTCAGCGCGTAGATCAGAACGGCGTTCTCCTTTCCAAACGTCACAACGAGATGATTCTTCCCGGTGGATGCATCGGCTTCCATATCTGGAACCTGGTTGATCAGAAGGATGTTGGCGACAAGAAGTCCGATCGGCAGACCGACCAGAAGACTCGTCCACGAATACGTGCTTGTCAGAGTGTAGAACATCCCCCCCGTGATAAGCGGTCCGAAGGTCACACCGATAGCGAGTTCGCCGAGGCCCTTGCGCGCAACGAGCCTGAGCGGCGGAGCAGTATAGAAGTAGCCAGCGCACGCTCCAGCGAGGCCGAACACGAGAATTCCCGATCCAACCTGAGCCGTGAGATAGATGCCGATGACCGTCGACACGAGAAGCAGGCTGACCGCAACCATCTTCGTGCCCCACGCGGTGATCAGCCCGAGCTCGATGGCGCGGCTTCCACCGCTGTACTGTTGAAAGTACTTCGTATTTGCCTGATCGGTGCCGCTTGTCCAATCGAAGTAGTCGTTGAAGACGTTTGAAGCAAGGTGCAGCAGCGCAACCCCGACCGTGGCGAGGAGGAAATTGACTGTCGAAAACGCGCCGCTCTCAAGGACGGTTGATGCATATGCAGCCCCGATGAACGCGGGAATAACCGACGCGCTCATGAAGGGGGCACGCGTGATCACAAGCGCTGAAACCAGTGACACCCACCATTTCCGCTCAGGGTTGACGGCTTCTTGAAGAGGCACAGTGACCCCGCAGTAGCCGATTTGCCTGTTATCTTTGAAAGTCGGGGTAATCCGGATTTCAGCGTTGAACGAGCTTCCGTCTTTGCGGACGAACACGGTCGTGGCTCGATATTCACCCTCCTCCCGCGCTTTCTTCAGCCAGGTGCCGACGTTTTGCAGCACAATCCAGCCCGGAGAAAATACTGAGACCCGTTTCTTCCCAATTACTTCCTCAGGCGAATAGCCGAAGAGCTTTTGGGCACCTTCGTTGAACGTCTCAATAATCCCTTCCATATCGCACGTGATTGTGCTCTTCACACTCCGTGCAGTCTCGGTTGTATCAGTCTTCATTCAATTCCTCAATTACTGGTGATAAGAAAACGGCGCAGATCTCTTCAATACCTCCACTATAACGCTTCTGCAGGTCAGAAAATTCCTTACCGTGGGTGCTTTCCGAGCGTCAGGAGCATCGGGCATCGTTCAACAAGTCTGCCGGAAGTGATCTGCAACGGTTGGGCTTTGAGTTCTGGCCCAAACCGTGCGGTCTAACGGTCCTCCCACAAGTGGGTCGGTACCGAACGGGATTTTTAATATGCTCATCATTTGGGTCGAAAACAACCCAAAAAGGCGGGGATGCAAGGGAAGGAGACTGAGCCGATAAATCAGCAGCAAAGGGCCTAGTCGAATTCGCTGATCTGAAATTCTTTCTGGCGCGGTCGTATCCGATCGTGCATGCGCTTGAGCGCGTAGTACGCATCCTGGCTGCCGCGCTGAGCCGCCGAGCGGTAGAGTCGGGCAGCTTCTGAGCTGCTTGCTACAACGCCGGAGCCGTTCTCGAAGCAGTAGCCAAGGGCGACTTGAGCCAACACTGATCCTGCCTGGGCAGCTTCCTCGAGATCCTTGATCGCTTCCTTCACCTTCTCGGGATCCCTCCTTGTCTGGACCTCAAGGACAGCGAGTCGTGTCTTGGCTTCCTTACTCCCCATGACGGCAGCGCGATTCCACAACTCAATTGCGCGATCGCGATCCTCGACGACCCAGCGTCCAGCATAGTAGCACAAGCCGAGTTCGATTGTAGCCTGAATGTGGTCTGCGCTGGCAGCCTTACCAAGCAGGTCAAGCGCCTGCTTTTCGGTAACAAACCCATGCTCCTTCGCCAGCAGGTAATCCAGCCGTAACGCCGCCAACGCCGCCCACACAAACTGTGCATCAGGATTGCCTTGCCCGACGTGCGATCTCAGGTGCGCAACAGCATTCTCCTGCACGAGCATGCGCTGTAGCAAGCCCGGTGCTCGTGGAGAAGACATGCGGATCGCGCGCACATAGTACAGAGATGCGAGCACCACATCCTTCTGTACACCAATTCCTTTTTCATAGTTGCGCCCCACGATAGTAAGTGCCTCGGGACTTCCTTCTTCTGCTGCGTCTGAAATAGTTTTCATTCCGATGGAATCAACATCGAGCCTGGCACTACCCCCTCTCGGCAGGCCCAGGGCTCTTCGCAATTGGGGTGATGGGTCACGCAGGGCATCCTTTAGCAGTGTCGCATCGTTTTGTGGAACCGTATCAGGATCCATGAAGACAAAACCCACCGCGTGTTTGACTGACGCCGTTTTTCGTTGCGAGGTCGTGTCGCGTTGGTCCCCCCGTGCCTCCAGCGGTACACCCAACCCGCGGGCTTCAAAGTCTGCCACAGCTTCCTGCGCGGGTCTGTGTCCGGAAGCGGCGGCCTTCTTAGCCCATTGATAGGCTTCCTCCCAGTTCCGGTTCACAACGAGGTTCTCCGTAAGAAACATGCTGAGAACGTACCGTGCTTCGGGCATGTCACGCTGGGCGGCAGCACGGAAGTTGGAATACGCTTCGAAGGGATTCCAGGGGACTCCCCAGCCGTTGAACAGCAGGATGCCAAAATTGTATCTCGCGTCGGGATAGTCCTGCGCTGCGGCCCTCCCGATCCAGAACGCTCCTTTTGTCGTGTCCGCCTTGATACCCTCGCCGAGGAGATACCGCAGTCCCAGCTCCTGCTGGGCACCGGCCTCTCCTGAATTTGCCCGCCGCTCTAAAATGAAAATCTGGAGCGCATTGTAGCCGGCGTCGGATCGGCGCAGGAGGGAAGAAGGAGAAGGAGCACGATAGCTCTTGTAGACTGGACTGTCGGCCTGCTCTTGCGCTGAGGCTGAGAGCATACAACAACCGAGAAGAACAATGAAGAGCAAGCGTGGGCGAGGCATACACGGAAGCCGTGAGTGATCTACCTCAATAAAGGGAACGGTGGGGAGAAATGCAATTGAAGGGAAACCTAGAACGCTTCCGTTGCGGTGATGTACATGCCAGAGACGTTCCTCCCGAATCCGAAATCGAGTCGAAGGCTGAGCTTCTCATTCGGATCGAACATATACCGCACACCGAGTCCATACGATGGCTTGACATCGTTGAGCCTGAAGCGTGAGAGGGTCGGACTAACATCACCGAGGCCGGCGAAGACCACACCGTTGAATCTCCAGTAGATCGGAAAACGGTACTCGAGCTGACCGGCAAGAAGCTTGCGGTCGCGGTATCGGCCCTCGTAGTATCCTCTCATGATCCCGCTCCCGCCGAGTTCAGCGAGCTTATGGAATGGTGCTGAGCCATTCACGATTGTCGCCAACGCTTGTGCAGCAAGCACAGTCGCCTCCGTGATGCTGATATACTCCCGCAAGTCAAGGACAAGCCGGGAGAAGTCAAAATCGCTCCCGAGCTTCGGGCTCGATGCTCGTAGCGAAAATTGACAATACCGCCCTGCAGTGGGTGTAAAAGTGTTGTCGCGTGTGTCCCAGTGCACAACGATGCCGGTTCCAAGTGTTGTTCCACCGCGACTTCCGAGGATGGTACCCGCCTCAAGCAAGCCATTAGGCTTGAACTCCGAAAGCGTGCGGGTTTCGTAGAAGAACGAGATTCCGCCGCTGATGCTTCCTGAGATTTTGCGAACGGCATCGACGGAAACGCGAAACGCGCGGGAGGAGTAATTCTCCTCATAGCCATCCGGCGTCTTGTTACCGATGCCGAAGAATTTCTGCGGGTACTTGATGTAAATCATCGAACCCATGATGCGATAGGAGTCTTGTTGCAGATAGATATCCGGACTGACCTCCACGATGACCTGCTTTTTCTGGGTATAGATAGCATCAAACATCACCGACGACGGGCGCGCGGTTCTGTCACTCGTGTCGGCACGATAGAACATCAGAAGAGCTGCTCCGCCGGCAAAGCCCGTTTCGGGTGTGTAGTAGAAAATGGGGAGAGGAAGAAAACCGATTTTTGATCGTGTCGTCGTATCCTGCGGTACTTGGATCTGGGGCACACAAGCCCGGGAAACACACAGAACGGTCAGCTGCAGCACAAGGAGGGAGAGGTTACGCCGTGGCAATCTCATAGCGTGATCGGTGTGAAAGCTCGGTGTGGTATGGATGCCATCCTATGATTTGGATGATGGGGAAATTCATTGCCAGAAACGACCATCACGCCGATATGCGATGGCCGCGTGACTCACCGTGCGGAGTCCACGGGACGTCGCCTCAGAACGTTCCAAACCGGAATGTCAGAACCCCTGAGGGGCCGCTGAGCTCGGAGTTCGACGAGGCCGCAGAATTGACACCGGTAACGTAGCGATAGCTGACGCCGGCACTGATCCGAAAGTAGGGTGTCACATTGAGCGTCACGTTTGCAGCGGGCTCGAGGATGAAGAACGCGTCTGACTCCTCCTCTCTCGGGACCGCTTCTGCTTGTGTATCGCGCCATCCGACACCACCTCCGCCGACGAGCGTCATGAACGAGACGTGAATCAGCTTGTTCCACTCAGGAACATACTCCAGCTCGAGACCGCCATAACCAAATGCCAGATATCGCTCACCCCTTGGCCCAAGGACCCTCGCTCTTACATTATTCACGAGGCCGTATCCACCGCCACCGAGTATAAAGGTGTGATTGATAATCCATCCCCCCCTTCCGCCGACAAGAACGCCCGATTCACCATTGAGGCTTCCGATTTTCACTACAGGCCCTCCGAAACCTCCGCTCTCGATCGTTCCCTTGAGGAGTGTTTCTTCCTCCTGTGCGAGAAGGGGAGACGCAAGCAGTAAGACACCTACAAGCACAACGATCGTTTTCATGATGGATTTTCCTTTCACCATCACTGACGGGTAGAGTTACGAACTCGGAATACGACTAGAGGTACAAAAAGACGCTTGGTGCGTTGCGTGGGATGAGCAGAGCACCGTCCATGAGCTTATTCAACTATGTTCTCAACCGCCCGAAAGAAGAGTGAGAGCTTTCTCTCGTCGAGCCTATTGCCCGTTCGGACACCGCTGCACACGTCGACAGCATACGGGTGAACTCGGTGGATTGCCTCGGCAACATTCCTTGCCGTCAACCCGCCGGCAAGGAACACTGGCACCGGCATCTCGTCGCGAATCCTTCTGCTGATTGTCCAATCGTGGGTGCGACCGGTGCCGCCGAGCTGTTTCACGGGGAGGGTCGGGTCACCGGAGTCCAGCAGGATGGCATCGACGTACGGGGCAACCGAACGGGCTTCTTCGATGGACTCCTCTCCACGAACGTGAACGACCTGCACGATTGCGACGCCGTGCAGGACATGTCGCAAGCTCTCGTAGGTCTTCACGGGCACTGCATCGACAAGTTGAAGCGTATTGACGCGCGTCCTTCGCTGCTGCGCGATGATTGAATCAGCCTCCTGGCTGCTTGTCAGCAAGAACGTGGACACACCTGGTGGTACGCTTGGCGCTATCTCAGCGATGAGGTCCTCAGATATTGGCCCCAGGCCGCTCGGCATGGCGGACACCAACCCAATCGCCGACGCACCGTAGCGGACGGCAAGCCGAGCTTCCTCAAGAGTCTGGATGCAGCAGATTTTCACTCTCGTTTTCATGCTCTAAGCTAACAAAAAGGAAATTCCCCGTCAATTGATCCCTGGACGTCAGTCACGGTAAGTCGATCATTCAGTTGTCAGAAATGAGACCTCTTCTCCTGATGAGTCTTGCATCTGATTTCTCATCCTTCTAGATTGAGGCGAACGTATGTTCACCGCGCCAGCACCCTCGGGCGCCGGATTGTACAAGCTTGTGAGATGTCATAACAACACCATGCAGTGCTCGCGGGATACATCCGGCAGAATGCTACACCGTGCGGCTGCATAACAGAGGGATGCTGACATGAAATATCATAACCGTCTCGCCCTTCTCACCTGCCTTCTCACGTTTTCTCTTAGCTCGCAAGAACCACGCTCCCTTATCCAGCGGATGGTCAATGATGTTCACGCCGACAGTCTGATGAGGTACGTTCAGACTCTCCAGAACTTCGGTACTCGTTATGAATATACCCCGCAGCAAGAGTTGGCTGCCATGTACATTCTGGGAGAATTTTCTCGCTGGGGTGTTCAGGCAGAGTCTGATTGGTTCACGTTTGGTATGGTGACCTTCTATGATCTCGATTTGCAGGCGATGCAAAAAGGCTGGGTCGTGGGATCAGCCCCAGGAACCGTGGCAACAACTGATGGGGGACAAACGTGGGCATTCGGTGCAAATCCGGCAAACACATTCCTGCTTGGAGTTGACTTTATCAATCCGTTGGTCGGACTAGCCGTCGGCTACGCCGGCACCATCCTGCGAACAACAGACGGGGGACGAACCTGGCTGCAGCGGGCGTCGGGCGCCACTACCGATTTGCAGGACGTGAGCTTTGGCAGCGAGCGTTTTGCCATTGCCGTCGGCAACGGGGGAATTGCCCTGCGATCGACCGATGGTGGCATTTCCTGGGTCGCTGCCCAGACAGGTACCAATAACACCCTCAACGAGGTGAAAGCAATTGATTCACTCACAATATGGGCCGTTGGCAATGCCGGGACAATCATTCACTCCTCCGACGGCGGACTGACCTGGTCACAGCAGGTTTCCAGCGTTTCAGCCATCCTGTATGGAGTCGACTTTGTCACACCTCAGCTTGGGTGGGCAGTAGGAAGTTCAGCCTCCGTCATCAGGACTACAAATGGTGGGGCATCGTGGTCGAAGATTGCGTCCCTGCCCAGCACCGTACAGACTCTCCGCGGCGTTTACTTCAGGGATTCCACCCATGGCTGGTGTGTCGATTACTATGGGTTCATTCTCAAAACGACTGATGCCGGACAGACGTGGACAACGGCACTGGATTTGAACGCTGCCGGATACTGGCGTCCCTATCTGCGGAAGGTCAGGGGTGATGGCTCACACGGATTGATGGTTTGTGGCGCACGCAATCTCCTTTTCGCAAGCACCGACAACGGTGCGACCTGGGCGGAGCGTTCCAGCAACCTGCCCTCTGCATACAGCCACACGTCACGCAACATTGTGGCGATAATCCCGGGTAAGGTTACACCCGCAAAGGAGTGCGTCATGGTGGCCCACTATGACTCGTACTGCTCCGTCGATCAGAACACTGCGCCGGGCGCCAACGACAATGCTTCCGCCACCAGTGCGGTGATGGAGGCGGTGCGAATCATGAGGGGCTACGAGTTTGAATCAACAGTGAAACTCGTCGCTGTCTCTGCAGAGGAAGTCGGTCTGCTTGGCAGCGCTCACTACGCGTTCACAGCGAGACGTGAGAATCGCGTCATCGTCGGCGCCGTAAATGGTGATATGGTTGGCTATGCGGCATCACCCGCTAGTACGAATCTCCTCTACCTTGGTTACTACCTCTCACGGGGCAGGCTCATCGATTCTGCCTTCGTCTACAATCAGCGATACGGTCTTGGCATCAACCTCAACGTGAGTAGCCAGAGTTCGAGTGGAAGCGATCATGTCCCTTTTACTGTCGCCGGCTTCGACGCCTTGTATGTCTTATCCGGCAGCCCAGACCCGGACTATCACAAGCCGACAGACACATACGAGAGACTCAGTCCTGGACTTATCCGCCGCGCGGCACAGCTTATGCTTGCGACGGTCGCCGAAATCGCTCGTCCAATCCGCGTCGCGACAGACCGTCAACCGGCGGATCCGCCAACCCGGTTCACCCTTGCGCAGAACTTTCCAAATCCGTTCAACTCAGGAACTTACTTCCAGTTTGAGTTGCCGGTCCCGTCGCTTGTAACACTCAAGGTTTTCAATCTGCTCGGCATGGAAGTGGCAACCGTCGCCGCCCGGCCAATGGAGGCTGGTGTGCATACCATCGGTTGGAATCCCAAGGGACTCGCGAGCGGGGTGTATCTCTACCGCTTGCAGGCAGAGAGCTTCACGGAAACGAAGAAGTTGATGCTAGTAAGATAGTATCAGGTGCGGCAAGGAGGGAAGTGGGTCAGCGCTGCGCGGAAGGCTCCCGGCAACAGCAACACGATATCGCGTGGTAGTCGATCACAGTGCCGTAACGGTCAAATTCAAAATGGCAGCAACGCATAAGGCTGTCTTTGATCATTGCCCGGCCGCGTTGCACACGTGACTTCGCACCCGAGAGAGAAATGCCGAGCTGCTGCGCCAACTCCTTCTGAGACATGCCTTCAAACTCCGTGAGTACGAGTGCTTCCCGATACGGCTGCGGAAGCTGATCCACGAGCTCGCGGATAGCCGGAGCCAGACGCTCTACGGCCGTGAGCGTACGTTCACCCTCATCCGGCAAACCTTCCTCATCAATCTCTTCGCGTGTTCTCTTCGACCGGTAATGGTCAATGATCAGATTACGGGCAATCTGAAAGATCCAGCTCTCGATGCGCGATGAGTCCTTCAGCGTGCCGATTCGCGCATGGATCCGAAGAAAAACCTCCTGCAGCAGATCCTCAGCGTCTGCCTTGTCGGGAATGCGTCGAAGGATGAAGTGCTTCAGCCTTACGTGGAACTGCTGGTAGAGATGTTCCGAGCTTCCGGCGTTTCGTTCCATGGTGTGTTCCCTTGTCGAGGTTTCCAGAACCTATCTCAAAAACGACTGCCACTCCCGAATGTTTCTATCGGCAGTCTAGAAAGCGCCCTCTGGATTCCCCGCCAGACCGCCGGCGGGGCCTGACAAGGTCAGGGCGGGCTGGCCGCTTAAGATATGCGCGAATGACAAGCGTGGCAAAGAACGGGTTCTTGAGATGGCCTCTACGCAGATTCTTCCCCATGAGCTGGGGCATCGGCGGGAGCAGAGACCTCAGTCAATCGCAGGCTCTTCATGGCTCTTGTGGTTCGACGTGTCCCAAGCGCCGTGATCGCTGCGACGGCACCAACGATCAAGACTGCTGATACAGCGATGTGACCATTGAGTGCCTCGTCAGCAACCAGCCAGCCGATCAGTACGGCGACGATGGGATTTACATAAGCATACGTTGATGCAAGGGCTGGGGTTGTAGCTCGCAGCAGCCAAATGTAGGAAGTAAAGCCGACCAGTGATCCAAAGATGGTGAGGTACACAACCGCAAGGAAGGATCTGGAAGTCACAGCGGAAATCTGAAAAGAGCGAATCTCACCGGACAGAGCGCTCAGGAGGAGCAAGGCAGCCCCGCCTGCCAGCATCTCCATGCCTGTAGCGAGCATCGGTGAGGAGGGAAGAGTGGCTCTTCGCGAGTAGATTGAACCCGCTGCCCAGCAGACGGAAGCGAGAAGGAGCACCACAGCACCGAGGATGTCGACGTCCACGCCCCCGACGAGATCTGCCGGGTCGATCAGCACCATGATACCCGCCGTTCCAAGCAGCAATCCGATACCCACGCCAGCCGATGGCCTGGTTCCTCCCTGCATCCATTCGAGAGTGACGAACCAGACCGGACTAATAGCGACGATGAGAGCTGCAATCCCGGAGGGAATCATTTGCTCTGCCCAGCTCAGGGCACCATTACCGACAAGTAGCAACATGAGTCCGATAATCGCCGCTGATTTCCAGTGAACTCCTGTCGGCGGCGGCTCGCCGCGCAATCTTGTCCAGGCGTACAGCAGCGTGCCGGCAACAACGAAGCGGGATCCGGCCATGAGAAACGGCGGGATGGATTCAATCGCAATCCGGATTCCGAGGTACGTCGAGCCCCAGATGAGATACACGGCAGCAAACGCCAGGATGAGCTTAAGTCGCGTTGAATGCACTGCCATAGACCTTCACCCCAAGATCACTACGTCGATACTCAATGACGACACCTCTGACCACAATCACTACAAGTATAGAGTTCTGTCTCTGGCGGCTCAACCCGATTCTTGCGGTTGTGTTGCGGGGATAGCAATTGGTCGGGCGATACCAGGCTCGGAGGGCTCAACCATCTTGCACTTGACGCCGCCAGTGGGAGGTCGGATGAAGAAGGGGTCTCTTCCTCAGTCCTTCCAATTCCACCACTTTAGCAGTTCGGGCTTGTGGTTCACGTGGGAAGAGTAATAGACCGCGCATCGAAACACATAGAGCAGGCAACGGTCGAGAGGAGCCCCTTTCTGGACACATCTCTTCAAATACAACTTCTCAGGATCCTTTCGCTTGAGGTCGGAGACCTTGCGGATGCCGAGGTCCCAGAGATCGTGCGCGATGCTCTTGCCAACGCCGGGGATTGTTCGCAGCTCCTGCAATGAACGTTGTTTTGCCGTAATCACAGTCTGGGCCTCTCACTATTGTTGAACAAGGACGGATTTGGGCGTTCCCGAACGGACGATTGAGGAAGGGGTATTGAAGGGCCGCGGATAGCGTTGATCCAAACGGAATCCCTCCGGTGCTCCGGGCTTGCTCTTCTTGACTTCTGGGCTCTTGCTCAGGTTCAGGCTGTCGAGAACTGCTCCTCGATCATTAAAGACAATCATCTTGAATGATTCCGGCGCAACATCAACGATGGCATAGTTATAGTCCTTCACGGACTTGAGTGTGTACCATTCCTGTGACGGACTGTAGAGCGGAGCGCCTGCGGAGCCAATGATCAAGTGATAAATGCCGTTCACGAAGTTCTTTTGATAGAAATGTGAATGACCGGAAATAACCATATCGACGCGGTTCGGTTCAAAGATCTTGGTCGCCATCGCCTTGAGATCACTGTCCTCACCATGCCCGCCGGCACTGTACGCGTGTTTGTGGGCAATTACGATTTTCCACGTGGCAGTTGAAGAAACGAGATCCTTCTCTGCAAAAACATACTGCGGGCTGCCCTCCGAGTAGTCGATCTCTGTGTTGAGCACAAGGACATGCATGTCACCGTAGTCGAAGGAGAAATAATCCTGCGTTCCGGAGGCCGACGAAGGAGCCTGGGTGAAGGCCTTCGTGTTCACTGACCACCCCTCATGGTTTCCCGGCGCGTTGAAAAATGGCACACGGCCGATGAGCGCAAGTTCCAATGGGCGGAAGAACTCCTCCTTGAATGACGCGTACGAAGACCGGGCACAGAGGTCACCGCCGTAGAGCGACATCACCGGCCGGGCTTCTCCAATCCGTTTCGCGATGCTGTCATGAACCGCGATGCCCGACCGACAATCAGCCATCCAAGCAAAACGGAACGGCGTCCCGGCGAGGACCGCTGACCGGAAACTCGCACTCGGTGACGCTGTCTGCGATTGAAGCGCACGGTAATAATACTCCTTGTTCGGACTCAATTCGATAAGCTTGATGTTGTGGACAAACGTCGAATTTGTCGTCGGCTCGATTGACTCGGTCTGGGACTTCATCCCAAATGCCGGGGTCGGTCCGTATTCAACGAACACTGTATCGGTGGATGAGCTCTCGACCAGCACATAGACGCTGTGTGCCGTCACCGCCTGCAGATACGGCGGCATCAACATTGGGCCGGATTGCTGAGCGACGGCGGCAAGTGATAGAACGCTTGCAGCGAAAACAAGGAGCAGTTTTCTTGTCATGGGGTATCGCCATCCATGATTGTGATTGATGTCATGATTGTCTTCACCTGGTAGCGGCGCATAACCATCCGCGATCAACGGGAAAGCTCCTTGTGTCGATAACAAGTCACCACGTGATCATTCACCATTCCCACGGCCTGCATGAACGCGTAGCAGATGGTCGATCCGACAAATCGGAACCCACGCTTTTTCAGATCCTTACTCATCGCGTCGGACTCGGGAGTCTTGGGCGGGATCTCCTTCAACGTCTTCCATCGATTCAGCTTCGGCTTGCCGCCGACAAATTGCCAGATGTAGGCATCGAAGCTTCCGAATTCCTTCTGAACGGAGAGGAAAGCCTTCGCATTGCCAACGGCAGCTTCAATCTTGAGCCGATTGCGGATGATCCCTTCGTCCCTTAGTAACTGCTTCTTCTTGCGAGCGTCATATCGCGCGACCCTCGCTGCATCAAGATTATCAAATGCCTCGCGGTAGTTGTTACGCTTCTTCAGGATCGTGATCCAGCTCAGTCCTGCCTGCGCGCCCTCGAGGATGAGCATCTCGAAGAGTTTTCGATCATCGTGGATGGGAACTCCCCATTCCTTGTCATGGTAATTGAGGTAGAGCGGATCGGATGTGGACCAGCCGCACCGGTTGAGAGTCTTCATTTCGTTCCCAGGTTCTGGATTGCTTCGCGAAGCGCCACCCTCAGATCGCTCGGAAGCTCTTGCCAAGGGAGGTCGAGCAATCTCGCTTCAGATCAGAGATTCGGGACACTCGTTGTTTCACGGACTCTGTGCGTTTGCTGATGAGCTGACGACATCGACGCCCAAAATACGCCAAGATCTGCAGGAAATCCACTTCAACGTTGGAAATACCGCTCGAGGAAGAATTTCTCCTTGAAGTACAGCTCTCGCCAGGCGGAATTGACAGCATCCAGGAGAAACGCTTCGCCTGCACCCAAAGGATAAAAAGCGATGCGCTTGAGGGCGGCGAGTGAGAATAACGGTAGGGCTTTCGGCAATCCTTCGTGAAGCGTATCTGCTTCCGCTTTGAAGGGGGTAAAATCCGGTAACGATCTGAAGCTCTCGCTCGGCTCAAACAACTGCCCTGCGAGGCTTGCTATCCGGTATTCCGTGTAGCGGGCAACTCCCTCCTGCCACACCTGGAATGAGAAATACCGGTAGTCATCATCTGAAAGATGCCTTCGGAACTCTTCCCGCGCCCTTAGGTATGCCGCTACCTTTGGCCGGAAGTCCATAGAACGCCTCGACCGGAGTGCGTCAGAGAGCTTCGTGCAAAGCGAGGAGAATTGCTCGTTGATCGTGCTGGAATCATACGGGAAAGGATAATTCAGCATCCAGGTTCCGGTTTGGTCGCCGCGGGAAAGATTTAACGCCTCGACATCGGGGTAGTACGACGGCTGCGATGTCTGAAGTTGATGGAAATGTTCATGCAAGACCGCAAGCACCCACCGCGTTGAGTTCTCCACGTTTGTGTTCTCTGCCTGACCTACGACGATCGTCGGCACGCCGGAGACAGCAGGGAACGTCGCGAGAAGATTCGGCTGAAAGACGCGCTTTCGGTAGTAAACGTTGCTCTGGAGAAGCGAGTCGTAGGAGATGAGACTGAAATCAATCGTTGGCTTCGGATGGCGAATGAGAAATTCATGCTCCGTCGTCACGAGCAGGACGGCAAAGGGAGCCTCGTCCCAATCCTTCCAGATTATGTTCCCTAGCTCATCGGCCAGGCGAAATGCCTCCGCCAAACGGATACGATCTCTATCGAGGAGGACAGGTTTCGGTTGGCATAGGGCTTGCGACAAGGCAAACGCTAGGAGTGTTACACAAATCGACAAAAGAGAAGCGACGAAGCGACAAGGCGTCGTCATCGTGGGGCCACGTTTTATGGATGATGTTTGGATTACGAATTCAGACGAACGGTGGAATGCGGATGTTCCAATTGTTGCTGGAGCTTCCAAGCGGCCGCCGATGGTCCAACTGTTGAACGACGATACGATACCATGCCGTCCACATTCAGAACGTCAACGATGAAAGGGGTGTGTGTCTTGATCTTTAGCACATAGCTTGTGATATAACCATCGCTTCCCGAATGACCTGTTCAGCGAACACGCGGGACACATCACGGGGTGTTCTTTATATGGCTTATCCGAAGGACTTTGATATGAGTTCCACCGACTCTTTGTGAAAAACGCGGCCGCTGGTTGTGTACCCGCTACAACCCAAACATAAGCGTCGCTCTTATCTGCATCGAGTTCATTGCTCTCGAGTTGCCGATGAAGTGTTTCTCGTCGCCTGCCTTGAAGAGCGGGTCCGCGTCGTCGTTGAGTGTCAGGTACGAATCTATTCGTTCATCCTTCGTTGGGTTCTCATCCTGCCACGCTTTTCCGCTCACGTTCATCAGGTTGTAGGAAACGCTCAGATCAAGAAAGGTGAAGCCACCGAGCTTCAGAAGTGCGCCCCCTGTGAAGCCAAAGCCGATCCGTGTCGCAGACTTGAGGTCGTACGTTCCGCTTGGGACCTTTGTGATCCCATTAAACTTGGTCTCCCCGCTGAATTGATTCAGCGCGACGTTCGCCCCGACATACGGTGTAACAGGCACCACCGGCAACCAGATGTGAAATTCCGGTCCCACCTTGAAAGCAAGAACCTTCTGGGAGACTTCGACTTTACCTTGACCCGGCAGGGCTTCTCCGTTGTTGCTGAACGTCGAGTAATCTATTTCACCCGTTACTCTAAAGCCGAGGAGTCCTACGCGCGCCTTCGCGTGGAGATTCAGACCGCTGCCAAGACCGTACTTCAGTCCGCTGTAGTAATCGACCGTCGTACCGGCATAGTCAGACGCCGGGACTGCGATACCCGCTCCGCCGCCGATCTGGAGGGTCACTTGCGCTTCCGCTGCCGGAATCACGGCGACAGCCAGCAGAAGAAATAAGCAAGCTCGAGAAATGCTTGGACGAACAGAGTTCATATGAACCTCCCCAGTTGTTATCTGGTTGAACCAATCTAACAAAGGGGTGAAGGAAAATCAATCGCAGCCATTGGGAAGCTTACTGGTGCGTGAGACGCAGCACACCCGCGGTATAATTCTCACGGCACAAAGGTTTGGGGCGGCTGAACGCCGTGGAATTCCTCCCGTACGTCGCGAACGATGAAGTAAATGCCAACGCCGATTGCACCCATCAGACTGAGGACACCAAGAAGCGACACGAAAGCCGCAATATCTTCTGCCGAATCGAGGATCCCCATATATCCGCACAACCATCGCCAGTCATGCATCGCGTGCCTGGAGATGAGGGTGAGCTGTTGTTTGGGCGCATCATCGATGTAGATGGAGATGTTGATGAGGTTGTGCCCGAGCCAGTAGAGGGTGCCGATCAACGATCGCAATCCGCTTGTTCTCAGGAACACGACAATTGCCGCGACCGGAATGACGACCTGAATGAGCGATCCGCCGAGAAAGTGCATGAATCTTCCAAAGATGCCGAAGATTCCATGCCCACCCTCGTGAATGAAAAGATTGATCGTGTCGATGATCCAGATGACAAACGGCATGTCGCGCCGCCCATGCGGCGTTCGATAATCCGTCGCTAGATACCAGGAGAAGTAGACCAGAAGAAGAAGGATGATGACCTGAAAGACGATGAAGGCTCTTTTCATTGCTCAAGACTCCTGGTGATAGTATCCCCTGGTGGAGTTGCACCTGTCACTCCCGCGGAAGTCCGTTTAGACTCAAGAGTCGGAACGAGACGACGATGAGTTCAGGCGGGCTCTGCAAACGTTCTTCGACAGTTGCACTGTCGAAGAAGAGCCGCGCCGGAGTTACACTCCGGCGCTTCTACTCCGCAGGACTCCAAGTCCTGCTTGAATCGTGTCCGATAGTGCAACTATCGGACAACTGTAAGTATCCCCTGATCGAGTTGCGCCTGTCAGTCCCGCGGAAGTCCGTTTAGACTCAAGAGTCGGAACGAGACGACGATGAGTTCAGGCGGGCTCTGCAAACGTTCTTCGACAGTTGCACTGTCGAAGAAGAGCCGCGCCGGAGTTACACTCCGGCGCTTCTACTCCGCAGGACTCCAAGTCCTGCTTGAATCGTGTCCGATAGTGCAACTATCGGACAACTGTAAGTATCCCCTGATCGAGTTGCGCCTGTCAGTCCCGCGGAAGTCCGTTTAGACTCAAGAGTCGGAACGAGACGACGATGAGTTCAGGCGGGCTCTGCAAACGTTCTTCGACAGTTGCACTGTCGAAGAAGAGCCGCGCCGGAGTTACACTCCGGCGCTTCTACTCCGCAGGACTCCAAGTCCTGCTTGAATCGTGTCCGATAGTGCAACTATCGGACAACTGTAATCAATGACATCAGCATCCGATGTCACTCCTGCGGAAGCCCGCCCGAACGCCGAAGGCGGGCGGGCAGGGGTCCAGAATCTCGCATCGTCTCCGTGATTGGCGGGTTTGACACGTGTTCTGGATTCCCACTTTCGTGGGAATGACATCTGGTTTAATGTCACTCCTGCGTAAGCAGGAGTCCAGAACCCGGTGTCTTCCCCTCTTGCAGATCATCCGCACGAAATTGCCTTGAATCTAGACAACACCGCAACGAAATGCAATTCCTACGTGTGACAACGGCAACTTTTTGCCCTTTTCTGCATCTCCCTCTATGAGGAGGGTGGTGCAGCCGAGCTTGACTGTGACGACAAGAGTGGTAACTTAGGCGCCAAAAGATGCCCCTGGTCATCGAGACGAGCACCGTGCAAGGTCTGACAGACGGAGAACTGTTCGAGCAACTGCGGCGTGGAAGCAGCGGCGCGTTCACGCAGCTGTATCATCGATACAAGCACAAACTGTACGCCTACTGTTATCGAATGGTCGGTAATGCAGAGAGCACGGAAGACGTCGTACAAGAAACGTTTCTCAAGATTCACCGCGGAATTCAGAGTGTGAAGCAGCCACAGCATTTCCGAACGTGGATCTTCTCCGTTGCACGAAACGAAGCACTGACACATCTTCGGCGGACGAGACATCTCGAGGATTTGGAGGGTGAAGCGGAAACAGTCTGGGATCATAACGACCCGCTGGAGCAACTCGCCGAGCGGGAGACGACGGAATTTATCCAGCACTATCTCGGACTGCTCCAGCCCTATTACCGAGAGTTGCTGGTGCTGCGTGAGTATGAGCAGCTCTCATACGCAGAGATTGCAGAGATAACCGGCATCACAGAAAATGCGGTGAAATCGGCGCTGTTCAAAGCAAGGAAAGCTCTGGCGGAGAAACTGGAGCCGATTCTTGGAAGCAGGAAGAGCGACCACGAGTAGACTGATACATGGAGGAACAAGCGATGGCGTGCGAAAATTATCAAGAACAGGTGAGCAGGCTGATTGACAACGAGCTTGGAGAGCATGAATCACCTACACTCTTTGGGCACCTCGGCACGTGCGCGGAGTGCAGGCGTTTTCTGCACGCGATGCTGAAGTTGCGGTCGGGATTGCAGGGGCAAAGTCCGATATTGGCTCCTGCTGATCTGGACGAAAAAGTGCTTGGTGCCGCGCCAACCAGACGGCGGTTTGCGCCTGATCGGTCAGCAGTCCGCAGCTTTCTCTGGAAGCGACGAATCTCCCTGCCCGTACCGGTGGCAGCGGTTGTTGTCGTTCTGCTTATGCTGTGCAGTATCCTGATTTCCTCGTCGTGGTTGGGCGGTGCAGGACCTGATTCTGAATCCCAAACAGTCTACGTCACGGTTCTTCCGGCAGTGGAAGTGCGTGGTCAAAATCCTCAACCAGAAACAACAATTCAATAGGGAGGAGTGTATGAAACGAATCTTAGCAGTGGCAATTGCGCCGTTGTGGTTGATTTGCCCGGTTCTGCTAATAGCGCAGTCCGTGTCTGAAAACTCAGCGGCATCTCAGAATTCCAAGGTGCCGGCAACCGATGTGGTAGCACAAGACCAGAAAGTACCCTACGATCAGGCCCCAGAGCCCACGCAGCGGGTAAACCCAAAATATCCGGATTTGGCAACCAAGGCAGGAATCGAAGGGACTGTCTGGACCCAGGTCTGGATCGACGAGTCAGGCAAGGTAACGAAGGCATCTGTGACGAAGAGTGATGCTGAAATTCTCAATCAACCGGCAATTGATGCGGCGATGCAATGGAAATTCAAGCCTGCCAAGAAGGATGGGAAGCCGATAGCTGTGTGGGTAACGATTCCCTTCCGGTTCAAGCTAGGGACAGAAAGCGACATAGCTGACTACACGAAACCGGGATTTTTCATGCTTATCGGAGTTAAACCGCAGGCCGTCCCTAGAGTAATCCGCCAGCATCCCTATCTGATTGGTCAGTTTCCCTCCCCAACCACTGATGTGTACCCTGAATCTGCGATCAAGGATAAGTTCGAAGGGATGGTGGTTCTCGACGTTACGGTGGGCGAGAATGGAAGAGTTGAAAAAGTGAGCGTGTTTGATAAAGTAAGAGAGGATCTCGACAGTGCGGCAGTGCGCCTTGCGAGAACCTGGACATTCATCCCGGCTCAAACAGCAGGACAGCCAGCAAAGTCCGTTATCCGCGTACCCGTCGGCTTCAACTTGCCTCCGAGCCAGAAATAGACAGGATTGATCTCAGATTTCTGGCAATTGGGGAAATGGTGCATCGACCAACGATGCCCATTTCCCCTTTGTGTTTCTACCCCAGAAACCTTCCGAAGGGTCCCCACGCTTTGCCTCTCGACCTTCGGAAGGTTCCACTGCAACGCGCGACTTTTTGCTTCTTTGCGGGTCTTATGACAAATTGCAGGCCGGATCCCAGGGAGAAGAACCGCTTGAACGGCTTGACGGACGAAGAGCTGGTCAACCAGTTGCGTCTCGGACGCACCGAGGCGTTTGACGCACTGTACCAGCGGTACAAGCGCGCCATCTACACGTTCTGCCTCAAGTTGACAGGAGACCGGTTCCTCGCCGAAGACGCC
>VGWB01000044.1 GCA_016873755.1 Ignavibacteria bacterium | reverse complement strand
AAGCTCTCAATCTCAAGCCGCTTCAATCGGTCGTCGAAACTGTCGAGGCCCCAGTTGATGGCGAGATCCAGGTGTCTGTCGGCGATCACATCTCATATAGGAGCGGAGATGACGAGGCGAAGATCCTGCACCGGCCTATCGTCGCGAACAAAGAATTCGACTGGAGTTCGGTGGCAGGGCTTTACACGGATGGTGTGGAGCGGGCACGCCAGCGCGATTCGAAGGGCGCCCTGGTCAAATTCCTTGCCTGCCTTTCGAAAGATCCGGTCTACACGCCGAGCCTGGTCGGGGCGTCTGAGATCTACTACAAGCGGATGCAGTACGATTCTGCCTTCCATTACGTCAGCAAAGCGCTTGCCAATGACGCATATGACCCGGACGCGAATTTCCTCTACGGCGTAATCAGCCGGAAGCTGGGCCGGCTTTATGATGCGCAGGACGGCTTCGGCGTCGCCGCGCGTTCGATGAAGTACCGGCCGGCTGCCAACGTTCAGTTAGCTGAAATCGCCTTCGTGCGGGGCAGGCTGTCCGAAGCAGACGAATACGCTCGCCGGGCGCTCGACTATGATCGATACAACGTGCGGGCACACCGGATCCTGGCGCTCTCCTGCCGAAAGCTCGGCCGACTTGAAGATGCGAAGATTGTCCTGGAAAGAATGCTCCAGATCGACCCTCTGAGCCATTTCGCGAACTTCGAGCATTATCTCCTTGATCCATCCTCTGAACGACTCCATCGTTTCACGTCGATGATTCGAAATGAGTTTCCCCACGAAACGTACCTTGAACTGGCAAGTTACTACTTGTCGCTCGGCCTTGACCGGGAAGCGATCAGCTTGCTGGAGAAAGCACCGGAACATCCGATCGTCTCCTATTGGCTTGCCTTTTTCTACGATCGCGTGAAGGATCAGGGAAAGAGCAGCGAGCACCTTGCGAAAGCGTCGCAACACTCGCCTCACCTTGTCTATCCGTTCCGAGCGGAAACGGCTGAAATCCTTTCATGGGCCGAGGCAAGAATGCCGAGCTGGAAAACGAAGTATTATCTCGGCCTCATATTCTGGAGCAGAGATCGGTTGGATATCGCACAGAAATACTTTGCAGCGTGCGGCGATCTCCCCGATTTCGCTCCGTTCTATCTCTCACGTGGACGTATCATCAAGAGCGAAAAGCCGGCGTCAGCGCTCGGCGATTATCGTCGGGCGTACGATCTTGCGAAAGATGACTGGAGAACTTCTCGTACCCTCATCGAGCACTACAACGAGCAAGGGGAGCATGCACAGGCGCTCGAAATCGCTCGCGCTGCCGTTTCCAGAATGCCAGAAAGAAGCGTACTGCAACTCGGCTACGCGAGAACCCTGATGTTTAATCGACGGTTCGGATCGAGCCTCTCAATTCTCGACACCATAACAATCCTGCCATTCGAAGGTGCTCAGTACGGCCGCGAGATCTACAGGCAAGTCTGTTTGCTCTCGGCCGCTGATGCGGTGAAGAAGGGGGAGTACGAGAACGCGCTCGAGCTGATCAGCAAGGCACGTCAGTGGCCGGAGAGGCTTGGCGTCGGGAAGCCCTATGAGGTGGATAACCGGCTGGAGGACTACCTGGAAGCGCTCTGCAACCTCGAGCTCGGAAATCGCACACAGTCGAACGCACTGCTTGGACAGGTTGTTCGCTACACTCAGGATCATGAAGGTGACTGGGGCTCAAACCGCTTCATTGGGGCCCTCGCACTGCGTGTATTGGGCAGGAATGCCGAGGCGAGGAGTCTCATCATTGACTGGACGAAACGCGATCCAAAGAGCTCGATCGCGCAATGGTGCAGCGCGGTCTTTGCGAAGGACTACGACAACGCGCGGAGGATCGAAGCTCAGTTGAGGAAAGGATTCCGCGGCAGCATTCTCGCCAAGGCGTCCGTTGATGGTAACTTCGCACTTCTCCTGGAGCTGAACGGTATTCAGAGGTTCTGATTCAACCCGAGAGATCATCAAACATCCTTCAAGAGCGATCATTATGAAGTTCCTTTTCCTCACTCGAAGAGTAGCCCTTGTCATTGTTCTGGCCGTCCTGTGGCAATTGCCGGTCAGTGCCCAACGGGCAACCGACGAGTTTGTTCCTGCTTCTCAATACTATGGCATTGGTTCGTGGATCGCGGATTCGCTCGGCAATCACAGAGTTGTGATCCGGGTGACGACGAACGGCGAGGCCGTGCGGGCACGCATTCCTTGGCGTAGACGGGATCGCCGGCCGGAGGAGAAGAACGTTATCATTATCGACGCCACGACCGAAAAGAGAATTACCAATGTTCATTGGCTGGAACTCAGCCGTGAAGTCGGAGATGTGGTCTTTGAGCCTCTAACGGTTCCGGGTGAGTACTACGTGTACTATCTCATCTACCGCTCACGAGGGTCGCGCAATTATCCGAAGGGATACTATCAGCGCATGGAACCGACTGCCGACAACTTGTGGCTCGAGAGGCTCGGACTGGATCGTCAACCGATCTCGACGGGCAGAATCAACCGGCTTCCCCGGGCGGAGCTGATTCAATTCCAGTCGATTGATGAATTCAACAGCTTTTACCCGATGGAGGTGATCGCAACGTCGAGGGAAGTAGTCTCGCTCCTCAAGGCTTATCCTGATTCGGAGTATCTACTCTTCCCTGAGGACCGCGAGCACCCGATCAAGATGACGGCAGACCTGCCGTCCCGTTGGATCCAGAGCGGGCCAAAGACGACGTTTGAAGGAAATGCGGAGAAGGGAGAATTCTATTCGCTGCAGATCGGGGTCTATGCCATCAGGTCCGGGATCGCGGATATCGATGTTCGCATGAGCAATCTCAGGAGCCGGAGTGGCGTCCACATTCCGGCCTCGGCGTTTACCTGCTTCAATACGGAAGGGATCGACTGGAAGGGAAACAAGCTGGATCCGGTTGGTGCTGTTGAGAAAGGAAAGGTAGGCCCGTTGTGGATGGGAGTGATGGTTCCGGTGGATGTTCCGGCCGGAACGTACGAAGGCGACATCACCGTCGCTCCCCGCGGGATGAATGCTCGCAAGATCCATCTGATCGTGAACGTGATGGAAAGCGTCGCTGCCGACGCAGGTGACAATGAACCTTCAAGATTGACACGGCTCCGCTGGCTCAACTCCCAGATAGCTGTTGACGACGACATCGTTCCGCCATTCACGCCGATGAGCGTCGAGGGAAACGTTGTGCGCTGCCTCGGACGTGATATCTCTCTGAACCGCGCCGGTTTCCCGGAAGAGATCACGAGCTACTTCTCTCCCGAAGTGACCCGACTTGATGCCCGCGGCCGAGAACTTCTCGCGAACCCAATTCAACTGGTTATTGAGACTGAACGTGGTGGAAAAATCCCATGGAAGAGCAACAGGTTTGTCGTCACCAAGAACAAACCCGGTGCAATCGGCTGGAGGTCGGACAGCAAAGTGGGTAATTTCGATGTGACCCTGAATGCGCAGGCGGAGTTCGACGGCTTTGTCGATGTTCAGGTCACTCTGACTGCACAGCGGGAGACCAGTGTAAACGACATCCGGCTCGAAATCTCCATCTCAAAGGATGTGGCGAAATACTCGATGGGCTTAGGGCTCAAAGGGGGGTATCGCCCGGAGAGATTTGACTGGAAATGGGACAAGCAATTCAATCATGACGCCTTCTGGATCGGTGATGTGAACGCAGGCCTGCAAGTGAGTTTCCGGGATGAGAATTATTCGCGACCGCTGAACACGAACTTCTATCAACTCAAGCCCCTCAATATGCCGCCATCATGGTACAACGAGGGGAAGGGAGGGTTTCGGTTCGACAGCAGCGAGCCACAGTCGATCGTGCTCAGGGCGTTCAGCGGACCTCGGCAGGTCAAATCGGGAGAGCGGCTGCACTTTTACTTTGCGTTGCTCCTCACGCCGTTCAAGCTTGTCGACGCAGACGCCCAGTGGACAACCCGCTACTATCACCGGTTTCGTCCTCTTGATGAGATTGCCAGGACGGGGGCCAACACGATCAACGTCCACCACGCCACAGAAATCAATCCGTTCATCAACTACCCCTTCTTTCGTCCCGCAGAGATGAAGGCGTACATCGACGAGGCGCATGCGAAGGGCTTCAAGGTAAAGATCTACTACACAGTGCGGGAGCTGGCAAACCGAGCTCCGGAGCTGTTCGCGCTGAGGAGCCTTGGTGACGAGGTGCTGTCCTATGGGCCTGGCGGCGGCTTCTCGTGGCTTCAGGAGCATCTCGATTCTAACTACATCGCCGCGTGGTTCGTGCCTGATCTCAAGGACGCCGCCGTGATCAATAGTGGTGTGTCGCGCTGGCACAACTACTACGTCGAAGGTCTGAACTGGCTCGTGAAAAATGTGGGGATTGATGGATTGTACATCGACGACGTGGCGTTCGACAGAACAACGATGAAGCGGGTGAGGAAGGTGCTCGATCGCGGTCGGCCCGGCGCGCTGATCGATCTACACTCTGCCAATCAGTACAATCCCCGTGATGGCTATGTGAACAGCGCCAATCTCTATCTCGAGCATTTCCCGTATATCAACCGCCTGTGGTTCGGGGAATACTTCGACTACAATTCTTCGCCGGACTTTTGGCTGATTGAAGTCTCCGGGATCCCCTTCGGACTTATGGGCGAGATGCTGGAAAAGGGAGGCAATCCCTGGCGCGGGATGATCTACGGAATGACCTCCCGACTTCCCTGGGCCGGTGACCCCACGGCGATTTGGAAGCTCTGGGACAGCTTTGGAATGGTGGGAAGCAAGATGTTCGGGTATTGGTCACCGAACTGTCCCGTGAAAACGGACAATCGTGATGTTCTCGCCACTGCCTACGTCAAACAAGGCAAGGCATTGATATCTTTGGCGAGTTGGGCGCCGCAAGCTGTCGAGTGCAAGGTAACGATTGATTGGCAATCACTCGGGCTCGATCCGACGAAGGCGACGATGTACGCCCCCGAGGTCAAGGACTTCCAGACAGAACGGGAGTTTCGGAGTGATGAGGGGATCCCCGTTGGACCGGGCAAAGGCTGGTTACTGATATTACGTGCGAATCGCTGAGGAGTCTCCCATCCTTTTCTATGGAAGAGCTCACTAGTCGTATCAATGAGGCGCTTGCTCGAGAGGAAGAGCGGGCTGAGAGGATTGCCAGCACCGCGCGCCTAACCGTCCTTGGTATGCTCTCTCTGATAGCAATTCTGAATGCCGGTACGATCTCCGTCGCTGCGAATATCATGAACTTCGGTGCACTGGCGGTCGGTTATGGCTACGGGCTTGCCGTGTTGGTGCGGATACGGCGGAGAAAGTACCGACCTGTTATGAAATATCTTACCTCCTGCCTCGATGTCTCGCTCGTCATTCTTGTCTTGTTTCTCTATTCGCACATCGAAATTGCATCGGTGGCGCTGAAACACTACGTTTTCCTCATCATCTTTCCCCTTATCGGATTGACGGCGTTCCGTTATGATGTCCGGCTTGCTTTGGTTACTGGCAGCACCGCCGCTGTCTTGTATCTCGCTCTGATCTTCTACCTAACGTTTACGGGTGCAGTGACTCTCACAAGCGGTGGTTACCACCGTGAGCTGTTTACAGCGGAAGTCACTGTGCTCGGTCAGGTGACGAAAGTCCTCATCCTTGTCGCGTATGTCGCTCTCATTGCGTATTTGGCGGCTCGTTCGAGACGTCTTTTCGAGCGACTCGTGAGTCAGGAAGTCCATGTACAGATCCAGAAGGATCTGATCGTTCGCGAATTGGAGATCGCCGGGCATGTTCAAAGCCAGTTATTGCCCCGCGCGTTTCCCGATCTCGGCGCACTTCACCTTTTCGGGAAGGTGGAACAGGGTCGCTTCGTAGGAGGCGATTACTGCGATTTTCTGAAGCTATCGGACCACCGTGTGCTTGTTGTGGTTGCTGATGTCTCTGGTAAGGGCGTTCCGGCTGCCCTCATTATGTCTGAGGTGCGCGCGTCCACTCATGTTCTTGCGTCATTGGGATTGGGCCTTGTGGAGTTCGTCAAACGGTTGAACGCACTTCTTCTGAAGAGCACAGATCGGAAAACATTTGTCACTCTCTTCGTCGGTGAGATCGATATGTCTGCTCGGACCTTGCGATACCTGAATGCTGGCCATCCACGGCCGCTGCTGTATCGTGATCATCGCCTCTCTTCGTTGACGAGGGGAACGATACCATTGGGAGTTACCGCTCATGTCCCTCAACTCATCCTGCGGTCGCAGCCTTTCCCGCCTGGGGCGATGCTAGTTTGCTCCACTGATGGAATCTCCGAGCGGAGAAATCAAGAAGGAGAGGAGTATGGTGAGGAGCGGCTGAAAGCGTTCGTCGAGTCGCACGTTGATCTTGATACAGAGCCCTTTGCGCACCGGCTGCTTGAGGAGGTAATTGCCTTCGGTCAGGGTAGAGATCTGGACGATGACATAACTGTGGCGGTTGCGAAATGGTTGCCTGAATGAGATGCCTTCTGGTTTCATCTTCGCATGTCTAGCAGACTCCGCTATCAGCTTTAAGAATAGCATTGGCTTCGCCGCACTTCGTACCGCTGAGCACGCCACGCTATTGACGCTAGCCCGCGTTGCCTTTCAGCGTAAAGTCAGGTACCTTCGACATGTGATCCGTCGTCTTCTTTCGTATGGTCTTCGGTGATCCCTCGGCGTTTTCGTTCATTGATCTGCTTCCTGTGGTTATTCAATCGGAGGATTTGACGACATGCCCCCACGAACCCGCTTACATGCTCAACGCCTCTGCATCGGTTCTTCTGTCCTTCTCCTCTTGCTGCTTGCTCTGGCTGAGTCGTTTTCCCAAGACCGTCAGCCTGCTGTCGCGGGGCAGTTTTATCCTGGTGGAGCGACGGAGCTGCGGTCGATGTTGAAGGAACTCTTCGCACAGGCGGCTCCCTCAAAGAATCTCTCCAACGTGGTTGCCCTCATCTCACCCCACGCGGGCTACGTGTTTTCAGGCGGGGTTGCCGCGTCCGCCTTCAATCAAATCGACCCTTCAGATCGGTACGACAACATCTTCATTCTGGGGCCAAGTCACCGCGTCGGCTTCGAAGGGGCTTCGATCTACTCCTTGGGCGATTTCATTACACCGCTAGGGACAGTGAAAGTAAACAGGAAGCTCGCCGAAGCACTCATTCAGAAACACAAGTTCTTCAGTTCTCGAAGGGATGCCCACCAGAACGAGCACAGTGTCGAAGTGCAGATTCCGTTCCTTCAGTATCGGTTCGGAGAGGACATTACCATTGTGCCGATCGTTGTGAGTGCAAACTCGGAGCGGACATGCCGGGATCTCGCGGAGGCGCTTCGCCCCTATTTCACTCCGACCAATCTCTTCGTCATCAGCACCGACTTCTCTCACTACCCGGCCTACGATGATGCTCTCAAGGTCGATCAGGCTACGGCAGAAGCGATCATGTCAAGGTCGCCCGACAACCTTCTGAAGGTCATGGCTGCCAATGAACGACGGCGGATCGCCAATCTTGCGACGAGCCTCTGTGGCTGGCCCTGCGTTCTCACCCTGATGTATCTTGTTCAAGACATGCCTCAGGCCGATATCACGCCTATTCAATACAGGAATTCCGGCGACTTCCCCTATGGACAGAAACAAGGAGTCGTCGGTTATCACGCGATTGCTGTCTCGGTGAAGGATGCCAAGGGGAAGGAGAAAACTGAGGGATTCAACCTTCGCGACCGCGACAAACGGGAACTCCTGCAGCTTGCCCGCCACACCATCGACGACTATGTCAGGAGCCGAACGGTGGATGCCCTCAACGTCGCGAAATTCTCCAAGGAGTTGCAAACCTGCTGCGGGGCGTTTGTCACACTCCGCAAGCATGGAGAACTCCGAGGGTGCATCGGTCGTTTCGACGCGAGCGAGCCTCTCTACAAGGTCGTTCAGCAAATGTCGATCGCCGCGGCAACCCAAGACTACCGGTTTCCACCCGTGGGCCCCGGAGAAGTCAGTCAACTGGAAATCGAGATTTCCGTCCTGACGCCGATGAGGCGAATAACCTCCATCGCCGAAATCGAGCTCGGCAAGCACGGCATCTACATCAGGAAAGGCGATCGTACCGGAACGTTCCTTCCTCAAGTTGCTATCGAAACCGGCTGGTCAAAAGAAGAGTTTCTCGGACACTGCGCTCAGGATAAGGCAGGACTCGGCTGGGATGGTTGGAAAGACGCTGAGGTCTATGTCTACGAAGCCAGGGTGTTCAGCGAGCGAGAGTTGAGGCAATAGCGGTCTCAGTCTCCCGCTCAGAAACGGCACGCCTCATGAAGGACAACTCTCCAAGTAGTACCACAATGCTTGCATTGGATGTTCCGCACTGGAAATTCCTGCTCGCGGTCGTTGCTCTTGGTGTAACCTGCATCATCACGCAGATCATCATCCTGCGGGAGTCGTTGGCGGTCTTTTACGGAAATGAGCTCGTCATCGGCATCATTCTCGGCAACTGGATGATTCTGACGGGTATCGGCGCGTATGTCGGAAGATTTACACAGAGACTTCGCGTGCGAACAGACCTGGTGGTCGCAGGTCTGCTTCTCCTTGCCATCCTGCCAATCCTCACGGCCCTTCTTCTGCGCGTCATGAAGAACGTCGCATTTCCCGTAGGAAGTATGATCGGCATCGTCGAAATTCTCTACGGCTCATTCCTCTTGTTGATCCCCTACTGCCTCGTGTCCGGTGGTGCGTTCACTCTGCTGGCCGATGTGGTGTCGGAGAAACGTGGTGAGAACATGATCACCAGCGTTTATGCCTGGGAAGCGATCGGAAGTGTGATCGGCGGTCTGTCGTTCAGCTTCGCAGCAGTATACTTCCTCACAACGTTCGAGGCCCTTCTCCTGCTTGCATTATTCGATCTCGTAGTCGCCGCTGTGTTCACGATTTCGCACGGTCGCGGCGGTGCTCGATTCGCCGTAGCCTTTGTCTTCCTCTGTATCCTTGTGCTTTCTCTGTTGGTCGATCTGGATCGATCCTCCCGGCAGTCTCTGTTCATCGATCAGGAAATCGTGTATGATAAAGACACTCCGTATGGCAGTCTGGTCGTGACGACACAGGCGGATCAGCTCAATTTTTATGAGAACAGCACGCTGCTTTGTTCGACGAACGACGTGACGACGAGCGAGGAAGCTGTTCACTATGCGATGATTCAACACCCTAATCCGAGGAGCGTCCTGCTGATTTCGGGCGCGATATCTGGTTCGGTGCAGGAGATCCTCAAGTACGATGTGGACAGGATCGACTATGTGGAGTTCAACCCCTGGCTCATTGAGCTTGCCAGGAAGTACATCTCGGTCCTCTCGGATGACCGTGTTCACATTGCGGCGCAGGACGCACGGCTCTTCGTGCGCCAGTCGTCCCAGCACTACGATGTGGCGCTGGTGAACGTCTCGGAACCGAGCACAGCGCAGTTGAATCGATACTACACGGTGGAGTTCTTCAACGAGCTTCGAAGCAAGCTCAATCCGGGTGCAGTTGTGTCCCTTGGTCTGTTGCCCGCTACCGATTATCAAGGTGAGGCGGCGCGGCGAGTGAACTCTGTAACATTCAACACCCTCCAGTCAATATTTCAAAATGTTCTCATTGTCCCGGGACTGAAGACGTATTACCTCGCATCGGACAGCACGTTGAGTCTTGCCATCGCCCGGATGATCGAAGGACGGGGGCTTCAGAACACCTACGTCAACCCGTACTATATTGATGACCGGATCCTGGACCAGCGGGCTCAGCTTATGGAAGAAACGATTGACGAAGAAGCAGGCGTCAATACCGATTTTGCACCAGCTTCATATCACCAGTATTTGACGTACTGGCTCAGCCTCTTCAGATCGGATTACTGGGTCCTTATGATCGTCTGTCTCATTGCTCTCCTGGTCGCCGCTCTCAATGTCAATCTCATCAGCGTGGGCATGTTCACGGGCGGCTTCGCGGCTTCATCCGTGGAAATTCTTTTATTGATCGCATTCCAGATCATCTATGGATATGTGTATCAAATCGTTGGCATCATCGTGACGCTTTTCATGGCTGGCCTCGCTTTGGGCGCGCTCTGGAGCCGCAGGCTGATTCCGCTGCCTCAAATACGGCACTATATCGTTATCCAGATTGTCATAGGGGTGTGCTGTGCACTCTTGCCACTGTGGTTCTTGCTGCTGAGGGAGGCTTTGCCTCACCCGGTCGTCGTGCAGGGTGTGTTCTTCCTTCTCACGGTGGCTATTGCGGGGGTGATCGGAATCGAGTTTTCCCTTGCAGCTCGATTGCGGGGTGGTTGGATTGCCGCTGTCGCGTCAGAGCTGTACAGTATCGACCTGATGGGCTCTGCTATCGGGGCGCTGCTTGTGAGCGCGTACTTCATTCCGGTGTTTGGAATCTTCAACGTCAGTCTGCTGGTTGGGGCCCTGAGCGTGTTCAGCGGGACGCTGCTTTACATGAGACGCAAGAATTTCGTACCATCCGGTGCGGAGGCAAAGTAGAATGGAGCAGAGAGTGTTGAGTAAGCGTGAATTCCTGAGGTGCAGTCTTTTTGGTGCCTGCGGCCTTATCGTGGGGTCGAATGGTTTTGATGAAATGATCCGGCTCCTGGGGGACAAGGGTGCGGCCGGGGTTTCACCGGAGGACCTTTGGAGGTGGAGCAAAGAGGCCCTTTTTTACGTCAAGACGCCCCGCGGATTGAAGTGCCTCAAGTGTCCCAACACCTGCGTGCTTGAGGAGGGGCAAACCGGGCAGTGTCGCAACAGGGTAAACTACAAGGGGAAGATGTATTCCATCGCGTACGGCAATCCATGCGCCGTCCATATTGATCCGATTGAAAAGAAGCCGTTCTTCCATTTCTTGCCGACAACAAGGGCGTTCTCCATTGCCACGGCTGGATGCAACCTCGCGTGCCTCAACTGCCAGAACTGGGATATCTCACAGATGAGTCCCAGGGAAACAGAGAACTACGACTTGATGCCTGCTCGGGTCGTCGAAGAATGCGCTCAACGAGGGTGTGAATCTATTGCCTACACGTACTCCGAGCCGACCACGTTCTTCGAATATACGTACGACACTGCCAAGCTTGCGAGGACGAGGAACATTCGGAGCGTTTTGAAATCGAACGGCTTCATCAATGAAGAGCCGCTCCGGATGCTGTGCAAGGTCCTGGACGCCGCAAACATCGACCTGAAGAGCTTCGATGATGACGCCTACATTCGCCTGGCGGGGGGGAGGCTAGCGCCCATCCTGAGAACTCTCGAAGTGCTGCACGAGGAGCACGTATGGCTCGAGGTGACCAACCTGGTTGTTCCAAGCTGGACGGACAACCTTGAGGTGATCAGAAAGATGTGCGAATGGCTGGTGAGCAAGGGGTTGCGCGATTATCCCATCCACTTCACCCGGTTCGTTCCTCAGTACAAACTCACCCACCTGCCGCTGACCCCCGTCGCGACGTTGGAGAAGGCAAGAGAGGTCGCCCTCAAAGCCGGGATGCGCTACCCATACCTCGGCAATGTTCCGGGACATTGGGCGGAGCACACGTTCTGCCATCAGTGCGGGAAAATGATCATCGAACGGAGAGGATACCAAATCCTGACCAACCACCTCGCCGACGGCAGATGCAAGTTTTGCCAGGAGCTCATCCCGGGAGTCTGGTCTGCGTGAATCCTTAATGAAGTATCGCCGCCCGCTGTCTCATCAACGTGGATCGGGAACTCTTCCATCCAGTCCTCATAACACCAATCCAAGGAGCGTTCACACGTTATGCAGCGCCCACGCCGCACCCAACGTCTTCACATCGGCCTGCTCCTCAGTTTCGCTGCTATTCTTGTATGGTCGATCATCAATCCTCGGGATCTATTCACTTGGTTCCTGGAAGTCCTGCCTGCCATCGTCGGGGTGATCGTGATCGTCGCGACCTACAACAGGTTTAGAATGACGACACTTGTGTACTCACTCGTCTGGTTACATGCCATTGTTCTGATCGTTGGCGGACATTACACCTATGCCGAAATGCCCCTGTTTAACTGGCTGAGGGACACATTCCATCTCGACCGCAACTACTATGATCGTGTGGGGCATTTTGCCCAGGGCTTTGTTCCGGCCATCATTGCGAGGGAAGTCTTATTACGGGTGACACCCCTGAAGAAAGGGAAAATGCTTTCGTTTATCATCATCTGCATCTGTCTCGCCATCAGTGCTTTCTATGAGTTTGTCGAGTGGTGGGTTGCGGTCGCGACCGGCTCCGCCGCGGACGCGTTCCTTGGGACGCAAGGGGATGTGTGGGACACGCAGTGGGATATGTTCCTGGCGTTTTGTGGGGCAAGCTCAGCGGTTCTTCTGCTCAGTCGCTTTCACGACTCCCGCTTGCAGAGATTCCTCGATCAGGACACAAAGCTCGAGACCCAAGGCCGGTAGCCGTCACCGATGGGCATCGTTCTGATCAGGAGTGTACTGATGGGATGGTAGACTGGAGGTAAGGGGATGCGACGAACGAACCTCGTCGGGCGTCAGCTATTCTTCGGTTGAAAGCGTTCTTCTGGTTGCGGCTTGTCTGATGATGCTGGACTCTCGCCGGGTGAGAGTGGGAGCCAAAAACGGAAGGTCGTACCATCGTCTGGGGATGACTTGAAAAAGACTTTCCCACCCAGGTATCGCTCGCCGATCAGCTTCATGCTGTAGGTTCCAACGCCACGATCTGACCCCTTTGTCGAGAATGATCTCTGGAAGATCTGCGTCTGAATCTCCCTCGGTATGAATCGCGGATTGTGGACCCAGAATTCAACTCCGTCCTTCTTCAGATCGCAACCAAGGGTTACGGTTTCACTCTCGCCTGAGGCCTCAAGAGCGTTCTTCGCCATATTGCCAATGACCCTGCGCAGGAGGGCACAGTCTGTCTGGACTCCACAATCGACCGCATTTTCATTAATTTTCAGAGAGCGCAACTGAGCGACCTCGTGGTTCTTGTACAGATCGACGATGTCGCGCAGGACCGAACGGGGGTTCAGTGTCGCTACTTCGACAGAGAGCTCGTTGTTTTCAGCGGCCAGCAGGTCACGCTGGGACTTGATCTCCTCGAGCAGATCGCGGGAAAGCTGAAGCAGCGGACTCTTGAATTCATGCAACGTGCTGGCGTCAGACTGCTGGAGGAGTTCAACAAATCCGTACAATCCGCCGACAGTATTCAGAATATCGTGAAAGAACATTCGCTCCAGTGCTCGTCGGAGTTTCTCGTGGCTGATGTCACTGACGGCGAAAACGGTGAACCGATCTCCGTTGAGTTGAAGCGGCGTGGCGTAGATCCTGAGGTCGAGAGGTTCAAGTTGGTTTTCTCTCGTGATCCGGCACTCTTCGCTAGAGACGGATCCTCTTTCGCTCGCAAGGATCGCTTTCAGTGCGCCGCAAGCTCTGCAGAATTCTGATACGCCGCAACATCCGCCGAAAGCCGGGGCGTGAACGCACTGCAGGACCTCCCCTGGCGTGAAGCCAAGGAGCTGAGTCGGGTTGTTCAAGCCCAGGGACTTCGCGAGGTTCTGATTTGCGAGGAGGATCTGGTGTTGCCTGTTCAGTACGAAGACGATGTCGAAAAGAGAGGAAATGAAATTGTCGAGGAGCTGGACGTTGGGAAGGTGTTGCGCCAGGCGTAGAATCTCATCACGCGTCGCACGTGTCGGTCGAGACGAATTTTCTGATGGCTGTAATGACAACATACAGTATTCGTGTTCCGATTAACTGGCATGAGACTGAGAGTGTCGCGACTCGTGCGGTATTGTGCTTCAGCGTCGGAGGGATTCTTGCCTGGATGAGAAACCGCAGCACGACGAGTCTAACCTCATGTACAAACGAGCTGCCTACGCGTGTGTGATGCCAATCAAGCATGAGCATACTTTCGCCGCTTGTCTCGGTTGCCATGAGTTCGCACGTCACTCTCTGTCTCAAAGGGATACGATGGTGTCGAAGAAATCCGGAATTGAAGCGGACTCTGCGTGTTGTGAGTGTCAAACACGAGGTTGGGACGATTACGATTTGATTGGATTTCTAAAGTGAATTTCCTTATCATTTGAACAAATTCAGTAGGTAGACTTCGCTATGTCACTGTCATATCGAGTACTCGTTGTCGACGATTCGGCCCACATGCGTATTCTGCTTGTGAAGTGCCTAAAACTCCTCGGATTTGAGGAAGTGGAATCAGCAGAGAATGGCAGAGTCGGCGTAGAGAAGTTTGTCTCATTTCAGCCTCACATCGTCTTCCTCGACGGCATTATGCCTGAAATGGATGGACTGACGGCGCTTCGTGAGATGAAACGGCAGAATTCGGAATCAATCGTTGTGATCACCTCCTCCCTCTCTGAACGGGACAAGGTGGCGCAATTCAAAGAGAGTGGAGCCGACTTGTATCTCTTGAAGCCATTCGATCAGGCAAAATTCTCCGAGGTGGCACAGAGAGCTGTTGGTGTCATTGAACAACGTCAGGGGAAAGCCTGATGGTCTGCAAACAGTGCAATGCAGAAGTCGAGGGCGGGGCAAAATTCTGCACGTCCTGCGGAGCGCCTCTCGGCGCGATTTGCGACCGTTGCGGGTCGGCGAATCTCCCCGAAGACCGCTTCTGTGCTTCCTGTGGCCTAGCTCTTGTCGCGTCGTTAAGCGTCGAGTCCGCGCCATCAGCCCGCCTTAAAACGGAGGTCATCGATCCGGGCAGCATGCGGCAGTACACGCCGGAGGAGATTGAAGAGCTTCTGTCTCTCCGGAGGACCATGAAGCTGGAAGAGCCCTCATCAAAAGGCCTCAGTCAGTCCGACATCGACAAACTCTTCGAGTAGTTGGCAAGATGACACCCGAACTGCAGCAACTCGTTGAAACCCTCATTGCGGACGGAAGCGTTGAAGGCCAACAAGTTCGGGTGAAGCAGTCCAGTCTTGAAGACATCGCGCGGCAGAAAGGGATTGCGCGAGGCTTGATCGAAGTTTTTGGACTTTCTGAGGACGTGATCGCCGGTGCAATCGCACGGTGTTTCGGTGTAGCTCCCATGAAGATCGCGGCTGAGATTGAGACCGCACCGAGAAGCGTTCTGACCGAACAAGAAATCCTTGAGTTCCGAGCCCTCCCCGTCTTTCAAGTCGGACTTGAGCTTACCGTCGCTTTCGTAGACCCTCCTTCCCGATCGCTTCGATTACACCTTCAGAAACTGAGCGGTTGCAGGGTTATCCCGGTTGTCACGACTATTTCCGACTTTGAGGCCGCGGTACGGAAGTATGGTGGTGCGCTGGACAAACTCCAGCGGCTGCAATCTACGGTTGACCTGGCAAAACTTGACATACGGGCCCGAGGGGCGAAAGGAGAGCCCGTCGTTGCAGGAATTGAGTCAGAAGCAACGATGACGAAGCTCGTGGATGAGCTGCTGCTGCGGGCCGCAAAATCGGCAGCGAGCGATATCCATATCGAGCCGGGGGAGGATGAGCTCATGATACGGTTTCGCATCGACGGCGTCTTGCAGCGCATCGTCTCCTTGCCGCTGTCATCTCATACCGGCATCATCGCTGTCATCAAAGCACGGGCCGGAATGGACATGTTTGAGCGAACCGTTCCGCTGGATGGTAGAATCACGCTCACCTTCGCAGATCGAGTTTTTGACGTACGTATTAGCACTCTCCCTCTTCTATATGGTGAGAAGATGGTCTTGCGTCTCCTCAGCAAGACCGCGATGATCATGGGGCTTGACAACCTCGGCTTTTCCGAGGGGAACCTGAAGAAGTTCCGCTCACTCCTGTCTCTCCCGAACGGCATAGTTTTGGTGACAGGGCCCACCGGCAGTGGCAAGTCCACGACGCTGTATGCAGGCCTCAACGAGATTAAGAGCATCGGCCGAAACATTACGACCGTTGAGAATCCGGTCGAGTACAAGTTGCCGCTGATAAACCAGGTACAGGTTGTTCCGGAGCGGGGCCTCACATTTGCTGCGACGCTGCGTGCACTTCTTCGTCAAGACCCGAACGTTATTCTTGTGGGCGAGATTCGTGATGCTGAAACAGGAATCATTGCGACGGAAGCAGCTCTGACGGGTCATTTGGTGCTGAGCACTCTGCACACCAATGATGCAATAGGGGCGATTCCGCGACTGGTCAATCTCGGGATCGAGTCATTCTGGGTGAGTTCGTCCGTGATCGGTGTCCTGGCGCAGCGGCTGGTACGAAGAATCTGCGAGCGGTGCAAGGAACAATACGAGCCCGATTTGCAGACGTTGATCAGCTCAGGACTTGCCAACCTGCCCAAAGGCACAACGTTCTTCAAAGGAAAGGGCTGCAACTTCTGCAACGGCGTCGGGTACAAGGGGAGAATCGCTATTCACGAAGTACTGATCGTGACGGAGGAGATGAGAGATATCATCTACGGGGAAGTCACCACCACCAAGCTTCGGGCGCTTGCCTTGGCAAACAAGTTCCGTGACATGTATTTTGATGGAATGCAGAAGGCCTTGGCGGGGATCACCACGATTGAAGAAATCCGACGGGTAGCCTATCGAGGTTGACGTGAAGGATCCCTGGAATACAGCTCTTTCCGCAGGGGTGTAACAGACTCTGAATCCGTAGAGTGGGTCAGAGAACGAATCGATCCGTTCTCCGTTGCTCCTCCCTTCAAAAAATCCTCCGGACTTGAATCGCCCCCTTCCACGCGGCAACTCTCTTTGGGGCATCGCCCTCAACACGATGATGTCTTGCCTCTCAGTTCATCCTGCCTTACCTTTGCCTCATCGAAATCACAAACTCTCCTCTGGAGGCTGCAGTATGTATTTTGACTGGATCACGTGGAGCATCTGGCTGATCGGGCTTGTGATTCTGATTGTCTGGATCGTCGTCCCGCTGAAGGAATTCAAGAAGCTTGTCGCCCAACACCGAAAGCCGCACGCTGAGGAACAGACACCGTCAGCCTGAGCTCATCAATCCGGAGATCACGTGAATCATCTGGACTACATCATCGTTTTCGGTTTCCTGGCATTGACGTTCTACGTCGGTTCGTTCTTCTACAGGTGGATCGGCAGCACGGATGATTTCTATGTCGCGGGCCGGAAGCTTACGCCCTTCATCCTCGCGGCGGTGCTCACGGCAACGAATGTGAACCTGTATAGCTTCGTCGGCCAGGCCGGCATCGCGTACAAGCACGGCATTTCCATTCTGTGGCAGACGTGGACGGGGAACATGGCTCTAGTCTTCTCCGGGCTCTTTGTTCTCCCTATTCTGAGGCGTCTTCGGATCAAGACGATTCCGGAGTTCCTAGAGATGCGCTACAGCAAGGGCGTAAGAACGTTTGTCGCGGTCCTGTGGGTGTTTCGTCTTGCGTTCTGGCTCGGTGTTATCTCCTACACGGCCGCCATTGCAGCTCAGCCGATCACCGGGCTGCACTCGTTCACGGCCTGGATCTTGATCTTTTCCGTCATTGCAATCATCTACACAACACTTGGCGGAATGTGGTCTGTTGCTTTCACAGATGTCATGCAGTTTGTCTTCATGATGGCCGGAGCGCTGGTTGTCTTACCGCTGGCGATGTCCCAGGTGGGCTGGTGGCCACAGCTGGTGGCGCAGCTCCCGGCCGAATCGCTGACCCTTGTCACCCAGGCAGGCACCTATAACTGGAAATTCATTCTTGCCATCTTCCTTCTCGGTATCGAGTGGGCGTGTGTCGATCAAGGATTGTTGCAGCGAGCGTTCGGTGCCGAGAACACAAAGACCGTTGCGCGCGGCCTCGTGCTCGCCGGGATCATCACGACCCCTTTTGCCCTTCTCTGGAACATCCCGGGTTTGGCCTCGCGGGTCCTTTATCCGGGGCTCGAGAATGCGGATATGGCCGTTCCGACGTTGCTGGCGAACCTCCTGCCCAACGTGGTCCTGGGATTCGTCGTGTGTGGGCTCATTTCTTCTCATCTCTCGACAATTTCGGGCAACCTGAACGGCGTGGCAACGATTTTCGCGAGCGACATCTATGAGCGTGTTCTCAACCGCAAAGCGACGGATCGCGATGTGCTGCGCATTGCACGGATCGTCACGGCGATCACCGGTATCGCGATGATTGTCTTCGCCTATCTCGTGCCGAAGCTCGGCGGCGCAGTAAATGCCTATCTCACCATCATCGCCATCATGGATATGCCGCTCTTCGTTGTCGCCATCCTGTACGGCTTGTTATGGAAACGAGCCAACTGGCAGGGGGCGATCGGTGGCTATGCTGCCGGTGCCGTGGCAGGGATCATCGGAACGTTCTGGTATGAGCTCGATTTCAATACGACGACATTCATCAGCGCGGGCTTCGCTCTCGTCTTCACGCCGGTTATCAGCCTGTTGACTTCAGTCCCTGACCCGGAAAAGGTACATCCTATCTGGAGTGCAAGGCGTACCAGCGAAGAGGAACTGCGCACAAACAACGTCTACCACATCCTTCCTCGCACCGCGCCGGGCAGAGTGAGCCTGTCAATTCTCGTATTCGGATTGCTCGTATTCCTTGTTGGCGTTTTCCTCGGCAGTGAGGGTGCTGCGGAAGCGTCGTTCATCGCTGTAGCGGGTATGATACTCTATTTCGTCGGTGGACTCGGGAGGGCGTACACAAACTGAAACAGGAAATCCACGCCTCATTCACAAGTCTGGAGGTACATCCGTGCTGAGCATGCGCATTCCCGTATTTCTATGCTGTCTTCTCTGCGATCCGTCGTTCTTGTTTCCGCAGCAGGAAGGGAAACCAATCCTCATCAACGTCAAGGAGCAGGTGGGCTCGAAAGAGCAACAGGTTCCCGCATACATCAATGGGTATCGGAGGTCACTCAGCGGCCAGACCATTGCCTACCGCTCCCCGCATCCTGACGCAGAGACGGCCCTTCTCGTGCGAGCTCGAAAGGAAGTGCGGTCAATCGTGTGGGAGACGGACACGATCCCGGAAGCGTTACCCGGAGAGCAGTATCATTTCCTCTGGTTGGTCGGGCTGGAACGGGAGGGGTTCAAGAACCTCGACGAGGTTCACACGTTCGAGTTGCTGGTCAATGGGGAACCATGGTTCAGCTTTCAGAACAGAAAAGACACGACCGCGAAGAGCTGGACGGTCAAGGGCCGAGATGGAGCAGAGCTGTCGTTCGAGGCGACGATGGTGGATCGGGTGGGCGATCTCTTTGGATACATGAGAATGAGGCTTTCGAAAACAAGCGTGAAGCCGGGGAGACCGCTGACCCTTCAGGTTATCGGTGACGACGCGGGGAGCTCAGACTGGTTCATGGTCTTCCAGTACAGCTTCGATTTCATTCCGCGCCTGCGTCTCGAGCCTGTTCTGCTCCGGGAAGGTCCTTTGGGTGCACAGGTGCTGCGACTGAGCCTCGACAACCTGAGGAGCGACCGCACATTGGAGATCGACGTGCCGAACCGGGAGCGTATCAGCAAGACTCTGAGTGTGGGCGCGAACATTGTGCACGTGCCGATCGATCCGGCTATCAGGCAGCAGACTGTCCCGATATCCTACTCGGTTGACGGGAAGATGTTGAACATCGTGCCTGTATTGGTGAAGCCGGTCGCGCGGCGCGATATCTATCTTCTCTCATATTCCCATAACGACATCGGCTATACCGACCTCCAGCCAAATATCGAGAAGAAACAGTGGCGCAACCTCGAAGAGGCGCTGCAGATCATCGAACGAACGAATGGTTACCCGCCCGAAGCTCAGTACAAATGGAACATAGAAGTCCTTTGGGCTCTCGAGAGCTATCTGCGGCAGGCCTCTGATGAGCGGCGTCAGGAAGTCATCCGGGCGATCCGTGGCGGCCGTATTGGCCTGAATGCGCTCTACGCTAACGTCCTCACCGGTCTGGCAAATGCCGTGGAGATGAACCATTTCACGGCCTTCGCGCGCAAACTCTCCGTCGAGTATTCGCTCCCGATTACCACTGCCCTTGTCTCAGATATCCCGGGATTCACCTGGGGGATTGTGCCGACGCTCGCTCACAGCGGCGTGAAGTACTTTTCGATTTCTCCGAATCCTTTCGACCGAATCGGCTACACTCTCGAAACGTGGGGTGACAAACCGTTCTATTGGATGTCGCAATCCGGCGAAGAGAAGATCCTGACCTGGGTTGCCGGCGCGAGCTACGCGAGCTTCCACGAGGGCGATCTCACAAGACTTGGTGAAGAGAAACTCTTGAAGCTGGTGCGCAGGCTCGATGAGACAGGGTATCTGTACGATATCGTGCAGTTGCCGTACACCATAGGTGGGGATAACGGTCCGCCGGATCCGGATCTACCTGATTTCGTGAAACGATGGAACGAGCGCTACGCTACGCCGAGGCTCATCATCGCGACGCACAGCCAGATGTTTGAGGAGTTTGAGAAGAGATATGGCGGTACCCTACCGTCGATTGGTGGGGATTTCACACCGTACTGGGAAGACGGAGCGCTCTCCTCCGCGCAGGAAACAGCACTCAATCGCCGAGCGGCGGACCGGCTCATCCAGGGAGAAACCTTATGGGCGATGCTCTCTCCGGCATCATTTCCGGCAGCGGAGTACGATGTTGCATGGCGGAACGTCGTGCTCTATGATGAACACACCTGGGGCGCGCACAACAGCGTCTCAGAGCCCGATCTGGCGTTCGTCAAAGAGCAATGGAAGATCAAACGACAGTTCGCGCTTGACGCCGACACTCTCTCGAAATCGCTCCTCCGAAGGGTGATCCCGCCTCCTCCAGAACAGACGGGGAAGAGAATCGCTATTGATGTCTATAACACCGCCGCCTGGATCCGGACCGATGTTGTGTATCTCTCAAAGGAGCAAAGCTCGGTCGGTGATCGCGTGACCGACCAGCAGGGTCGACCCGTACCTTCTCAGCGTCTCTCGAGCGGCGAGCTCGCAGTTCTTACGGCCTCAGTGCCTTCTCTCTCCGCCAAGAGGTTCTTCGTTGAGAAAGGGACGCCGCACCGGGGAGATGCGGTTACGGTCACGAGGAACAAGCTTGACAATAGACTGCTGTCCCTGACTGTGAACGAACGCACCGGGGCGATTGAGAGTCTCGTTTGGAAAGAGAAGAGCGTGAATCTGGTCGATCGTGCCGATGGGGGCGGCCTTAACCGGTATCTCTATGTGCCGGGTAAGGACCCGCAGGAGGCCCGTGGATTAGTTCGCGTCCGGGTGAGGGCGAAGGAGCGAGGTGGCTTGGTGGGATCGTTGCTGGTCGAAGCAGACGCTCCAGGATGCAACCGATACACCTGCGAGATTCGTGTCGTCGCCGGTCTTCCTCGTGTCGACATCATACATCGTGTTGACAAACGAGCTGTGAGGGAAAAGGAGGGAGTGCATATCGCGTTTCCATTTGCTATTGCTGCCGGTGAGCTTCGCTACGATGTTGCGGGTGCCATCGTCCGTCCCGAAGTTGACCAGCTGCCGGGAGCGTGCAAGAATTTCTTCTCGGTCCAGAGCTGGGTCGACATCTCGAACGACTCATTGGGTGTGACGTGGGTGACGGTCGATGCTCCGTTGATTGAGATCGGAGCCATCACTGCAGAGCAACCGTGGATGAAGACCATCACACCTTCCCGCACATTCTATTCCTACGTGATGAACAATTACTGGCACACGAACTACAAAGCCGATCAGGAGGGTCCGGTCACGTTCCGCTACTCGATGCGGCCTCACAAGGCATTCAGGCCATCTGACGCCGTCCGGTTCTCCAAAGAGCAAAAGGAGCCGCTTCTTGTTGCCTACGCAGACACATCGGTATCCCCGAAGCGAGCGTTGTTTGTCATCGATTCGTTCGATCTCATTGTTCTTTCGGTACGGCCGATGGAACGAGGAAGCTCCTGGCTCGTGTACCTCCATAATCCAACCGACTCTGACGGAAACACCGCGATGCTCTGGAACAGATCGATCCCCGTCTCAATCTACGCCAGCGACATTTTTGGAAAAAAGGGGGAACGTGTCGGGGGACCGTTTGATGTCCCCGCGTATGGGGGTCGATACCTTCGCATTGACAGGAAGTAGAACGGAAGAACTCCCACGCACCTCAGAGGTGCGTGGCACTTACACTATTTT
>VGWB01000043.1 GCA_016873755.1 Ignavibacteria bacterium | reverse complement strand
TCTGCAGGAGTTTGCGTTGCGGTGCGATGATGATGGGGAGATCACGCAGCGATTTCTCGAAGCCAAGAAGTTCCCAGAGGAGATCCTGGCTCAGTTGTCCGACGTGCTCGACCTGATTCGGGAGCCACTTGCTGTTCGCTCCTCCACGCTGCTCGAAGATTCCCAGTACCATCCGTTTGCCGGGGTTTACGAAACGTACATGATCCCGAACAATCACCCTGATCCCCTTGTTCGGCTGGAGCAGCTCGTGAACACGGTCAAGCGTGTGTACGCCTCCACGTTCTACCAAAGCGCGAAAGAGTACATCAGGGTCACGTCGTACCTGCTCGAAGAAGAAAAGATGGCCGTAATCATCCAGAAGATGGTCGGCGCGCGGCACAGTGAGCGCTTCTACCCTGATTTTGCCGGGGTTGCGAGATCGCATAATTTCTATCCGGTCCCACCACAACGGGCATCTGACGGGATCGTCTCTGTCGCTCTCGGCCTCGGGAAGACGGTCGTCGACGGCGGGAACGCGGTTCGGTTTTCCCCCAAGTATCCCAAGCACGTGATGCAATTTGCCACCACCGAAGCCACGCTGCGTTCCAGCCAGTCTGATTTCTACGCCCTCGACATGGATAGCCCGCCGCTTGGCTTGCACGAAACGCACGACGAGCTTCTGATAAAATATGGCCTGGATGTTGCAGAGCGCGACGGGACCCTTCACTTCGTCGGGTCAACGTTTTCAGCGGATGATGACACGATCCACGACGGCCTCCTGCGGAGTGGGAGACGGGTGGTGACGTTTGCTCCGGTTCTCCGCCACAAAATCTTGCCGGTCCCCGAGATCCTGCAACTTCTGCTGGACATGGGAAGTTGGGGAATGGGAACGCCTGTCGAGCTGGAGTTTGCCGTGGATAAGTCATCCCGACCAAAAGGTCCGGTGGAGTTCGGAGTCCTGCAGATCCGCCCGCTTGTCTTGAGCCGTGAGGCTGAGGAGCTGGAGGTCGAAGCGCCTGATCCGACGGAATTGATCTGCCAGAGTGAGCGAGCGCTTGGCAATGGTCTCATCAAGGACATCTACGATATCGTTGTCGTGGATCGTGAACGCTTCCAGCGGAGCAAGAGCCACGAGGTCGCTTTGGAGGTAAGCCAATTCAATCGGCGGCTCGTGGGTGAGCGCCGCCCCTACCTTCTTATCGGTGTTGGCCGGTGGGGCAGTTTCGATCCGTGGTTGGGGATTCCTGTAAAGTGGGATCAGATCGCCGGAGCGAGGGTGATCATCGAGACGGGCTTCAAGGATTTTGACGTTACACCGTCCCAGGGTTCACACTTCTTTCAAAACATCACTTCCTTCATGGTGGGATTTTTCACCGTTTCCACGGAAGGGCAGGATGGGTTTGTGGACTGGGCTTGGATTGCGAAGCAGCAGGCACTTGAGGAGAAAAGCTTCACACGGCACATCAGACTCTCTGCACCGATCGAAGTCAAGATCAACGGTCAGCAAAACCGCGGTGTGATCTTCAAACCACGACAGGAAACACCAAGCGGAAGGATTTGACCGAAGAGGGGAGAAACCGAGGAGGGACATCGAGGTGCCCCCTCCTCAGTCGAGGCTTCTACTCGGCGATCTTGAGAATCGAATCAACCTCCTCCTTGTCCACATCCATCACATGCCGGATTCCGCTGATCGCCGCAGCTTCAGGAGTCAGAGCGGCGATGTCGTCACGTGAGATGTACTCTGGCGAGAACTTTCTGCTGCCGGCCATCAATTGCCGAAGACCCTGCGCTAAGCGCTCGTAGTACGTATATAGCCCCAACGCCCCTGTCGGAACGCGTTCGAACTCTTCGACGCCCAGCTCATTGCGTAGATCTGTTGCCGTCACGAAAATCTCCTCTTTCGTGTTGCCGAAGCGCTCGACGTAGACTGGAAGATCCTCCTGCTCGATGGACATGCCGATCGTCTTTCCTACCATGGCCGCTGCGATGGGTGCGCGGGCCATTCCGACCAGCTTGACAAACGGCGCTCCCATAGCGAGCCCTTTGAAGATCTGGTCTTCGAACACAAACCCTCCGGCGACAGCGACTGCCGGGATGTATTTCTTCTTGTCAGCAAGTCGTTTCAGATAATAGTAGAGCATCGAGTGGAGCTCGACCGGGGGAACGCCCCACTCGTTCATCATGCGCCAGGGACTCATGCCGGTGCCTCCGCCTGCACCGTCGACGGTGAGGAGATCGAGCTTGTACTTGGAGCAAAAGGCGACTGCGCGCGCGAGGTCCGCGGGCCGGTAAGCCCCTGTTTTGAGGAAGATGTACTTCGCCCCTGCACGCCGGAGCTCCTCGACCCGTCTGCCGAAGGACTCTTCTGTGACCATCCCGACACGGGAGTGCCGCTCGAATTCCTTGAATGCCCCACGTTCGAATGCCTTGATGATGTGCTCATCAGTCGGGTCGGGCAGAACGACATACCCCCGCGCGTAGAGCATCTGCGCTTTCTTCAGGCTCTTGATCTTGACCTCTCCACCGATATCCTTCGCACCCTGTCCCCATTTCAGTTCGACGCAATCGACGCCGAGCTTCTCAATGGCATACTCCTGCACCCCCAGGCGAGTGTCTTCGACGTTTGACTGAACGATGATTGCTCCATACCTGTTGCGTTGGTGCTCTTTGTAGAGGTTCACGCGACGCTTCAGGTCGACTGTGTCAACGACGCGGCCGCCGTTGATGACCGCCTCGGTGTCCATGCCGACGACATTCTCACCGATGGTCAAACCGGTGCCCGCGAGAGCTGAACCGATTGCCAGCCCCTCCCAGTTGTTCTTGGCAATGTCGGTTGAGCCGATGCCCGGGATGATCCACGGATAGCGGAACTTGATACCTCCGTCGTGCCCGAAAGCGACTTCCAGACCGACCTTTGGAAAGATCGCTTTATCACTGTCTGCTTCGATGCCGTGAGCTCCGACGGCTGTCCCCATAATGTTGAAGTGCGAGTAGTCCACTGGATAGGATTTCTCTCCAGCCGTCGTGACAACGCCAAACGGTTGCGGGTAGATCACCTCGTGCCCTCGATAGGCGGATTTGCCAATCTCACACATACCGATGCAGCCGTCGACGCACGTGACGCACATGCCGGAGGTCGGGACAATGGAACCATCGGTACGGTTCTTTGTGAGAGTGGCAGCGGTGGCGTTGATTCTTGAGAGTGACATTGTCGTTCTTCTCCTTTCGTCAATCCTTTTTGATTTCACAGGCTACGCATGGGCTCATGTAGCACATCATATCATCAAAGTTGGGCTTCTCCAGGCAGGGAGGACTGAGGTTTGCACAACCTCCGCAGATGGCTTTTTCGGGCTGCGTGTAGGTACATCGTAGCTGGCACGCGGGACAGATGTAGATACACCCCCCGCAGAGACGGCATTTCTCGGACTTGATGTTGAATGGCGTCCCCAGCGTACGGTGGTCGCCGCGACCCTGAAATCCGATGGCATGAGCCATCATCTGCTCGGTGCACATCCGGGCGCAGAGTCCGCAAAGAATACAGGTTTCGTACTCCTGCTTGAACCGTTGTTGCCGGACCTCGTATGCGGAGGCAAGATCCTGGATGATCTTTGACTGCGGGCACGAGCCGAGCATCAGCTCAAGGATCATCTTGCGCGCTCGTACCACCCGGGCAGAGGCGGTTCGCACCCGTAGCCCTTCTTCGACAGGGTACGTGCAGGACGACACGAGCTTGGATCTCGCACCCTCGCCGACCTCCACCACGCAGAGGCGGCAGGCTCCGTACGGCGAGAGTCCCTCCACGTGACAGAGCGTTGGGATGGGGAACCCGAGGAATTGTGCGGCCTCGAGAATCGTGGATCCTTCTTCGACGGAGACCGGTACTGCGTTAATCTTGAGTTTGATCATACGAGTTGTTCCTTTTGTTCCTCGACTGCTGGTTCGTCCTTCGACGGTTGAGTGAATTCAAGGTCGCAACGGAGACATCGCGTGGCTTCACGCTTTGCCTCGGCTTCGCTCAGCGTGAGCTCCACCTCCCCGAACCCGTGCTTCCTCGCTTCCATGTCCACCCGTGGCAAGGCGACCCTTCCCCTCAGATGGACTTCGTGTCCGTTCGTTGGCTCAACGTAGTGCCGTGGCACGCGTCGTTCGGACGGCTGCCGCAGTGGCTCTCCGCGGAGGTGGTGATCGAGCATCACTGCCACCCTCTTACCGGCCGCGATGGCATCGACGACGGTGTTCGGACCGGTGACGACATCCCCGCCGGCGAAGACGCCGGGCCGGTTGGTGCAGAGTGTTTCGGGATCGACCCGGATAATACCTTTCCGCTCATCGACATCGATCCGGTTGATGCCCGCAACCGAAACGCAGTCGGTGTCCGATCCTTCGCTGATGGCAACGATGAGCGTGTCGAGAGGCACGATATGCTGCGTTCCCGGGAGCGGAACCGGGCGCCGCCGCCCGCTCTCGTCGAACTCGCCCAGCTGGTTGTTGATGAACTCGACGCCGGAAAGCCGCCCCTCCTCCTCCAGGATGCCCGTTGGGGCCACAAGTGTCTCGAGGTGAACGCCTTCCTGCAGGGCGGCCTCGATCTCCTCCGCGAATGCCGGCATTTCCTCGCGTGTTCGGCGATAGAAAACTGTAACGCTTTTGACATTCGGCTGCCGGACGGCAACGCGCGCGGCATCAACAGCGGAATTCCCGCCTCCGACAACCCCAACACGGCCCTTGGCGAGATTCTCACCACGTTGGTTGAAGGCCTTCAAGAATTGAATGGAAGGATATACCCCGGGCAGATCCTCACCTCTCAATCGAAGGCGAAGGCTCTTGTGAGCGCCGAAGGCAAGGAAGACGGCGTTGTAGCCTTCCTCGAACAGGCTGTCGATTGTCACATCCCGCCCTAATGCCGTATTGCAGCGGATGGTGATGTTCTTATCGACGAGGGAGTCGATCTCTTTTTCAATGGTTGTGCGAGGCAAGCGATACGAAGGGATGGCGCTGTAGAGCATTCCGCCTGGTTTCGAATCACTCTCGAAGACTGTGACCTTATACCCCTTCAGGGAGAGATAGTGTGCAGCTGTCAGTCCCGCCGGCCCTGAACCGATCACGGCAATTCGCTGCGTTGCGGCGAATTCGTCCTCCATCCGGACCGGCTTGTAGATTGACGGGTCGGCACGATCAGTGATGAACCGCTTCAATGCCCTGATGGCAACGGCCTCTCCGCCGTGCGCGCCAGCTTTGCAGTGCTCCTCGCACGGGTGATTGCAGACCCGTGCGCAGACCGACGGAAACGGGTTCGCTTCCCGGATGACAGAGTAGGCTTGTTCATATTCGCCACGCGCAATGTGAGCGATATATCGCCACGCCTCGGTGCCGATCGGACAAGCGGATGCGCAGGGAGCTCCCACAACGCCATTGCACACGAACGCATCACAACGCTTGTCGTAAATGTGTCGTCTATACTCATTGCGGAAATAGCGTAGCGTGCTGAGGACAGGATTCGGAGCAGACTGGCCGAGTCCGCACATGGACGTGTCTTTGACGACGCCCGCAAGTTCCTCCAGCAGGTCCAGGTGCCCTTCGGTTCCGATGCCTTTGGAGATATCATCAAGGATTTCGTGCATCCGCTGCGTGCCTTTGCGGCAGGTGTAGCACTTGCCGCATGATTCGTGTTTCAGGAAACGCATGAAGTACTTGGCAACATCGACCATGCACGTATTCTCGTCCATGACGATCATGCCCCCCGAACCCATGATGGAGCCGGCAGCGACCAGGCTGTCGTAATCGATGGGGAGATCGAACATCGACGAAGGAATGCAGCCCCCCGAGGGACCGCCGGTCTGGACTGCCTTGATCCGGGCTCTCCCGGCCGGGCCCCCACCGATGGCATGGACAATGCTGTTGATGGTCACGCCCATCGGTACTTCCACGAGCCCCGTGTTTCTCACCTTACCGACAAGGCTGAAAATCTTCGTTCCTGAGTTCTTTCTGGCACCGACCTTGGCATACTCAGCGCTTCCATTTCGTATGATGATCGGGATGTTTGCCCAGGTTTCAACATTGTTAATGGCTGTGGGTTTCCTATCGATTCCCTTTTGAACAGGATAGGGAGGACGCTGCCGCGGTTCGCCAACTTTGCCCTCGATGGAATGCATAAGCGCAGTCTCCTCTCCGCAGACGAACGCGCCCGCACCCTTCACGAGATCAAGCTCGAACGCAATCGTTGTGCCCAGAATGCCCACTCCAAGGAGGCCCAGTTCACGTGCTTGCCGCAGCGCAATCAACAGATGCTTGATCGCCAGGGGGTACTCGTTCCTGACGTAGAGCACCCCGTGGGTCGCTCCCGTGGCAAAAGCTCCTATCAGCATGCCTTCGATAACGCTGTGCGGATTGCCTTCCAGCACGCTCCGATCCATATACGCGCCCGGGTCGCCTTCATCCGCGTTGCAGACAAGGTACTTGATCCGCTTCTTCTGCTGTGCAAGAAGCTCCCACTTCAATCCCGTCGGGAATCCTGCTCCCCCTCGGCCACGGAGACCTGCGTTCTTGACCTCCTCAACCACCCACTGGGGGTCGTTCTTCTCGAGAATCGTCGCCAGCGCGCCATAGCCGCCGACCTCGATGTAGTTCAGGATTCGAATCGGATCGACCCGTTCATTCTGAGCGATGATCGTACGTACTTGTTTCCTGAAGAACGGGATCTCGCTTTGTTTCTCGATCCTGATCTCCGTTTCCTCGTCCCTGTACAGCAGGTGTTCCAACACCATTCCCTTCGCTGTGGCATCCACGATCTCTGCCATGCGCTCCACATCGACCCTCGGATAGAATGTTCCCTGGGGCTCGACCAAGACGGATGGCTCCATCTGGCAGTACCCGTGGCAGCCGGTGACCCTCAGGCGGATCTTGTCCGTCAAGCCGCGTCCGAGAATTTCGCGTTTCGCAATGCGGATCAGGTCGTTTGCTCCACTTGCCTGGCCGCATGTTCCCGCAGGAATGACGATCACTGGAATTCGTGGATCCCGTTCGCCCGCGAGCCGTTGCTGAAGAGTCCTCAGATCTTGAACTGATTTGAGCCGTTCGAGTGCCATAGTTCAAATCCTCTTGGTTCGAATGAATGACTGCTACAGGATCCGTTGCTATGTAACCGCTGTGGCGTCGAGATCCAGCATGTGACTCCTACATCCGCGGCGGGAACAAATCTGCACGATGGCACCGCCTTGCACAATCATCGGTACCATGGGAGCCTCACATGCCATGCAGTTGCTGGCGCCGATGAGCTCGGCGTGGCAATGAGGGCAGAAGAAGTGCGCGATGGTGCCCATCGGGATCTCGCTGCCTGTCTCGATGGTGTAGCTCCCGTAGAGCGAAGAGAGCCTCAGCCAGCCGTGTTCTTCGCCGAAGGAAACGGTCACCCGGATTGACGGGTGTCCATCCACGAGGTGGTCAGGATCCATCAACGTGTGATTGCAGCGTGGACAAGCGACCTCGACGGGGAAAATCCGCTTGTCCTTCTGCACTTCGATCTTATCGAGCCCTTCCCGCGTACGGCCGATAATCGTCTTCACCTGGCTTGTTGTGACATTTGGGAAATAGTGACCATCGGCAACGACGATCGGACCGAGGGCGCATGCACCCAGGCACATGACCGTCTCGAGTGTAAACTCCTTGTCTGGCGTTGTCTCTCCAGTTCGTTTGATCCCGAGCTGGCCTTCGAATTCCTGGGCGATCGAAGGGCCGCCGCGTACATGACACGCAGTGCCGAGGCAAGTGCAGATGAGATGTTTGCCACGAGGTTTCAATCGAAAAGCTTTGTAGAACGTCGCGACGCCATAGATATCCACAAGGCTTCGGCCGGTCCTGTCCGCCACGACTTGCAGCGCCTCGCTGGGTAAGTAGCCGTACTGTGACTGGATTTCCTCAAGGATGGAAATCAGGCTGCCGCGACGGTTGTTGTACTTTTCGACGATCGGGAGAACGGAAGTTGGATTCATAGAGATTTTGGTATGTTCCGTCAAGGATATTGTTGATGGTGATGTCGCTTGTTTACGTGTAGTGTTCGCAGTGCCAGACGCCCCCCTTTGGTTGAGGAAACGTGCAATGCGGATAATGCGAGCATGTGGGGCAGAGACCCTTCATCCGAGCCAGTTCAGTTTCAGGAACATCCCCCGAGTTCAGATCCATTCCGGGAGGAGAGAATGTTAGTTCTTGAGACGGAGGGCAGGAAAGGCCGTTGGGCTTGAATTCGAAACACTGGGTGATGATTCGTCCGGCGCGGTGGATGCACGTCGAGCGCTCTTTGCACTGCTCGCAAATGCTTGGGCCATTCACCAATTGTGAGACCGCTCGTTGAACGAGGTGAGAGATCCTGAAACGTGGAATCCCTTGCAAGAGATGTTCCGCAATTTCCCGTATCGGTGTCAGCGGGGGACGACAATACGACGAAGAGAGCAGCACCCGTTGCTAACGATTCAGCGCGTTCCCAAAAGTGAAAGAAGCAGCAATGGAAAAAGAGCGAAGCCAAGCCCGCAGCAAGTAGGGAATTCTGTATCAGTGGGGTGAAACTCCCCAGTGGGCGACTGTGAACTGTCTGGCTGGATTTGCGGGGGTCTCCGGTGAAGAGGTTCAGGCGTGAGGGGGGAGGATGAGCTCCGTCTCGGCTACAACTCGATGCCGTAGTTCCGCATTTTCTCTCGCAGCGTCTTTCGGTCGATCTGGAGGATTTCGGCTGCGTGCGACTTGTTGCCGTCAACGCTCGCCAACACACTTCGGATATGCTCGGCTTCTACCTCGGCAAGGGACCGATGGGTGCGTGAGCCTTTCAGTGCGGTGAACCGCATCAGTACAGGAAGATCTGGCACGTCTATGACATTGTTGTCGCTCATGACCACGAGGCGCTGCACGAGATTCTCCAGCTCGCGAACGTTGCCCGGCCAGGAGCAGTTCGTGAGGGCTTGGAGCACGCCATCTGAAAACTTCGGGAGCGCTTTGCCCAGTTCTCCCGCAAATCGCGACGCAAAGTGCTGGGTGAGGAGAAGGATATCCTCTCCGCGCTCGCGCAGAGGCGGTATTTCGGTCGAAAGGACATTGACACGGAAGAAGAGGTCTTCGCGGAAGTCCCCTTTCTTCACGAGTGCCGGAAGATCCTTGTTTGTGGCAGCGATGATTCTGACGTCGACTCTTCGCGGCTGGCTTGAGCCGACCATACAAACTTCCTTGTCCTGAAGGACTCGCAACAGCTTGGCCTGCATGGATGGGCTGGTGTCGCTGATCTCGTCGAGAAAGATCGTTCCCCCGTCCGCCGTTTGGAAGAAGCCGGCGCGCGTCTCTGTCGCACCAGTGAACGCACCCTTGATGTGGCCAAACAGCTCACTCTCCAGGAGCCCTTCTGGGATGCCTCCGCAGTTGACCGGTACAAACGGGGCGGCAGCGCGCGGACTGCTGTAGTGAATTGCACGGGCAACGAGCTCTTTGCCGGTTCCGCTTTCTCCCGTGAGCAACACCGTTGCTGGAGTTGCCGCGGCCTTCGCAATGAAATCAACCACACGCTGGATGCCTGGCGACTTTCCTATGAGTCCGTACGTGGATTTTGCGGGGGGTTCCAGCGTGCTGTCGGCAGCCTTGCGGAGCCGCAGCTTGTCGATCGCACGCTCCACCGCCTCAAATAACTCCGCGTCCGTGAAGGGCTTTGCGAGGTATTCTTCCGCGCCGTTCTTCATGGCTTTGACTGCGCTTTCGACCGAAGCGTAGCCCGTGATCATCATAATTTCGGTGTCCCTGAAGTTCTCGCGAACATGACGTATCAGTTCCATGCCGCTCACCTTCGGCATCTTCAGGTCCGTGATGACGAGGTCGATCGGCCTCGCGTCGAGAATGCAGATCGCCTCTTCCACGCCCGGTGCCGTGAACACATGGTATCCCTTCCACGTCAGGTTGCGTCGAAACACCTCAAGAGTATCCGGGGCGTCGTCGACCACAAGGATGCTGGTTAGCTCAGTCAGCGGCTTTGTCATGATCGGTCGTCAACTGTTCGGTTCGATGTCGGAAAGCAGGGATCCGAATTTCAAACAAGGATCCCTGACCGGGTCTGCTCTCGACTCGGATCGATCCGCCGTGGGAGGAGATGATGCCGTGGACGACGGAGAGTCCGAGCCCGGTCCCCTGCCCGGCGCTCTTCGTCGTAAAAAATGGTGTGAAAATGTTCTTCAGGACATCCTCGCTCATTCCAATTCCTGTGTCCTCGATACTCAAGGTCACGTACGAATCATCGGCGAACGTACGGATTGTCATCGTACCGCCGAGCGGCATCGCCTGGATGGCGTTGACCACAATATTCACGAACGCCTGGTGCAGCTGAACGGGATCGGCGGCGATGGCCTTAAGGTCTGGGGAAAGATCTCTGATGACTCTGATCCCGACCTTCGTGCAGCGCGCTTCGAGGAAATACAAACCATCTTCAACGATGGTGTTGAGGTTTGTTTCAACTTTCTCGGGCGCTTGTTGGCGGGCAAATGTGACAAGCTTCCTGACGATCTCGCGAGCGTGCAGCGACGCCTTGATGATGCGGTCGACGTCCTTCTGCGTCTGGCCGCTCATGCTTGATGACTTCTTGAGAAGCTGAGAGAACCCAAGGATGCTCTCCAGCGGTTCGTTCAATTCGTGGGCAACGCCTGCAGCGAGCTGCCCGATGGTGGCGAGTCGGTCGGCATGCATCAGCTGGTTTTGAAGCCTGGTTCGCTCGCGCTCGAGCATCTTCCGCTCGATAATCAGTCCGATCTCCCCCGCGATCGTATCGATCAGCCGCCGCTCTTCTTTCAGGAAGGGGCCTTCGTCGAGTTCCGGCTTTCCCGCCGACAGGATGACCTCGACTTTTCCTCGGGGCGTACCATTCACAATGATATCGGCCTCCTGCCTGCTGCGGCCCTGGTGCACCGACGCTGATGAGAAGACCTTGTCGTCAAAGAAAATGTTTGCCGAAGTGGCCTCCGGGTACAGCCATGCCGGTGGCAGCAATTCGACGATCGACTGGAGCAGCGCGTCGAGCGTGAGGCCCTGTTGTGTTGCGAGCTGGACGATGCCGTAAAGGCACCGGAGTTCCTTCACACGCTCCCGCAGTGACACGCCCATACGTCGTTGCACGAAAGCGTCGCCGAGGGTCTGCGCGACATCCTGGTAGAGGTCGATCTCTCCCTGTGTGAAGTAATCTTTCTTGTTGCTCTTGAGCTGGAGCACTCCGCCCACGCCATCTTCGATCAGGATCGGAATCAACGCGACGGAGCGGCACGTACCCGTCGGGATAATCCGCTGCGTGTGCTTTCGCCCATCGAGTGTCCACTGAGCGCTTATCCCGCGCGACGCGTCGCCGGTCCAGATGGTCTTGAAATGACCAAGTGCCGATGGCGTGGCGGCCCCCACCTCACCATTGAGAATGGCCCAGCAGAGATCGACAACGGTGGATTCCTTCTCGAGCGATCTCACATGCTCGTCAAGGGCGTGCTCCCGCGGTGGGATGACCTCGTACCGAAAAGACTTGCGGACTCGGGTCGTTTCGCCGCAAAAGAGATGGTCACGCTCCTTGAGCCAGATCTCCACCGAGTCGCACCCCGAGAAGTCGATTACCAGACCACACACTTCCTGCAGGAAATCGTACCGCAGAAGCCCTTTATGAGCACAACCGAGGATTCCGTGGGAGAGAGCACGAAATCCCCCTTCGAGCCTCTGATGGTGAGTGGGCGCGACCCTTCTTCTGGAGCGAGTTCGCTTTTTCTTCTCAGGCTTTCTCACGTCTTCTGGACTCTATTGGTTTCGCCGTTTCAGCCTCTGTCCGCTCGTCCGGCCTGCGTCCCTGATTCACAACCTAAGTGAAAAAACCGAATAAATCAAAGCGCTGCGTCAAATCTGGCAACGATCTGCCGTCCTGTGATCTTGATGAAGAGAAACTCAAGATTCAGATTGCCTCGGACGTGCTCCGGGGTGGAAGTTCGTGGAGATCTTTTGTAGCTTCAAACGCCCGCTTTGACCTGAGGGTATCCTTTTCCTTCTGAGTCTTCTTTTGACCCATTCACAAGCCAACAGGCGGATTGCATGGGAATGTCACGAAAGAAATCCCCTCTTTTCGCCGATCAGCTCATCTCTTCCATGATTCTTCTCTCGCTGATGCTCGTCGCTCCTCCGTCGACTCCCAAAGATGCGATAATATACATCGCCGGGAACGCGCCACAGCTAGGGGATTGGAATCCGGGCAAGGTAGCCATGAGCAAGGAGAACGATTCAACGCGGAGCTTCTCGGGGAAGGCACCGGTTGGTGCAGTTGTCGAATACAAGATAACACGGGGGTCATGGAATACTCAGGCCATGTATGTCGACGGGGTGATTCCGCCAAACCTGGTGTTCAAGGTTGCTGCAGACACGCTCGTCGTAGTTCGACCTGTCACCTGGAATGATTTCTCCTCCGCTGTCCTTGAGAACAAACGAGGGGGTGGGATTGTTGGGACGGTGCCGTATCATAGAAGCCTAAGAGGAGAGGGCTTGAAACACGAGCGGGATGTTATCGTCTGGCTTCCCCCGTTGTACGGGAAGGACGTGACACGGCGGTATCCTGTGCTTTATATGCACGACGGAGAGAATGTGTTTGATCCCAACAATATAGAAAAGATCATCATTGTGGGGATCTACAACACGCCTGATCGACTCGACCTATCGGACGATGACCGACGCGCGGCACACCGCCGTCATGGGTTCTTCTATTCCGCATCTACTGTGATGTGGGGGAGTTTGAACCATCGTTGATTCCAGGGTATGAAGCGCTCATTGCCCTGTTGAAGCAGAAGGGGTACGAACTAGGAACGGATCTGGAATACTTCTTCGATGATGGTACGCCGCACAACGAACAAGTAGCCACTGCAACCTGATCCCGTAGCCAATATCAACTGACAAGGAGGTGCATGATGCGACGTCTCTTAGCCTTAATGTTCGTGTTTCTCGTACCAGCCGTACTCTTCCCCCAGGTTCAACGGGCAATCACGTTCGACGATTTCATCAGCCTTGGCCGGATAGCAGATCCCCAAGTTTCCCCGGATGGGAAGACCGTTGCCTTCGTCGTGACCTATCACAACAAGATAGAGAACAGGACGAACAGCAATATCTATCTTGTTCCGGCCACTGGAGGCGCAATGCGGCAGTTGACGATGGCAAAGGGCGCGAACTACAACCCGCGCTGGATGCCAGACGGCCGGTCTCTCGCATTCGTTTCCACGCGCGATGGGGAATCTCAGATCTGGATAATTGCTGTCGGGGGTGGGGAAGCCACGAAGATCTCCGCGGTCTCGACAGGGGTGTCTGACATGCAGATCTCTCCCGACGGGAAATGGTTTGCCTTCGCCTCGGAGGTCTTCCCGGACTGCCCGGACGACGACTGCAACCGAAAGAAAAATGAGGAGATGGAGAAGAGCAAGGTGAAGGCGAAGATCTTCGACAAGCTGCCGTACAGGGTCTGGAACGCGTGGAAGGACGGGAAGCGAAACCACGTGCTAGTTCTCTCCACGGACGGAGGAAAACCGATGGACCTGACACCCGGTGACTACGATAGCCCTCCGATCGATCTTGGGGGAAACTGGGACTTTGCATTCTCGCCTGACGGCAAGGAGATTGCCTTCACCCGGAATCCCGACCCGGAGGTTGCCATCAGCACGAACAACGACCTTTACACTGTGCCGGTGGGCGGCGGTACGCCGAACAAGATCACCGACAATCCCGCGAACGACAGCCAGCCCCTCTATTCTCCTGATGGCAACTACATCGCCTACCGTCGGATGAAACGCCCCGGTTTCGAAGCCGATCAGAAGCAGCTCGTGCTTTTCAACCGTTCAACCGGCTCACTGACGAATCTGACGGGACATTTCGATTACAGCGTGAATGAGGTAGCGTGGTCTCCGGACTCAAAGACGCTGTATTTCAACGCGGATGACAAGGGTAATGAGACGATCTTCAGGTTGACGCTCGCGACCCGAACGATCGAGCCGCTGGTGAGCGATGGCTACAACCGCTCGATTTGCGTAACGCCGGATGGCAGGTCGCTCATCTTCCTTCGCGAAATGATCAACAGGCCGGCCGAAGTCTACCGGATGGATTGGGACGGAAAAAACCTCAAGAAACTCACCTCGGTTAATGACGAGAGACTCGCGAGTCTCGACCTGAGCGCCAAAGAGGACTTCTGGTTTGTCGGTGCGGGCGGCACAAAGGTCCATGGTCTTCTCGTCAAGCCGCCTTCCTTTGACCCGGCGAAGAAATATCCGCTGATCTACCTGATCCACGGGGGTCCGCAGGGGCAGTGGGGCGATCAGTTCCACTATCGGTGGAATGCCCAGATGTTTGCCTCGCGCGGTCACGTCGTTGTTCTCGTGAACCCGCGCGGAAGTACAGGATATGGCCAGCGCTTCACGGACGAAATAAGCGGCGACTGGGGAGGCAAAGTGTACGAGGATCTGATGAAGGGGCTTGACTACGTGCTCAAGACGTATCCATACGTGGACGCGACCAGACTCGCGGCTGCAGGGGCGTCATACGGTGGATACATGGTCAATTGGATCGCCGGTCACACGGATCGCTTCAAGTGCTTGGTGAGTCACGATGGAGTGTACAATATTGTGGGTATGTACGGAACGACTGAAGAATTGTGGTTCCCCGAATGGGAGTTCAAAGGCACGCCGTACAAGAACCCGGAGCTGTTCGAAAAATGGTCGCCGCACATGCATGCACGAAAGTTCAAGACGCCAATCCTTGTCGTGCACGGCCAACAGGATTTCCGCCTTGATGTGAGTGAAGGGTTCCAGCTGTTTACAGCTCTTCAGCGCCAGGGGGTGAAGTCGAAGATGCTCTACTTCCCGGATGAGGGGCACTTCGTCCTAAAACCAGCGAACGCAGAATTGTGGTGGAAGACCGTTCTGGATTGGATAGACGAACACACGAAGTGATTCCGTGTGCCGGATAGATAACAAAGCCGCCGCAGCAACTGCTGCGGCGGCTTTGGTTTTCCCACCCGTGCCTCGATCAATCAGGATAGATCTCCTAACCCCCTTGACCGTTGTTCTTCTTGTACTCCTGATAGAACAAGGCACAGAGCTTTCGAACGCGTGCGCTGTCGTCGAACCGGGCCGACTGCTTGATGGCATAGATGCCGACGGGATCACCGATCTTGTAGAGCGACAACGCAGCAACGATCCTCGCACGCTCGTCGGTTTCATGCTTGAGCATATTCATCAAAGGAAACACTGCCTTCGCGCATTGGATGTCGCCGAGCATCATGGCCGCGCTGGTGCGTAGTCCGAAATTGTCGGATTGAATGCCTGCCAGCAGGTTGGCCTCCACCAGAGTCTTGTTCAAGGTGGGGCGAATGTCCTTTTTATCCTTCGCGGTCAAGACGGGACGAATGTCCTTGTTTACATCAGCGTAGACAGCCGCTGAGAACGAAACGACGAGCACGAGGGCCAACGTAACCACCAATATCCGTTTCATACGTCCCTCCGTTAGAGAAAGGGGATTGAGAGATAATGAATTATTTGAACGATCGTCGGTTTCTCGAATCAGAATGTTTGCAGCTCCATCAACCGATCCTTGCTGCTCTATTCTACATGACGCCTGAAAGGTAGAATGGTTCAGCAAATGTGATGAATGTTGTGCCCCCTGTGACGAAAGTGCTTCAGAATGTGCTGAGGGATGATTTGGGGATTGACGACCGAACGAAGAGCTTCGCCTCGCGAAGACGAATATCAGCAATCCGCAGATCTGACGATAATTCAATGAGTTACAGCTGCGCGCACGTGCCCACAATGGCCCCTCCGTCGCCTTGCTTCTTGTACGGTTTGTTGCCAATTTCTTCAATCATGAACTGCAAGGAGCTCTGCACACAACCATGAAAACCAATACGCTGGCTATGATGATGGTCTTAACCGTGACGCTCGATACAAATGCGCAAACGCAATCGGAACGAGCTGCTCCACCGCTCGCGAAGAAGCTCGCGAAGGTGGATACAATCCACGGCGACGTTCGCGTCGACAACTACTACTGGCTGCGTGAGAAGAGCAATCCAGAGGTCATCGCGTACCTCGAGGCGGAGAATCGGTACACCGAAGCAGTAACACAGCCGATCGAAGGTCTCCGGGACACGATCTACAAAGAAATCCTGAGCCGCATCAAGCAAACTGACCTCAGCGTGCCGTACAAACTCGGAGAATATTGGTACTATTCACGCACCGAAGAGGGAAAACAGTATCCGATCTACTGCCGGAAGCGGGGCACGATGGAAGCCCCCGAACAGGTGACGCTTGATCTCAACGAGCTGGCAAAAGGTCGCAAGTTTCTCGGTCTCGGTCTGTACATGGTAAGCGACGATGGCAACTTACTGGCGTACTCTCTTGACACCACCGGCTTTCGTCAGTACCAACTTGGGGTCAAAGACCTTCGTACAGATCAGGTGCTGCCCGATTCTATCGGACAGGTGAATGCTGCGGCGTGGGCGGCAGACAACAAAACGCTGTTCTATGTCAAGGAGGACCATGCGAAGCGGCCATATAGGATCTTCCGCCACGTTCTTGGATCGGCGAACGACGAACTCTTGTTTGAGGAAAAGGACGAGCTGTACAGGATATGGACAGGCCGGTCGAATGACAAGAAAATGATTTTCATGGGGTCATCGAGCGCGATCACTGACGAAGTGCACTATTTGCCAAGCGATCAGCCTGCCGGCATGTTCAGGGTGCTCTATCCGCGGGAGGTAGGACACGAGTATTCCGTGGAGCACCGCGAAGGGCTATTCTACGTCCGCACAAACAAGGGGGCTAAGAACTTCAGGCTCGTCAGCGCGCCGGTCGCGAGTCCTGAGGAGAAGAATTGGAAAGAACTTCTGACCCATCGGCCCAAGGTGAAGCTTGAGGGTTTCGACCTGTTCAAGAACCACGCCGTGTTTGTAGAGCGTGAAGACGCGCTCATCCGGTTCGTCGTGCACGACTTCCGAACACAAAAATCGAACGAGATACGATTCCCGGAGCCTGTCTATTCTGCGTTTCCAAGCAACAACCCCGAGTACAACACCACGATGTTTCGCTATTCCTATCAGTCGTTTGTTACACCGAGCTCGGTGTTTGACTACGACATGGAAACGGGCAAGAGCACCCTGCTCAAGCAAACGCAGGTGTTGGGAGGTTACGATCCTCAACAATATGCCTCGGAGCGCCTGTACGCTAGAGCGGCGGACGGAGTCATGGTTCCGGTTTCCATCGTTTACACGAAGGGGATGCGCCGTGACGGATCGAATCCCCTGCTGTTATACGGTTACGGATCATACGGCTCCTCGCAATCGGCGACCTTCTCGGTGGCTCGCCTGAGCCTGCTTGATCGCGGTGTAATCTTCGCGCTTGCACATATCCGCGGCGGAGGTGATCTGGGTGAGGAGTGGCGGGACGATGGAAAGCTGTTGAAGAAGAAAAACACGTTCACGGATTTCATCGCGTGCGCAGAGCACCTGATCAGGGAAAAGTATACGTCGAAGGAGAAGCTCGCCATTCAGGGTGGAAGTGCCGGGGGATTACTCATTGGCGCCGTGCTCAACATGCGTCCGGATCTCTTCAAGGTAGCTCACCTGGCGGTTCCATTCGTCGACGTCATCAATACCATGCTCGATGAGTCGTTGCCCCTTACGGTTGGTGAGTTTCTGGAATGGGGAAACCCGAAGAAGAAAGATGAGTACGAATACATCAAAACGTATTGCCCGCATACGAACATTGAGAGGAAGCCGTATCCCGCCATGCTGATAACGACTTCACTCAATGACAGCCAGGTGATGTATTGGGAACCTGCGAAATACACTGCAAAGATGCGGGCAACGCGGACGGACAAGACCGTGCTCGTGTTGAAGACTAACATGGGGGCCGGTCACGGCGGAGCCTCAGGACGCTATGATGCGTACAAGGAACAGGCGTTCAACTACGCATTTCTTCTGAGTCAGCTTGGAATCGCGAAATAAGCTGAGCTAAACTGCTAAACCCGGGCTGCTGCGTATGCACGAGTAGCCAGAACCACTCACCAGTTATCATGGGAGGGGACATGCAACCTGCACAGATCCAACCATCGGTACCGCAACCAGGGCCAATGCCGCTCCGATACGCCGGCTTCTGGAGGCGGTTCGTTGCATATTTGATCGACAGCTTCGTCATCAGTATCGCTTCGTTCGTTATCTTTGTTCCCGCGCTTGGTCTCCTGGGTATTGGCATTGGCGCGGGCGCAATGGAGGAGCCAGAGGCGGCGACTGGACTCATCATCGCGGCCCTGGCAGCCTACATGTTCATCGGTCTGGTGGTTGCTGCCGCTGGATGGCTCTATTTCGCCCTGATGGAGTCTTCCAATAAGATGGCAACTCTCGGAAAGATGGCTATCGGGATCAAGGTAACTGATCTCGCCGGGAATCGCATATCCTTCGGTCGCGCAACAGGCCGCTATTTTGCGAAAATCCTGTCCGGCATGATCTTGATGATCGGCTACATCATGGCAGGCTTCACCGAGAAGAAACAAGCACTTCACGACATGATTGCCGGCTGCCTGGTCGTGATGAAGTAAGCGATTGATTTGCCTTCTTGGGATTCCGGCCTCTCTGTTCCGTGACGCCGGCCGTGCCGGTTCTGCGTAACCTGGAACCCGCGGTTTCCGTTCCGCCGGGCCTCTGTGGCGATGCGCGCAATCGGGGCATCGTTATATGCGCCTCATGCTGTTCATATCTCATCTCTGATAACAGATCATTCGGGAAGCTGTTCACATGACAACATGCAGCCATTCGCTCGCTCTCCGGAATTTTCTTTGCGGTCTGGCCGTGTTGGGGATCCTTTCCCTCTCCGCTCACGCCCAGGATTCACTCTACATCAAAGAGCATTACAGCAAAACCGAGTACTACATCACGATGCGAGATGGTGTGAGGCTTTTCACATCGGTCTACGCCCCAGAAGACACTTCTCAGGATTATCCCATCATTCTCAATCGCACTCCCTACAGCGTCGGACCGTACGGGCCGGGAGCGTACCGTAACCGGATGGTCCCTTCGATGAATGAGGTTCGAGAGCGGTACATTTTTACCTACCAAGACGTGCGGGGAAGGTATATGTCCGAAGGTACGTTTGTTGACTTGCGCCCGTACGAGACAGTGAAGAAAGACAAGAGCGACATCGATGAGACAACGGACACTTATGATACAGTCGATTGGCTCGTGAAAAACATCCGGCACAACAATGGACGCGTGGGTATCACCGGGATTTCCTATCCCGGCTTCTATACAACGATGGGCACCATCGACGCGCACCCCGCGGTCGTCGCGACCTCTCCGCAGGCACCGATCGCTGACCCGTTCGTCGGCGACGACGAGCACCACAACGGAGCGTTCTTCCTTGCCCAGAACTTCCGTTTCTACATGTTCTTTGGGCAGCCGCGTCCTGTTCCAACGACGCGCACAACCTTCTCGTTCAGGCCGTGGACGATGGACTCGTACAAGTTCTTCCTGGAGATGGGGCCGCTCTCGAATGCGAACACACTATACTTTAAGGATAGCGTCGCGTTCTGGACAAAGATGATGAGCCACGAGACGCTCGACGAATTCTGGCAGGCGATGCTCGTCTATCCTCATCTGAAGAACATAAGACCGGCTGTGATGACGGTGGGTGGATGGTTCGACCAGGAGGACCTGCTGGGTCCGCTGAAGACCTACAAAGAGATCGAGAAGAATAACCCCGGCATCACGAACATCCTCGTGATGGGACCGTGGAACCACGGACAGTGGAACAGAGATCCCGGGGAAGTCCTCGGGGATATGAATTTCGGTTCGGAGACGTCGGTCTGGTTTCAAATGAACGTCCAACTCCCATTCTTCAACTATTACCTCAAAGGGAAAGGAGATCCGACCAAGGCTGAGGCGATCGTCTTTGAGACGGGAGCAAACCAATGGCACCAGTTGGACAGCTGGCCGCCGAAGAATGTCACCCAGAAGAACCTCTATCTCCTGCCTCAGGGGAAGCTCGATTTCATGCAACCACCCCCGTCCGTTGAACAGTTTTCCGAATACCCGAGCGACCCCTCCAAGCCCGTTCCGCACACACGCGAGATTCGTTCAGGTGTCTCAGGCGCAGTGCTCGTCGAAGACCAACGCTTCGCTGCGACCCGCCCGGATGTTCTCGTGTTCCAGAGCCGAAAGCTCGACGAAGATATCACGATCGCAGGCCCCATCATTGCAAGCCTCCGGGTATCGACGACCGGTACCGACGCCGACTGGGTGGTCAAACTGATCGATGTATTTCCCGATGACTCCCTCGGAGTGGCAAGGAGCGGCGTGCCGCTCGGAGGGTACCAGATGCTCGTTCGCGGGGACGTCTTCCGAGGGAAGTTCAGAAATAGCTTTTCGAAGCCCGAGCCGTTCGTTCCAAACGAGGTCACAAAAGTGGAGTTTGAGTTGTGCGATCTCTTCCACCGCTTCAAGAAAGGCCACCGGATCATGGTGCAGATCCAGAGCACGTGGTTTCCTCTGGTCGACCGAAATCCTCAGAAGTTCGTCAATATCCGGACGGCAAAAGAATCAGATTTCCAGAAGGCAACCCATCGGGTCTATCACTCGCCGCAACATGCATCGCACGTCAAGGTGCTCCTCTGGGGGAACTGACGGGAAAGGTCAAAGCGTCCAATACCCGGATCCCCCCCGGTCTCTGATTCTGTCTTCTGACGCTCTTTCCATCGGCCGACTCGCTTATGTCGGCGGAGCAAGCATTCATGCTGTCTAATCTTTCCCCAGACACCTATCCGAAAAGCATCGCCACAAAGACACAAAGGCACAAAGTTGTTCAAAGTGGGACGAAAACCAAAATTCTTTTTTCGTGTCTTAGTGACTTCGTGGCAAATAATAGGTCTTCGCCTGAGTTTCTAGACACACCTTTTGTCCGGACTCCGCTGTAAGAATTTCAATCGCGGGTAATTTTTTCCGGGTTGCCTACATCCGGAAATGGGGATTTTCCTGTCTGCTGCAACATTTCTGACCCGAGCGCTTCATGTCACGGTCGGCACACATCTTGAAACCAATGCCCGTCGGGATGCTTCCATCCACGTCTTTCCGAGCCCTTTCCAAACTCGTCATCGGAGGCAACACGTGGGAACGCAGCAGCTGATGTTCATCATTCTTGGTGTCTTGATCATCGGGATCGCAATTGCGGCCGGTGTTTCGATGTTCAATGCGCAAACCGTGGCCTTCAATCGGGACTCGATCATCAGCGAAATGAATGAGCTGGCGGCTCACGCGTACGCGTTCCGTGGAAGGCTCCGGTCCATGGGGGGCGGACAAGGCGACTATTCCACGTACAGCGTTCCTTCAAGCCTAGCAACGACAGGTAGTGCCACTTACTCTGTCACTCAAGCTTCTCAAAACTCCCTGACAATCCTTGCCATTTCCACACAAGATCAAGCCAACATGATCCGGGTATTGATCGACAGCGACGGGAAGCTGGAGAATTGGACGTACGCCGGGAATTTCCAGTAGCCCTTCAGCCGTCACCAAAGATCCACCCTGTCTTGCCGAGAGCCAAGGAGGACGGCTCTCGTCCTGGAGTTCCCGGCATTATCGAAGCGACCGGAGCGACCTTTCACCCCATTTGATTTTCGATCTTCCGCTTAGTAGTTTCTCACACCATGAATTCCTTTCTTTGCTTTCTACCATCGCTTGGAGGCCCAATTGCTATGCGCCCCGTCATCCTTCGATCACTTCTCCTGATTACTCTTCTGTTTGGTGTTCTGCTACCACAATCGATCGGCCAGACTCACGATCCACTGCCCGATCCAAGATCTGTAGTTGTTACTGGCGAGGTCCGCTTCACCGTCCTCACCCCGCAACTGATCCGCATGGAATGGTCAGCTCAAGGGAAGTTTGAGGATCGCCCTTCGCTGGTCGTGATCAACCGAAAGCTGCCTGTCCCACCCTTTCAAAAGAAAGAGGATGGGGGATGGCTGAATTTGCAGACTGAGAAGCTGATGCTGCGCTACAAGCAGGGAAGCGGGAAATTCAGCCAGGAGAACCTCGAGATTTCTTTCGATCTGGATGGGAGAAAGGTCACGTGGAAGCCGGGTCTGGAGGACAAGGGTAATCTCAAGGGCACGATTCGGACTCTGGACGGTGTCAAGGGAGCCACAGAGCTTGAATCCGGGTTGGTCTCGCGCGACGGTTGGGTGATGGTCGATGATTCTCAACGGCCGCT
>VGWB01000042.1 GCA_016873755.1 Ignavibacteria bacterium | reverse complement strand
TGTTGCAGTGAACTGTTCCGCGATCCCCGAGCAGCTCCTGGAAAGCGAGCTGTTCGGCTATAAGAAAGGTGCGTTCACCAGCGCCGTGAGCGACAAGATGGGGTTGATCGAATACGCCCACGGGGGTACGCTCTTCCTCGACGAGATCAGCTTGCTCGCCTCGCAGCTGCAGAACAAGCTCCTGCGCGTCTTGCAGGAGCGGGAGATTCGCCGGGTGGGAGACCTTGAGGACCGGAAAGTCGATGTCCGGATCATCGCAGCGACGAACCGCGACCTGCGGGAGGAGGTGCGCGCCGGGACATTTCGTGAGGACTTCTTCTTCCGTTTGAACGTTGTGGAAATTCACCTCCCGCCGCTGCGGGAACGATCGGATGACATCCCGCTCCTCTCCAACTACTTCCTGAAGAAAGCAGCAGAGAGCTTCAAGAGGGAAGTCAGGAGCATCAGCCCGAAGGCGATGCAGATGCTGCTGAGGCATCCATGGCACGGGAACGTCCGGGAGCTGCAGAATGTCGTCGAACGCGCAGTCGTGCTCTGCCGCGGTGAGGAGATCCAGGAGCAGGATCTCCAACTACAGCATGTTCGCGAGGCAGACCTGCTTCAGAGCGGGTTGACTCTTGAAGAGTTTGAGCGCAAGCTGGTCGAGAAGACCCTGAAAGAGATGAAAGGAAACCGGACGCAGACGGCAGAAAAGCTTGGTGTGTCGCTCCGGTGGCTGCAATACCGACTGAAAGAGTGGGATATTGGCAAAGAATAACTTCACGATCCTCGAGACTCTTCGAGAAAGCCAGTCGACAAAGGTCCTGAAGGCCTTTCAGCCCTCATTGGGAAGGACCGTCCTGCTCAAGACGCTGCACAAACATCTCGTTGGAGATGCGAACCTTACAAGGCGATTTGAGCGTGAAGCTCGTGCGTGCGCCAGCATTCGCTCAGAGCACATTGTCCAAGTATATGACCTGGCTGACTTGGATGGTGCTCCTGCGATCGTCATGGAATATGTCGAAGGGGAATCGCTCGAAGAGGTGATCCGGAAAGGGAAACAGTCGGAAGAATTTGCCCGGACGGTAGCCGCTGCTGTGCTGAAAGCGCTTTCGCTCGCCCATCGTGCCGGGGTGATTCACCGGGATATTAAACCCGCCAATATTCTGATTGACCGGCAAGGGGTGGTGAAGGTTGCCGATTTCGGCCTTGCGAGCGTTGCCGCGTCTCCGGTGCTCACCGCCGAGGGCGCTCTGGTTGGCACTCCGGCGTATATGTCGCCTGAACAGGCACGTGGGGAGACACTGGACGGAAGGACCGATCTCTTCTCGCTCGGGGTCACCCTCCTTGAGCTTGTCACAGGAGCGCGGCTGTTCACCGGCGAGTCGTACGCCGAATGTTTGAATAAGATCCTGAGTTTCAACACCGACTCTCTTGGTCGGTTCTCAGGACAGCTTTCTTCCTCCTTCCTCCAATTCGTGCGCCGCTTGATGATGCCGAACAGAGAAAACCGCCTTGCCTCGGCGGAGGAAGCGCACAAGGAACTCACCGGTGCCCCGATAAGTTCCAGCGGAGCCCCTTTGCTCACAAGCCGGAGGGGAAGGATTCGTGCAGTCATTGGAGCGGCCGTGGTACTGGTTCTCGCTGCGGTGACCTACGTGGTTTTTCAGCCAAAAGAGGTAGAGCATCCCGATGAGGAGCGTGTGAGCCTCAAGTCACCCCCTGCGCAGCAAGATCCCTCTAGATTTGATAGCGTGGCTCAGCAGACGCGGACGATGCCGACAAGTCAAGGCAAGGAGACGGTGGACAATCAGCGAGAAAGACGAAGAGAGGCGGTGCCAGCCATTGTGCCACGTGAACAGCGGGAACACCCCTCAAAGCCTGAACCTTCCATAGCAGTTGCTGATCGGGGCGAAGGGATTGACTCGGGCTACATTCAGATCTCCTGCACACCATGGGCGAAGGTGTCCATCGGGGATCAATACCTGGGGACTACTCCGATCGCAGGCTCAGTCAAAGTGAAGGCAGGAACACATGTCATCACGTTCAATAATCCGTCGTTTATCCCGGTTGTGCGATCGGTGACTGTAGAGCGCGGGACAGGCACACACGTTGAGGCGAATTTTCTCGAAAACGCCGGATACGTCATAGTGGTTTCAAACCCGTGGGCCGAAGTGTACATCGATGACCAGTATCGAGATACGACGCCGCTGGCTCATCCGCTGGTTGTCACCGCGGGAACCCGCACTGTTCGTCTTCATAATCCTTCGTTTGAAGATATCGTCACGACCGTCACCGTAGGTGTGCACGACACGGTGAGGCTCGTTCAATCATTCTTGAAGAAATGACCAGGGCTCCACTGTCATCTCGTTCGTGGAAGGAAGACGGATTGGGAGGAACGATGTTGCGTCGAAAGGATGATCCGCGAAGCCACTTCACCTACCTTATTACAGGGGTCTTCGCATCCCTTCTCCTTGTATCTCTGTCCTCTCCTCTGCAGGCGCAGACGACGACTCATGGTGATTCTTCTCTCATCCTCATTCGCGACCTGTACGAGCAGGGTTCTTATCTCTCGTCAGAGATCGAAGCGCGGCGGTTCCTGGAGAGCCGACGCGTCTCGGATTCTCTCAAAATTCTTGCCGAGCAATATCTGGCCTTCTCGCTTGTGGCTCAAGGAAAGAACATCCTGGCAGCTGAGCACTTCATGGCCATCCTCAAGATCGATTCAGCCTTTACGCTCCACCCAACTCTCACTTCACCGAAGATCCTCGCTGTCTTTGACCACGCCAGGCAGCAGTTCCGCAGCCTGAAGAGGAGTGAGCCCACCAGTTCCCCGGTGGGACCGCTGTCGCAGGTTCCAAGCCCTTCCTTCCGAACGGTTCTTTTCCCGGGCTGGGAGCAAATCCATCAAGGTCGGGACACGAAAGGATACGTGTTGCTCGCTGCCGGTATCCTCTCGCTTGGTTCGACGCTCTACCTTGACATCGAACGACGAAGGGCGGAAGATGAGTATCATGCTGCGGATACGCCCGAGCTTGCTGCCTCACGGTACGATCGCTACAACAGATATTACAGGGCCGAATACTACTCACTCGCGGCGTTCCTCGTCATCTACCTTTACTCGCAGTTCGATGCCTTCTTCGATCTCCCTCCAAGTTCCAGCGCCGTCACGCTGCAGTCCGGTTCCAATCTGCAATTGACCCTCCGCGTCACATTCTAGCGGGCTGATGAAAGATCGAATCCAATGGTAGGTCAGACATTCTTGTCTGACCAATTGCCGGATTCTGGACAGACAAGGACGCCTGTTCCACCGAGCGCTCCTCTAACCCGCGACCAGCACCCTCAATCAACCAACTGGTAGGAGGGCCGCTATTGGGTAACGGCTTTCGATGGTGCATATTTAGCACGGTGGCATGCAAAACCTGCATACTACTGCGCCGTATCCCTGCGAATTTCGGTCAGATTATGAGCATCACCGAACGGCACAGTCGTTGCAGCGTTTCGCTCAGTGCAAACTATCTCAGGGAGGGCTCTATGTGCCGAAAACTCTTCGCTACAATGTCATTGATCCTGGTGGCGCTGCTTCTTTCCACGGTGAGTGCAGCGTCACAGACCGGGGCTCAGATTTCGATCGTCCTGAAAGCAAACGTGAGTGAGGGCGCCAAGGTGCAGCTTGCTTGGGCGAAGATGAGCCCAGACGCGGTCGGGGTGTACTCCATTTATCGCGCATCGTTGCCGAGTATCTATCATGCATCGTTTCCGGATTCGACGATGTTCAGCAAGATAGATTCCACCACCAGGAACGAATACGTCGACTATCCCCCCGCTTCAAATCTGACCTACTATCTCTACTACGTTTCCGCGACCACAACATCAGGAGTCGTCCTCAAAAGCAATTTGGTCCTCGTGGCTGTGTGGCGCCCTTTGAGGGATGTCGTTCGCATCACGTCGACGCCGGTGGAGACTGCAGAGGTCGGCGTTCCGTACCTCTACCAGGTGCAAGCGGTTTCGTCGGACTCAACTGCAAGATTGCACTATTTCCTTGGCAGCAAACCCTTTGGGATGACGATCGATTCCGCAGGATTGATCAAGTGGACCCCCCAGGTGCATGGGTTTGCCTATGTCGAAGTGAAAGTCAAGTCGAGCAAAGGTGGAGAGGCAACCCAGCGGTTCACGATCAAGGTGGCAAGCGGTAGTGGAATCGTTCAAGGGATGGTCACTGATACGACTGGGACGAAACCAATCGGCCGGGTCGTGGTTCGACTTTATAAGGTCGCTGTCAACACTTACTTTGACTACAAAGCGATCACTGATGAACTGGGAAAGTACAAGATCGAGCGGGTCGATCCCGGCACGTACTACGTGCATGCCGAGCCAATGAATACCGATTACCTGCCACAGTGGTATGACGGAGCTGCGAGTCTACGAGACGCAAAGGCAGTAGCGGTGGAGAACAACGCGACGACGACTGTGAACTTCAAGCTGAAACCGCGCTTCAAGCCAGTGTTTTACGCGGTGAAGGGAAGCGTTGTTGACTCTGCTTACCGCGCGCCGGTAAAGGGTGCAACGGTGGTGTTCGTGCATGCGGGCTTCGGTCTCAATGGTAGCAGAGGGTTCGCCTCGGATCCTTCGCAGGCAGAAGACTTCCGGTCCCTCTTCGATTTCGATCTCTCTGCTGACCACCGGCTCGACGGAACGAACGCGAAATTCGTATTCAAGACACAGACTGACGCACAAGGAAGCTATTCACTCAAGCTCCCGCAAGGCTCTTACATTGCCCTGGCGTTTGCCAAGGGCTACGTGAAGATCTTCTACAACCAGAAGACGAACCTGCTTTCGGCGGACACAATTCTGGTCAACAGCAACCTTGAGAACATCAATTTCAATCTCCCGCCGCTACCGCAAGTTGTGCTGGGCGAGATCAATGGAGCAGTGATTGATTCGACGACTGGCCAGGGAGTAAGGGCGCGTGTTATCGCGTTCCGGGAGAGGTGGTACAGACCGCCATTGTGGAATCTTCCGCCGCATTGGTTCATCCCGAACCATTACGTGACCGACACGGATTCCACTGGTAAGTACTCGCTGACCGACCTGTTGCCCGGTGACTACATTGTTCTCGCCGTGCCGGTGGGCAACTACGCTCCCGCATTCTACAGTTCCACGGGTAGCACGCACCGTTGGCGAACGGCCACAAAGATCGAGGTGAGAGGGAACGTTGTGGCTGGCATCGATATCTACGTGAAACCGATCGTCAGATCCGTCCTGGGCTACACCTATGTATCTGGCAGGGTGGGGACCAGCTCGACCGGCAGAGGGCTAGGGAAGTTCAGCACAGCTGGCGTGACCGGTGCGATCGTTTATGCCGTCAATGGGAACGGAGCGGTGTATGGCTATGATGTGACGGATGAAAACGGCTCGTATGCGATCGCAGGTGTAGCCCCGGGATCGTATTCGCTCTATGTTGATGCACCCGGATATGAATCGAGCTCCACGATCAACGCTCTGCCGACGTATAGTGGCACCGATTCGAGGACACCGCAACCCGCGTCGGGTGTGGATTTCATCCTGCTGTCGGTGACATCGGTTGACGAGGATCAGCCGGTTCTGCCAGCGGACTACGTCCTCAAGCAGAACTACCCGAACCCGTTCAACCCGACAACGAACATCGTCTTCAGCATCCCACAGACGGAGAAGGTCACGCTGACGGTGTACAACTTGCTGGGTCAGAAGATTGCGACGCTCGTTGAGGGCGTGCTTCCGGCAGGTGTGCACAGGGTAAGCTGGAGCGGCCGGGATGCCTTCGGTCAGCAGATGCCAACCGGTGTGTATCTGTACAAGTTGTCGGGCTCGCAGTTCTCACAGGTCAAGAGGATGGTGTTGCTCAAATAGTGACTGTTTGTGAAATCCAATGGAGGACGAAGCCCCCGAAAGGGGGCTTTTTTTTATGGTGTGCCGTGGGATTTTGTTTGCGCCAGCAATCGCATCTGCCAGCGACCTATGGTTCAAGAGTGCAGGCGCCAAGAACCCGTTCTCACGAGCTCAGGAGCCGGGCTCCTTCGCAATAGGAAAAAGCCTTGGCCAGGGAGTTCCGCCGCACAGCTCTGCGGGCCCACCCCAAGTTCCGAGGGAGTTCTGCTCCCGAGGTTCAAGCTCAGGAGCAGAGCTCCTTCGCAACAGAACAAACCGTTCCGACGGAGGCTCGCCCGACCGCCCTTCAGGCGGGCGGGTCCACTCCCGAGGTCCAGTGCAGGTCCTCACGAGCTCAGGAGTTGAGCTCCTTTGCAACACAGAAACCGTTTCGAGGGACCTGCGCTCCCGAGGCGAGGTTGTGAACTCAACCCCCCGAAAACACCGCCACTCAACCAAGAATCCCGATGGAGCAAATACTAATCTGCCCTGCCGGGACTTTCCTGTCCGCCGCGCTATCACGCTTTTTGTGTCCCGCCGTTTTTCGGCGGGATTGGCGGACGTCCCGACAGACACTGATTGTGTCGGGAGGAAACTCCCGACACCCCATCGCCATACGCGAGCACGATCCTGTAAGGATTTGACACTGGATGCGCGATTGTATAGCTTCATAAGGATGATCTCCTCGACGACACCAACACTTTAATGCTTTGCCTTCGCACCGTTCGTTCATTGGCCACCGGCTGTAGGTCGAATTGCCCGTCTCCCTTTTCTGTCCGATCAAGGCGATAGGCCAGGCCGACCCACAGAGGAAATCGGTTGCATAACGACGCAAGAAGAGTCAGCCTTCTTTGGGAATGCGACACTCGACTTCAAGCAATCCATTCAACGATGGAGAGAAGCGAAGGGACGAGCTCCCAACTGAGGACTTGTTTTCAATAGTGGGAAAAGACAAAACATACTATCGCCGACATTTGCCACACTTTCAGCCTGAGCAGGCTGCCTTCCACCTTGTTTTCCGTCTCGCCGGATCTCTGCCTCTGGAGGTGATCAAGGAACTACGGATCGAGCGGCAGCGATTTGAGCGACGGACGCGGGCTCTGAATGGCAAGGTGGAGCAACAGAAACAGCGCGATCAATTCTGGTCCGAATACTTCACGCGATTCGACGCGCTCCTGGATGGATCGGAGACCGGACCAAAATGGCTTGCCGAGCCCGCAGTTGCATCGATAGTGAAAGAAGCGATCCACCACCGCGACGGGAAAGCATTTGATCTAGTGGCGTACTGCATCATGCCGAATCATGTGCACATGGTAATCGAGGTAGGTCGGAATGACATTCCGACCTACAAGCCTGCCCCGTTGTATCGCGTGCTTCAATCGCTCAAAAGACACACCGCCCGCAAGTGTAATCTGGCATTGGGCCGCGAAGGATCATTTTGGCAAGATGAGACCTATGATCATGTTGTTCGTGACGAAAGTGAACTAGAGCGGACGATTTGGTACGTTCTGGAAAATCCTGTGAAAGCTGGATTTGTGGATTCGTGGGAGAAGTGGCCGTGGTCGTACTGCAAGAAAGAATTTCCGTAGGTCGTCTCGTAAATCCGACTTGCAGGGTAAGACTGTGAACGGAGGCCGTATGGAGACGAACCTGTTCACTCTGCGGGTGAGCATACCCATTCAACCCGACAACCAAGATTGTCATCAGCGTCCTGCAGACGGAGAAGGTCACGCTGACGATCTACAACGTGCTGGGTCAGAAGATTGCGACGCTCGTTGAGGGTGTGCTCCCCGCAGGCGTGCACAAGGTTACATGGAACGGACGAGACGCTCTTGGCCGTCAGATGCCAACCGGTGTGTATCTGTACAAGTTGTCGGGCTCGCAATTCTCACAGACGAAGAAGATGGTGTTGATGAAGTAGCTCGTCCGTTGAGCCTCGATAGGAAAGGGTATTTGCCATCCCGGCAGATACCCTTTTTGTTTGGCCGCGGGAAGCGCTCAACGCCGTTTCTCGACAAACGACGTTGTCATTCCTGCGGACGCAGGAATCCAGAACCGGGCCTGAACCTGGACTCCCGCTTTTCACAAAGTGATGCCTTCGGCAAGCGGGAGTGACATCGTCGTCCCCTGCAGTCTCCCATCCAGCCTGAATGTGTCCGTCAAGTGGCAACGAATGGCAGGACAGTGGGACTGCGTGTTCTCGCCCGTGTGGGACGGGATACACACCGGCTTTTCATAGTTTATTTCCACTCGATTTTTTCTTAGTTTGCAGCCGCTATGAAATCGGCAGAAGAGAATGTTGTTATCGGAGTGGACCTCGGCGGCACAACCATCAAGGCAGGCATCGTCTCGGCCGGCGGGACCATCCTCTATCAAAACAAGCTTCCTAGCAACGCCGACAAAGGCCCTTCAGCAGTCATCAAACAAATCGGCGCTTCCGTATGGGAGGCGCTGGAACATACGGACCGGGCAACTGTTACCGGCATCGGCGTTGGAGCGCCGGGCGTTGTGGATGACGATGGTGTCGTGAAATCACCTCCGAACTTCGTCGAATGGGATGAAGTGCCGCTCAAGGCCGAACTCGGCAAGCTCTTCCCCGGCCTGGCGATCGGCATTGAGAACGACGCGAACGCCGCAGCGATCGCCGAATCCCGATTTGGCGCGGGAATCCAGTACCCCAATTTCCTTTTCGTGATCTGGGGGACGGGTGTGGGTGGGGGAATCATCCTGAACCACAAGATCTATCGTGGACCGACCGGTGGTGCCGGAGAAATCGGGCACATCTCCATCGACTACAAGGGGCCTCAGTGCAACTGCGGCAACATCGGCTGCGTAGAGGCGTATGTGGGACAGCGCTACCTCTCACAACGAACAGCGGATCGCCTGAAGTCACACCCGGAATCGAAGATCCTGCAGCTTGTGGATGGCGATCTTTCCAAAATCGAGCCGATGTATATCTCGCAGGCGGCGCATGATGGGGATGAAGTGGCCCGAGGGATCCTCATCGAGGCTGGAGAGCTCCTGGGGGTCGCACTCGCCGCGGTGATGAACGTCATGGACCTTCGGGTGAGCATCATCGGCGGCGGCATTTCCGCTGCAGGTGATTTCGTGATGAGCGCGATTCAGGATTCTGTCGTGCGGCACGTCTTGAAACCACTCCGGAAAGACATCCGGGTGCTGTCGGCCCAGCTTGGCAACAACGCCGGCATCCTTGGGGCGGCTGGTCTCGTGCTGTGAGATAAAGGAACCGGGATGGAGCTCCCTTCTGTGAGAATCGTTTCAGTCATTGTCACCGTTGCCTTTCTGGGGGCTTGGCCTGCTCCCGCCCAGGTACTTCCTTCAACCCCGCCAGATTCACTCCTTTCAACGATCCCCTCTCTTCAGGACACGGCTCGGGTGGCCGGACCGGGCGCATCCGGCGTCGATACGGTTGTGGTCTATTCAGCGTCGGATTCCATCATCTATTCGATGCGAACCCGCTACATGAATCTCTACGGAAAGAGCGATCTCAAGTACCGGACAATCGGGCTGAAGGCCGAACGTGTCGATGTGAACTGGAATACGGCCACGCTGACGGCCCAGGGCGTCAGGGACACCTCGGATACAACCGGAACGAAAACCATCGGGTCCCCGGTCTTGGTCGATGGCGGCGAGACCTACAACGGCCATCGCATCGGATACAATTTCCGGACACAGAAGGGAAAGATCACCGTTGGGGACACCGAGATCGAGCAGGGATACTACCACGGCGAGGCGATCAAGAAAGTTGAGAAAGATGTGCTGTACGTCGCGGGCGGGCGGTACACGACGTGTGATGCAGAACATCCGCACTACTATTTCTACAGCCCGAAGATGAAAGTGATCCTGCGGGATCACATCGTTGCAGAGCCGGTCTATTTCTATATTGCTGATGTTCCGGTCTTTGCGCTTCCCTTTGGAGTCTTTCCCAACAGGTCCGGTCGCCGGTCGGGCATCATCGCTCCGGCCTACGGCGAAGACGCGCGCCGGGGGAGATTCCTCAGCCATTTCGGCTACTACTGGGCGATCAGCGACTACATGGATCTCGCGACAACGTTCGATTGGTACACGCGCGGAGGATGGTTGAACCGGTCGTTGTTCCGGTATGCACTCCGGTACAACTTCACCGGCTCGGTCTCTGCGAACGTCACGAGTCTCCGCACGGGTGAGCCGGGCGATCCCGGGAGAACCGAGCAGCGGGACTACAACATCCAGCTCACGCACAACCAGCAGATCGATCCGACCACCCGCCTCGACGCCAACTTTACCTTTGCCTCGGGATCGTATTTTCGGAACGTAAGCTCAAACCTCAATGAAATCCTGAGGCAGAATATCATCTCGAACGCGACCCTCTCCAAAACCTGGCAGGAATCGAACCGCAACCTCACCATCAATATCTATCGGGATCAGAACCTTGTCACAGACGATGTGGAAGAGCGGCTGCCGTCGATTTCGTTTTCACAGGGCCAGTTCTTTCCATTCCGGCGATCGTCCCCGGCGCGGGCGTCTGGGACCGATCCTATGAGCGAGTACTCGTGGTACGAAATGATCGGGATCAGCTACAATGCCCAGGGGCAATACAATCGCTCGAAGCGATTTGAAATCATCAAGAGCAAGGTCACCCCGCAGGTCGACAGCCTGAAAAAGGAAAACAGGAATGAGCGCGGGGGAGTGAACCACCAGGTATCGATAAGCGCGTCTCCGAAGGCCGGGTATCTCACCATTTCACCCTTCCTTAGCTACAACGAGAAGTGGTACGGAAAGAGCATCGAGCGGGATACGCTGGGCGAGCGAGAAGTCAGCGGCTTCCAGGCGGTCCGGACGTTCTCCACGGGCCTCTCCGCGTCGACAAGGTTCTTCGGGATCTTCCAACCTCAGGTGTTCGGCATTACGAGCATTCGCCACACGGTGACGCCAAACCTGACCTTCAGCTACCAGCCGGATTTTTCCGACCCGCGCTTCGGATACTACGGAAGATACATCGACAGGAGCGGGAAGGAAGTAGTGTACAACAGGTATGAGCGGGAGATCTACGGGGGAGCCCCGCGCGGACGACAGCAGAGTCTGGGCCTTTCCGTCGGTAACCTCTTTGAGATGAAATATCTGTCCTCCGACACGGCACAGCAGGAAAAGAAGATCCAGTTGATGAACATCGGTGCGAACATCTCGTACAACTTTGTTGCGGACAGTCTTCGTCTCTCGCCTCTCAGCCTCTCGTACCGGACGGACATCGGGAATGTCCTGAACATCAGCGCGTCAACGACACACGACTTCTACATGTTCGATCCCGCAGCGGGCGCGCGGGTCAACAGGTTTGTCTGGTCGAACAAGCAGATCTTTCCGGACCTTACAAGCGTTTCCCTAAGTCTTTCAACGTCGCTGAGCGCTCCGAAGAAGGAGACGACCACAAAGGGCCCGGCCTCCCGGACAGCGGAGCTCCCACAGGAGCAACAGCCGGGGCAGATCGGCCAGCCGGCTCAGATGAGGTCATACACTGGCTTGTTTGAAGAGGAGACCCCGGATTTCAGCATTCCGTGGAACCTGACGCTGGGATATACATTCACGCAGAGCCAGCACGATCCGAGGCGAAAGATCCGCAGCTCATCGATCAACGCCAGCCTGTCGTTCAATCTCACCGAGAACTGGAGGTTCTCGACGAGCGGGAGCTACGATTTCATCCGGAAGGAGTTCGCGGCACCGAGCGTCAACATCTATCGTGATCTGCATTGCTGGGAAATGAACATCACGTGGTTCCCGATGGGCTTCTACCGCGGGTACCGCCTTGAAATTCGTGTCAAGGCGCCACAGTTACAGGACTTGAAGATCACCAAGCAGGGGAGCGAGAGGGGGACGTATTATTAGCGGGGATGAAGCTGTGTGGGTGAGGAGTGAAGAGAAAAGAGTAAAAAGTAAGCGAGGGAAGATGGGAGATAGAAGAAGGGAGAAGGAAGATGTGGGAAGGAACTATCTCGTCAATGATCCAATCACTCGCTGACCCGATGGCTCGATGGTCAGATGACTCAATTCTTCATGCAGATTTCCTCTCCTCGTACAGATAGATCGGTTCTTTCGACTTCAGGATGGTGTCCCTGGTGACGACGCACTTGGAGACATTTCGCCTCGAGGGGAGCTGATACATAATATCGAGCATCACTTCTTCGATGATGGAGCGCAGGGCACGCGCGCCCATTCCCCGCTCCATCGCCTTGTCCACAACAGCCTTCAGCGCGGTATCTTCAATCTCCAACTCGACCCCCTCCATCATGAACAGCTTCTTGTACTGTTTGACGATGGCATTCCGCGGCTCGGTGAGGATATTCAGAAGCGCCTTTTCGTCCAGGGAGTGGAGGGTCGCGACGACCGGCAGCCGTCCGACGAACTCCGGGATCAACCCGTACTTGAGAAGGTCGTCGGGCTCGACCTGGGCGAGGTACGTATCGGTCGATTTGTGATGCTTGCCCTTGATGTCTGCCCCGAATCCCACGGGGTTTTGGCTTACCCGCTTTTCGATGATCTTGGCAAGACCTTCAAACGCACCACCGCAAATGAAGAGAATGTTTCTCGTATTGATGTTGATGAGGTTCTGTTCGGGATGTTTCCTTCCCCCCTTGGGAGGTACGCCGGCAATGGTGCCCTCAAGTATCTTCAGGAGCGCCTGTTGGACCCCTTCGCCTGAGACATCCCTCGTGATCGATGCGCTGTCGCTCTTTCGGCTGATCTTGTCGATCTCATCGATGTAAACAATGCCCCGCTCAGCTTTCTCGATATTGTATTCGGCGTTCTGGAGTAAATAGACGAGGATCGTCTCGACATCGTCACCGACGTAGCCGGCTTCCGTTAGTGTGGTGGCATCGGCAATGGCGAAGGGGACATCGAGGATGCGAGCAAGCGTCTGGGCGAGGAGCGTCTTTCCCGTTCCGGTCGGACCGATCAGGAGGATGTTGCTCTTTTCGATCTCGACCTCGTCGAGGTTCTGCAGGTTGTCGTTCGAGTCGATGCGCTTGTAGTGATTGTACACGGCGACGGCCAGTGTGCGTTTCGCATGCTCTTGGCCGACCACGAATTCGTCGAGTGCCTTCTTGATCTCCACTGGCGTCAGGGCTGAGCGTGCGCTGGTGCGCTTCGCGCTGATGGCAGCCATATTGCTCCGGATGATGTCAACGGAGCTTGAGACACAGAGGTCGCAAATATACACATCCGGACCTGCAATGATGCTGCTGACCTCTTCTGCGGAGCGTCCGCAGAAGGAGCAGACGATCTTGTCTCCCGGTTTTGGCTTCTGACTCATACTCGGTCCGATGCTATCCCTGATAATCGCCCCGGGGAGGCGAACGGCTAGGGCTTCTCCTTCTTTGCTTCCACCAGTCGCTTCACCAGGATGTTGTCGATCAACCCGTAGTCCTTTGCTTCCTGCGAGGACATGTAGTAATCGCGGTCCGTGTCCCGCTCAACCTGATCGACCGCCTTTCCAGAATGGTGTGAGATGATCTCGTTGATGCGCCGCTTGGTCCTGAGGATTTCCTCAGCCTGGATGCGGATGTCCGACGCAGCTCCCTGCACGCCTCCCCACGGTTGGTGAATCATGATGCGCGCGTTGGGGAGCGCCGTCCGCTTTCCCTTCTCTCCGCCTGCCAGAAGAACAGCAGCCATACTCGCAGCCATTCCGATACAGATCGTTGAAACGTGTGGCCGAATGTACTGCATCGTATCATAAATCGCAAGACCGGCGGTGACGCTGCCGCCCGGGCTGTTGATGTAGACGTGAATGTCTTTGTCCGGATCTTCCGATTCCAGGAAGAGCAACTGTGCGATGACGAGGCTGGCGATCGTGTCGTCGATCGGCATCCCGATGAAGACAATCCGCTCCTTGAGGAGGCGGGAGTAGATGTCGTACGCCCGCTCACCTCGTCCGGTCTGCTCGACGACGATGGGAACAAGCTGGTTGTAGATCTCGCGCGTGCGGGAACTCATGCTGGGGGTCATCCTTTCACAAGTCTGTTCGACAGCGCTGTGTCGTCAATTTCTTTCACCTTGGTGTTGCTGATCAACAACTCTATGAGCTTATCGCCAACCAGACGGTCCTTGATCTGATCGGACGACTTATAATACGTGATTAATCGTTCCTTATCAATCCCGATTTTGGGCGCTTCCCGCTCGGCGAGCAATTCCAGCGTCGCATCGTCGACGACGAGGTTCTCGGCTTTGATAATCTCTTCCCGCAAGAGCGCCCACTTCGCTTGGAAGATGGCATACGCCCGGTTTTCCTGGAAGAACTTCTCGACTTCGAAATCAGCAGGAAGTTCCTTCTTCGGGTACTGGTTTCGGATCTCCTCCAGCAGGCCGTTCAGCACACTCCGGATGAGGGATTCGGGTACCTGGAACTCGTGCAGGCGGATGATCTCACTCACGATTGCATTTACCAAATTGCGCCGGTTCTTTTCCTTCCAGTAGACTTCCAGATCGCGCTTGATGCCCTCACGGAAATCCTTGACATTCGTGATCTTCTCCTTCGTCACCTTCTTCGCAAACTCATCGTCCAGCTCAGGCAGGATCACTTTTTCGACCTTCGTGACGGTGGCCTTGAGGTTCACCTTGTGGTTGTGGTCGCCGTGTTGATGCTCGAACCGGATGTGGTGCTCACCCCCTTTCTCGGCCGACCGTAAAGCATCTTTGAAGGGCTGCTCGAGTTGGGGATCGGCAAGGTAGAAGCGCGCGTTGTCGGACTTCTTTCCAATAATCGGCAGGCCGCTGTCGTCGAGCTCCTGGAGTTCGGCCGAGACGACGTGCCCCTCATCCGTCACGCGATCGACTTCTTCTCGCGAGCTGTTGATCTTCCGGAGTCGTAGCAGTTCTTCCTCGACTTCCTCCTCCGTAGACCTGTGAACGACCGTCTCCACGGAGAGCCCTTTGTACTTCTTCAGCTCAATTGTCGGCCGGACATCATACTGGATCTTGAAGCAAAGGCTCTCCCCGCGGCGGTAGTCGATATCGACCAGAGTCGGGTCACCAATGGGTTGAAGATCCTTTTCTTTCACAACCTGCCGGTACAACTCAGTCGCGATCGTCTCGAGGGACTCGTGCTCGATCAATTCCCCGTACAATCTCCTGACAAGCTCAATCGGAGCCTTTCCCTTCCGGAATCCCTTGATGTCGACTTTCGGTCGGTATTCTTTGTATGCTTTCTCGAAATGGGGTTGAAGGTCTTTCGCATTGGCCAGGATCTCGACCTCGCGGGAAACTTCCGACAGTGTGTTGAGTGTAACCTCCACGAAACAACTCCTTTACGATGGGAAGTGAATGAGTGGTTCGTACCGCTCTTCGGACGGGAAACCATTGGCGCGAAGAGGAAACCGCTATGCCCGCCGCAGGCGCATGTCGCATTCCCTACTCGACGTGACCCCCGTGGGTAGAGGCCGAGAACCCAACTTGGGTTGCCCCATCCCGCAAATGGCTGTGGGCACGGAGGGACTTGAACCCCCACGGGTTGCCCCATTGGATCCTAAGTCCAACGCGTCTGCCAATTCCGCCACGTGCCCATGCGACCGGTTCCCTTGTCCATTTGCGGGCCGCGTCTGCCGCCGAAGGCGTCCCTTCGGGACAGTTTCGCCATCTACCCCAGATGGAAATACATCTCTCCGAAACGAAAAAATCCTCAACACCGTTGCGTTGTGAGGATTTCGCTGCCAGGCTGGCTCTCGTAAGTTCGCCTGCACGCTCAATATACGAAGAATTGCGCGAAAAGCAAAGAAGGGCTATCGAGCCGCTTTCTGGAGCTCGTTAAGTTTGTCGAGGAAATTCACGGCATCCTGACGAACAGGGTCGATGTTGATGGCCCGATTGAAGTATTCACGTGCCTTCTGGTAATTCTTGGCTGTCTGGTGTGCAAGGCCAACCTGAATGTTCGTCTGATAGCTGTTGGGACTGAGCGCGAGTGCTTGCTCGAAGTGTGCGATCGCGCGTGCAAGGTCACCATCTCCCATGTAGGCAACGCCAAGATTATAGTGGATCTCCCAGTAGTCATTTCCCCGGGCGAGCGCGCGCGTGAGCACATCGATCATCGGCTTGAAATTGCCGCTCTTGCGGTAGAGGCTGTATGCTTCGCGGTACGCACTGAGATACAGCGTGTCAAGCTGATACGCCCGCTCCAGGAAGGTCAATGCGCGGATCGGATCCCCCGTGCGGGCGAAGAATTTCCCCCAGAGGTACGCAGCGTAGGCCACATCCGGCGCAATTCTTGACGCTTCTCGGTACCGCTCGGAAGCGAGCGCGTTGTTACCTGCCTTTTCGGCCGCGGACGCCTCGTCCAGAATCCTCATGACATCCGCGGAAATTCCTTGTTCGTGAAGATTGATGACAACGCGCATCTGGTCGAGTCGACCCGAAAGCTCCGTATCATACGATGTGCGAAAGACCTTGAAGATCTCCTCCTTGGCGCCTGCAAGATTTCCCGCAGAGAAATCATTCACGGCTCGGAGCATGGAATAGATAGGCAGGGCGAACGAGCCGGAATCCTTCTGGAGGTTGTTCAGGAACTCAGGCGGAAAGAGAGCAGTGTGTCTGTTCAGACGTTCGCCGCACTGCCGAATGAATGTCTCGTATGACTCGGAAAGCTCGTACTTTGCCAGACGGGCCTCTATCTCTTCGGGAAGGGTAACCTTCAACGCTCCGCGGGTCGTATCGGCAAAGTCGAGCGAGGAAAAGGCATAGGCTAGAGCTTCGACCATATACTGATACAAATAGCCCGTCTTGCCGGTGGCACCCCCTTCGATAATCCACCGGACGTTCTGCTCGTCCAGTACAAGCTGCAGCGAATCCCGGACCGTTACGGTCCTCATCGCCGCGTCGCGAGCCTGGTCGATCAACGGTTTTATGGCTGGATCTGTGGCGTCGAAATTCAGCCGGGCATTGGGGAGAGAATCGGCGACAAATCTAAAAACGGGAGTGAATTCCCCCATGCGGGCAATTTTTTCCTTTAAAGGTAGATTGTCTGCCACGAAAACGGAGACGAACGCCGACCAACGATCCAGACTGTAGTCCCGAAATGCCCGGACACGCATATCGCGGATCTCTACATACTGGGGGAAAATCTCCAGGGTGTCGTTTTCCAATGCTCGTTCACTGGTAGCGATGGTTTCTCGGTATTTCTTCTCCTCGCTCGCTTTCCTGCCGGCGTCGAGTGCACCGATCACCGTGGAATACCCGGGCCAGTATTCCTGAGGAACTTTGAACTCCGCCTGGCTTGTCGCTTCACGTAGCTGGAACTGAACGAGGAACAGCTGGTGGAGGCGAAGCTCTCTGGAGAAGCCTACGAGGATTGACATTCCTGCGGTGTCCGTGATGACCTCCCCCTTCCAGGCGATCGGATAGGTCTGTCCGTCCTGATAGAGCTTGAGCTTCTGGAGCTCCTCCTTCACATAGTCTGCGTCAAGTGTCCAAGTGCCCGCAGGCCGAAACAGGAAATAGTAATACTCACCAGATGCAACGTTGTCGCTCGTGAGAGGAAAAGCCCTCATCTGGTTTGAGAGTTCGATTCTGGCGAAGCGCTCCCCGCTGAGGCCGAGCAACCGCGGTTCACGGACCTTCAGTTGGATAGATGGGACCTGTGCGAGGAGGTGCGAGAACGAGAGGCCAAGGGTTGCGAGGAGAAGCGGAAGTTTCGCTGCAGAGTGTTTCATTTCGATCAGCGTTGGGAGCAGAGGCCTAAAAATGTGGTGTGCATCACGTAGCCGTTGAAAATATAGAAAACGGGAGGCCGAGAAGCAACCTTCTGTCACCTTGACATTCTACCGAAAAATCTCGAATATCGTACAGGTGCATATGCAAACCCGCGCTCCACAGCTGCTTCTGCTGCTGGTGGGCCTCCCTTTACTCACCAGCGCACAACAGGAGATCTATGTTCAATCCCTCCACAGGACCAGCGCGTTTTCCTCAGCGATCCGAATTGGCACATCGAGCCGGCAGACCGGTATCATTGCGGTAGCTTCGATTGAACGATCGATCAAGCTGTATGATGCCGCAACACTCACCGAACAAGGCTCGCTCACGGGACTGGATCAGCCTGTCACGGCATTTACGCTTTCCCGCGACGGGTCGCTCCTCTTTCTGGCAAAAGCCGACGGTTCGGTCGCATCGTGGCGCGTGCACGATAGGTCATATGGAAAAGAATTCAATGCACACGCGACCGGCATTCTTGCTCTTGCCGAGCTGCCATCAGGATTACTGGCTTCCGCGGCGATAGACCGAACGGTCAAGGCTCTGGATCCTGCCGGCGGGAGGATCCTGAGCAGCATCACCATCCAGAAGGACGATATTGTCACTCTCGCTGGTCACCCTTCGGGGAAAATGGTGATCATTGGAACGGCTGGGGGATGGGTCAGGACGCTCGCTGTTCCCCAGCTGGAAGAAGGAAAGCGCTTCGACGCCAGGGGAAAGATCACCGCCCTGGCCCTACATCCCGACGGCAATTCGGTTGCCGTGGGGGGACTCGATGGCAGCGTTCGCCTGTGGAATCTGGAGGCTTCGACTCTCCAGGCAGCGGTCGCAGATCGGAAGGGACCCATTACTGCACTCACATTCGATCCCAGGGGCCGCTGGCTCGTCGCTGCGTCAGCCGATAGTACGCTCAATATCTTCGACGCTCGGTCCGGAGCGAAGGTGAAATCAATTGCCGAGAACGATGCGTATTTTACCGTGGCCTCATTTGTGGGAGAAGAGGTGCTCTTGGCTGGGACCTCAAAGGGGGTTCTGGAGACCTGGAGAGTGCTCGAGGCACCGCCGGATACAGACCCACCCGCTATTGCTCTCACGAAACCGCCGGCAAGTCAGGACGGGATCAGGGTCTCCCGAGAGATGTATGAGATTCAGGGAACGGTCCGGGACAGGAGCGGAATCCAGGGAATCTCGATCGATCGGGGCGTGGGCGGCATTGAAGTCACCGATGCAGCACCTCCAGATTCCGTCCAAGGATGGGTGACGAAGCTCTTTCGCGTTACCGTCAGGCTTGACAGTATCGGTATCAACACGTTTGAGCTGAGAGCTCTTGATGCTTTCGGCAATATCGCCAGGAGGACGGTTCGCATCACTCGACTCTCGAGCGATCAGGTCGTTGAGGTGATTTCTCCGGCGAACAACTTCGAGACGGACAAAACGTCTGTTCAGCTTCAATTTAAGGCGTGGTGTGTGGTCGCTTCCTACAAGGCGCATGTCAACCTCATTGAGATGGTTAACCGCTCGGATATCCGTGAGAAGCGCGAAGGAGATGTGTTTACAGAAGAGATCCCGCTCGTTATCGGATACAATCAGATCGAGCTCACGGCAACCTCGGCAACCGGCGAGAAGTTCTCAAAAACGCTCGGCGTCAATCGCAAGCTGTTCGGCGCGATCTCCGCTGGTCCGGGGGCCAAGCTTGCCCCGAAGGAGCGAGGACCCGGACCCCAGAGGTGGGCTGTCGTGGTGGGGATTTCGGAGTACACGCACAGGGGGATTCCGGCGCTGAAGTATGCTGAGAGCGACGCGCAGGCGTTTGCGGAGTTCCTCAAGAAGCCGGAGGGAGGCGGCTTTGAGCCGGACCATATGAGGATCCTGCTCAACAATGATGCGACGCTGGAAAACTTGAAAGAAGCGCTCATCGATTTCCTCTCCCATGCTATTGACAAAGACCTCGTGATTATCTTCTTCGCCGGGCACGGAGCGCCTGACCCGGCACGGCCGATGAATCTGTATCTTCTGACGCACGACGCGGATCCGTCACGGTTAGGCACAACCGCATTTCCCATGTGGGACATCCAGACAGTTCTTGCCCGGCATATCACGGCGAAGAAGATCGTGGTCTTCTCCGACGCGTGCCACAGCGGCGGGATCAGTGCTGATTTTGCAGCCCGGGGTGTGAACGTCACCGAGTCGAATCTCATCAACCAGTACCTTGCCGATCTTGCGCGAACCAAGGACGGCATTGTGGTCTTCACTGCGAGTGCGGCTGGCGAGGTGTCCCAGGAAATCCCGGAATTGGCTCACGGGGTTTTTACGTACTACCTTCTGGAGGGAATGAAGGGTCAGGCGGATCTCAATAATGACTATACCGTAACGATCAACGAACTTATGCAGTACGTCGAAGAGCAGGTCAAACGGAGGACCAAGGGCGCGCAAAATCCCACGCGCAGCCAAACGGCGTACGACAAAGATCTGACGATTTCACTGATTGCCCATTAGGGAGGGAGGTTGAATGATTCGTTCACTCGTTATCGCTGCCATCGTTTCATGTGCGATCGCCTTCGCGCAGGAAAAGCCCAACGTCAGCTTCGAATGGGCGTTCGGAACGCTCTCGGGATCGGGCGATGATGCAAAACTTGTGGTCATCCAACGGGACACGACGCTCTCATCGGGCGATGAGCTCAAAATGATGGTCAAACTCAAAGAGGACTGCTTCGTCTACGTTCTCCATGAGGGCCCCTCGGGAGAAATCTCGCTGAAGTTCCCGTACGATCTGAAACAGTTCACGACCGATTACAAAGTGGGGAAGAACTATTACATCCCTAAGGGGCGTCCGTGGTTCAAGCTCGATGCCAACGTCGGCCGAGAGACTTTCTACCTGTTAGCATCAGCCGAGCGGCTGCTCGACCTCGAAGCGCTGCTGGGCAAATACAAGGATGCCGAAGCTTCCGCCAGGCCATCGGCGGCAAAGGAGATCGTTGCGGAAATTCGCAATGTCCGCAAACACTACAAAACATTCACGACGTTTGCCGAGCGGCCGATCTCCATTGGAGGCAATGTCCGGAGCCTCACACGAGACGAGGCAACGCGACGTCCCGATGTGGCGCAAATCGCAGCCGAGATTACCGCCAACAACTTCTACGGCAAGACCTTTACCATTGACCACAAGTAGCAACCGAACAACGTGGGCCACAATCGGACTGATTGTGGCCTCGTTCCTCACCATCCATCTCCTCTTCTGGCTCTTGCCGAATGTGTTTGAGCCGTGGAACGCTCAAACCGTCGATCAGTTCTTCGTGTTTCGCTCGAATTACGATGCCCTCCGGCCTCGGTACGATAGCGCCGTCGTCCACGTCGATATCTCTGACGCTACGTTCAGGACGCTCGAAGACTCCTATTTGAATCGCCTCCACTATGCCCAGGTTCTCCGCAACCTTGCCGAAATGCGGACGGCACTACAGATCTGGGATTTCATTTTCCCGGCCAAGACTAACCTCCAGGAGGACAGTATCCTCGTGGTTGCTTCGGGGAACGCCCGAAACGCCTACTTCGGATTGGCGTTCAAAGTCTCTCAGGAACAGCTACCTCGCTCTGTACCTGGCCGCAGCAGAGCGGAACAATACCTGGAGATGACCAAGTGGAATGTCCAAATCGAAGGGGAGACGAGGCACATGTACTATGCCTTTGACCCCCTCATCACCTTCCCTGATCTTGCAGCGGCCTCAGAGGGGCTTGGATTCCTGAACATCAGTTTCGATCGCGATGGTGTTTACCGGCGAGTGCCGTTGCTCTATCGCTACCATGAAAGCTTCTATCCGAGTTTTGCGTTCCGTGCTGCCTGCGATTACCTCGGTGTGACGCCGAACCGGGTCGTTCTGAAGCCGGGTACCAGCATCACGCTCAAAGACGCGAGCTTGCCCGGTAAGCAACCCCGGGATATCATCATTCCCGTGGATGAATCAGGGAACATGCTCGTCAACTACATTGGCCCCCTGGTCGGGGAGGATAGCGTACACTCAATGTCGCATTACGATTTCGCTGAGATCCTGCGGGCATCGGACGATCGCATGGAGCTGGAGATGTGGGGGGATGAGCTGGCCGCTAAAATCGCTGTGGTTTCAGAGGTGCGGACAGGTGCCTCCGATGTCGGGCCGGTTCCCACCGACAACCATCTCCCCCTGAGCAGCGTTCACTCCAACGTCCTCAACACGATCTTGACAGAAAACTTCTTACGGGAAGCAAGCGATCTGGAATCCCTCGCGACGGAGTTCCTAGTGATCATCGTGATGGTCGGGCTTGCACTGCGTCTATCATCCAAAAACTTCTCGCTGGGTTCGGTCGGATTGATCCTCGTGTACTTCCTTTTTGCAGGATTTCTCTTTCTCTTTGCGAACGTTGTCATCAATGTGCTGCGGCCGGTGCTGCAAATCGCGCTGGCGGCGTTCACCGTCGTGGCCTATCGGTACGTGAACGAGCAAAAGCAGAAGGAGGTCTTGCGGCGGTCGTTCGAGGCATACTTCCCGCCATCGGTCGTCCGGCGCATCATGCTCAATCCGTCGCTTGTCACCGCTGCGGGTCAAAAGAAAGAACTGACGATCCTCTTCAGCGACATCAAGAGCTTCACTACCTATTCCTCAACGCTCACGCCGGACGAGATCCAGAAACTGCTGAATGAATACTTCGACGCCATGGTCGAGATCGTCTTCAAGTATGAGGGGACGGTCGACAAGTTCATTGGTGACGGTCTAATGGTGTTCTTCGGCGATCCCGAGCCGCAGCCGGATCATGCGGTGCGGTGTGCGAGGGCGGCAATTGAAATGCAGCAGAAATGCCGCGAGCTCAAATCACAGTGGGTCAAAGAGGGCAGATTTCCGCTGATGATCCGCATCGGTATCAATACCGGTCCCGTCGTCGTCGGCAACATGGGATCCGACCGCCGCCTCTCCTACACAGTCCTCGGTGCCGACGTGAACCTCGCTCAGCGGCTTGAGGCGAACGCACCTGTGGAAGGCATTATGATTTCCCAACGCACCTACGAGCTTGTGAACGACCACGTCCCAACCCGCC
>VGWB01000041.1 GCA_016873755.1 Ignavibacteria bacterium | reverse complement strand
CGAAGCTGATGTTCTCGTGGTCGAGATTGCTCACAACCCCGACGGTAGCAAAACACTTAGCGGGAAGCTTGCGCACTTCGCCCGAGGGAAGCTTCAGTGTGGCAAAATCTCCCTCCTTTGCCATCAGCTGGAGGGAATTTCCCGCGCTGCGGCCAAGCTGCCCACCTTTCGACGGCTTGATCTCAACGTTGTGCACGAACGTGCCGACAGGAATCTCAGAAAGGGGCAGCGAGTTTCCAACCTGAACCTCGACGCCGGAACCGGCGTTGACCTTCTGCCCGATCCGGAGGCCGTCCGGTGCGATGATGTAACGCTTCTCGCCATCGACATACTGCAGCAGGGCGATCCGAGCCGACCGATTCGGGTCGTACTCGAGAGCCACAACCTTCGCCTCGACCCCATGACGATCCCTTTTGAAGTCGATCATCCGATATCTCCGCTTATGCCCGCCGCCTCGATGACGCGATGTGATGCGCCCGGTGTTGTTACGACCGCCGGATTTCTTCAACGCCGCGAGGAGCGACTTCTCAGGAACGGTCTTCGTGATTTCTTCGAACGTCGAGACAGAATAGAACCGTGTCGACGGGGTAACAGGTCTGATCTTTCGAATTGCCATAGCGTATCCGCCGTTGGTTCAATCAAACGTTTTCAAAGTAGTCGATCTTGTCCCCTTCCTTCAGGGTAACGATCGCCTTTTTCCAGGTGTTGGTGCGCCCCTCGAACCGACCGCGGCGCGTTAGCTGCGTCTTGCGTTTCCCCTTGACCACCGACGTGCGGATACTCAAAACCTTCACCTTGAATTTCTTCTCTATCGCCCGAGCAATCTGGATCTTGTTTGCGTCGGTTGGCACCTCGAAAGCATACTGGCGTTCTTCCTGAAGGCCCGTGATCTTTTCTGTAACAATGGGTCGTTTGAGAATGCCCGTCATGACGAGTCACCTAGTTCATCAACGATTTCTGGAGAACATCGATGGCGCTCTTCTGAATCAACAGCACCTGGTTGTTGAGAATGTCGAACGTCGACGCCTTATCCGCCTCTCGGACCGCCAGCGTTGGAATATTGCGACCCGACTTGAACATCACACCGTCTGTTTTGCCGGTGAGGAAGAGCGTCTTCTTTCCGGAGAGCGACAATGCCTTGAGGAGCAGGGCCATCTCCTTGGATTTTGGCGCCTGCAGACTGAAATCCTCCACCACCATGATGGAGCCGTCCTTTGCCTTGTAGCTCAGCGCGGATTTCCGTGCAAGCGCTTTCAGCTTCGCAGGGATTTTCACGACGTAGTCGTGGGGATGCGGCCCAAAGATGGAACCACCTCCGATCCACAGCGGCGAGCGTGAGGTGCCGGCCCGAGCGCGGCCGGTTTTCTTCTGCCTGTACGGCTTTCTTCCGCCGCCGCGGACTTCGTTCCTCGGCTTCACCTTGTGTGTGCCCTGCCGTTGGCTCGCCTGAAGAGACCGCACCGCCTGATAAATGGCGTGATCGTTCGGCGTGATCTCGAAGACCTCCGGCGCAAGGGTTACCTTCTCACCGCTCTTCGTGCCATCCTTTCTATAGACTTCTAACTCCATGGACCACTTTCCCGAGCTCTCAATCCTAGCTCTGTTTGACGATTTCGAGATAGCCGTTGATAGCACCCGGCACGGAACCTTTCACAATCAGGATATTGGATTCCGCGATCACCTTGAGCACCATCAGGTTCTTGACGGTGACGCGTTCGCCCCCCATCCTCCCGGCCATGCGCATGCCTTTCAGGACCCGCGAAGGATACGAACTCGCCCCGATCGAGCCCGGTGCACGCACACGATCCGACTGGCCGTGGGTCGCCATGCCGACGCCGCCGAAGTGATGCCGCCTGACGACACCCTGGAAACCCCGGCCCTTTGATCGTCCGGTCACATCAACCACGTCTCCCTGATGGAACAGGTCGACCCGGACTTCCTGGCCGAGCTTCAGCTGTACGCCGTTGAAATTCCGGAACTCAGACAGGAGACGTACGGGCTTCACCCCACTCTTCTTGAAGTGACCTTTCGCAGGCCTGTTGACGAGCCGCTCTTTGATCTCATCGTAGCCGAGCTGCACCGCGTCATAGCCATCCCGCTCCTTCGTCTTGATCTGCGTGACGTAGCACGGACCGGCCTCGATGACGGTGCACGGGATCATCTGCCCGCGATCATCAAAGATGCTTGTCATACCGATTTTCTTACCTAAAATGCCGCTCACTGTTGTACTCCTCAGTCATCGCCTTGGGGACTCCGAAGCTTGTACACCGACAAGGTTCAGAACAGCGTGAAAAAAATGAGTTCTCCCTCACCCAACCTGATGAGATCAGACTTTGATCTCGACATCAACGCCCGCGGGCAGCTCCAGCTTCATCAGCGAATCGACGGTCTTGCTCGTCGAGTTCAGTATGTCGATCAGCCGCTTGTGCGATCGCGTTTCGAATTGCTCACGCGATTTCTTATCGACGTGAGGAGACCGGTTCACAACGTACAGCGACCGTTTCGTAGGCAAAGGAATGGGCCCGGACACAACGGCACCGGTCGACTTGACCGTTTTGATGATCTTCTCAGCCGATTTATCGATCAGGTTGTGATCGTATGACTTCAGTTTGATGCGAATCTTCTGACCAGCCAACGAAGATTTCTCCCATGTTGCGCTTCATGAACAAAGAAAGGGTTCCGACGACAGGCCGAAACCCTCTGGATTACTCGATAATTTTCGTGACGACGCCCGCACCGACAGTGCGGCCGCCCTCACGGATGGCGAACCGGAGCCCTTCCTCCATAGCGATCTCGGAGATGAGCTCAATGGCCATATTGTCGACGTTATCGCCGGGCATCACCATCTCGACGCCGCTCGGCAACGCAACCACGCCCGTCACGTCTGTGGTTCGGAAGTAGAACTGCGGACGGTACCCGTTCAAGAACGGGGTATGGCGTCCACCCTCTTCTTTCTTCAGGACGTACACCTGAGCCGCGAATTTCCGATGCGGTGTGATGGAAGCGGGCTTCGCAACAACCATTCCGCGTTCGAGCTCGTTCTTCTCGACACCGCGCAGCAGCAATCCGGCATTGTCGCCAGCCTGAACTTCGTCCAGCTCCTTGCGGAACATCTCAGCTCCGGTGATGACCGTTTTCTTGTGTGCGCCGAATCCGATCACCTCGACCTCATCGCCGACTTTTGCACGACCGCGCTCGACACGGCCGGTACCGACCGTACCGCGGCCGGTGATCGAGAACACGTCTTCAACCGGCATCAGGAAGGGCCTGTCGACACTCCGCTGGGGCAGAGGAATATAAGAGTCGACGGCATCCATCAGGTCCATGACGCACTTGAACGCCGGGTCGTCCAGCTTCGCCTCGGGGTGCAGAGCTTTCTCCATGGCTTTGAGCGCAGAACCGCGGATGACGGGGATCTCGTCACCCGGGAACTCATACTTTTTCAGAAGGTCACGGACCTCGAGCTCCACCAGGTCCAACAGCTCGGGATCGTCCACAGCGTCGATCTTGTTCAGGAAGACCACGACCTTCGGCACGTTTACCTGGCGAGCAAGCAGGATGTGCTCACGGGTCTGGGGCATCGGCCCATCGGTGGCAGCGACCACAAGGACTGCGCCGTCCATCTGGGCGGCACCCGTGATCATGTTCTTGATATAGTCAGCATGGCCCGGGCAGTCGACGTGCGCGTAGTGGCGCTTCTCCGTCGAATACTCAACGTGCGCCGTGTTGATGGTGATCCCTCGGGCCTTTTCCTCCGGCGCGTTATCGATTGAATCGAACGTGCGGATCTGAGAAAGACCCTTCTTCGCAAGCACCATCGTTATGGCCGCGGTCAGGGTTGTCTTCCCGTGGTCAACATGACCAATCGTGCCGACATTTATGTGCGGCTTGCTGCGATCGAATTTTTCCTTTGCCATGTGGATGTTCTCCTTTCGTTATGTCCAAAGCCAAAATGAGGTCTACACGCTCACGCGGGAATGGATTCCTTCCCGCGTACTTTTTCAATGATCTGATCAGAAATCGATTTCGGAACCTGCTCATAGTGCGAAAACTGCATGGTATAGAGAGCGCGACCCTGGGTCATCGAGCGAAGGATGGTGGCGTAGCCGAACATCTCAGAGAGCGGCACCATCGCCCTGACAACCTGGGCATCCTTTCGCGAGTTCATTCCTTCGATCTTTCCTCGTCGAGCGTTCAAATCACCCATCACATCGCCGAGATACTCTTCCGGCGTTACGACCTCGACAGCCATGATCGGCTCGAGAAGAACAGGCCCTGCTTTCTGAGCTGCCTCTTTGAAGGCTATGGAGCCGGCAATCTTGAACGCCATTTCGGACGAGTCGACTTCGTGGAAGGAACCATCGAACAGCTTCACTTTCACGTCCTCCACGGGATAACCGGCAAGCACCCCGTTCTTCATTGCCTCCATGATGCCGTTTTCTGTCGGCCTGATATACTCCTTGGGCACGACTCCGCCGACAATGGCATTCTCGAACTCGAATCCCTTCCCCTTCTCGTTGGGCTCCATCTCGATGACGACGTGCCCGTATTGACCCCGACCCCCGCTCTGCCGCACGAACTTCCCCTCTGCAGTGACCTTTCGAGTGATGGTCTCTCTATATGCAACCTGGGGCTTGCCGACGTTCGCTTCCACTCTGAATTCCCTCTTCATTCGGTCAACGATGATCTCCAGGTGAAGCTCTCCCATCCCACTGATGATGGTCTGACCGGTCTCTTCATTCGATGACACGCGGAAGGTCGGGTCCTCTTCGGCCAATTTTTGCAGCGCTTCGCCGAGTTTTTCCTGATCTGCCTTCGTCTTCGGCTCGATCGCAACATCAATGACAGGCTCGGGAAACTCCATGCGCTCCAGAATGATGGGATCTTGCTCGTCGGTGAGGGTTTCGCCGGTCCTCGTCTGTTTCAAGCCGATTGCTGCCACAATCTCACCGGCATACGCCTCCGTGACATCCTCGCGGTGATTGGCGTGCATCCGAAGCAGTCGACCGATCCGCTCCTTCCTGTCGGCTGTAGCATTGTACACATAGCTCCCCGCTTCGACCATCCCCGAATAGACACGGAAATATGTCAGGCGACCCACAAACGGATCGGTCACGATTTTGAACGCGAGCGCCGTGAAATCATCATCATCGCTCACCTTCCGCACAACATCATCGCGCCGGTGCGGGTGATGCCCGTGGATAACTCCCTCGTTGATATCCAGCGGCGAAGGCAGGAAATCAATGACCGCGTCGAGCAGCTTCTGGACTCCTTTGTTCTTGAAGGCGGAGCCGCACAGAACGGGGATGATCCGGACTTTGAGGGTTGCTCTGCGCAGCACGCGGCGAATTTCGTCGGGCGAGATTTCCTTCCCTTCAAGGTATTTCTCGAGCAGCGTGTCATCTTCATCGGCAACAGCTTCCAGCATCTTGATGCGGAATTCGTTCGCCTTCGGGCGGAGTTTTTCAGGGATCTCAATATCCTCAAACGACGCACCCTGCGTGCCCTCGCGGTACATCCGCGCCTTCATCGTGATCAAATCGATGGTGCCCGAGAACATCTCCCCCTCGCCGACGGGGAGCAATACCGGAACAGCGTTCGCACCGAGCCGCTGCTTCATCATCTCAATGACGCCCATGAAGTCTGCACCCGCGCGATCCATCTTGTTGACGAACGCGATGCGCGGGACGCCATATTTGTCCGCCTGCCGCCACACCGTTTCGGATTGCGGCTCGACACCACCGACCGAGCAGAACAGCGCCACCGCGCCGTCAAGGACACGGAGCGACCGCTCCACCTCGATGGTGAAATCAACGTGGCCCGGCGTGTCAATAATGTTGATCCCGTGATTCCGCCAGAAACACGTCGTTGCGGCACTCGTGATAGTGATACCGCGTTCCTTCTCCTGCTCCATCCAGTCCATCGTGGCTGCCCCATCGTGGACCTCCCCCATCCTGTGGAGGACACCGGTGTAGAACAGGATGCGCTCCGTCGTAGTCGTCTTGCCGGCATCGATGTGCGCCATGATGCCGATGTTTCTGGTCTTCTCTAGTGAGTATTCTCGAGGCATAGAATATTTCTGCTCGCGAGAAACGCCGTTCTCGCGAAAAGTTACCAGCTCCACAAAGCGTCGTTGTTAAAAAAACCGAATACCGTCCTACCACTTGAAGTGGGCAAAAGCCTTGTTCGCTTCTGCCATTCGATGGACATCTTCCTTTTTCTTGATCGCACCTCCCTCACCAGCAGCCGCAGCGATCAATTCGGAAGCAAGCTTCTGAGCCATCGATGAATCCGAGCGTTCGTTGGCGTAGCCAATCAACCAGCGGATTGCAAGAGCGGTTCGCCGCTCGGGACGAACTTCTGTGGGAACTTGATAGGTAGCACCACCGACTCTGCGCGCGCGAACTTCAATGACCGGCGATGCGTTGCTCACCGCCTTCTTGAAAACGTCGAGCGGATTGTTTTTCGTTCGCTCCTCGATGATATCCAACGCCCCGTACAAGACCCGTCGTGCCAGATGCTTCTTTCCTCGTTTCAACAACGAATTCGTGAACCGTGAGACGAGGGTATCCTGAAACTTAGGATCCGTGCTGACAACTCGCCGTGTAGCTCTTTTCTTTCTCATGGGATTCTCAACGTTCTACTGCTGCTTTGGTCTCTTGGCCCCATACTTCGATCTGCCCTGCTTGCGATCCTGCACCCCCTGCGTGTCGAGCGAACCGCGGATAATGTGATAGCGGACGCCCGGCAGGTCCTTGACTCTCCCGCCACGAATCAGCACAATCGAATGCTCCTGGAGGTTATGCCCCTCACCGGGAATGTAGGCCGTGACCTCCATTTGATTCGTCAGACGGACGCGCGCTACTTTCCTCAAGGCCGAATTCGGTTTCTTAGGCGTGGTCGTGTACACGCGCGTGCATACACCGCGCTTCTGCGGGCTGGATTGCAGGGCCGGGGACTTGCTCTTCCAGAGGACCAGCTCTCTGCTGTTCCGTACGAGTTGGTTAATCGTTGGCAATCAGTCGAGCTCCTTTGCTGCCGGTTGAAAACCCGGCAAAATAAAGCCTTTTAATTTAACGATTTTTGGCTCGATTGTCAATTCCTTGAGCGCCCCATTATGATTCCGTAAGATGCGTTATCGTTTCCGAAGCCGGCTCCCGCCTGTCCCGCTCAAAGGAAAATTGCCGAAAGGGGGGATGCCGTACAGCGGCAAACGACATAGTCGGGCGGGTTTCGTCCCCGACGGCACAAATCGGGACACTATCAGCATCCCGGCGTGTCGAGCTCTATGATGCCGCCGCTTTCGTTTTCCGTTTCCGCTCCTTTGCGTCAGCCACAACCTCTTCACCTTCTTCCGCCAGGATCTCTTCAGCTTCCGCCACGATCCCGGATTCCACAATGAGGTCGCGGAACTTTTTCTGCCCCGTTCCGGCCGGTATGAGGTGACCCATGATCACGTTTTCCTTCAGTCCAAGCAGCATGTCAACCTTCCCCTCGATCGCCGCATCTGTGAGGACCTTGGTCGTCTCCTGGAATGAGGCCGCCGAGATGAAACTATCGGTCGTCAGCGAGGCTTGCGTAATACCCAGCAAGATCGGCTCCGACGTAGCAGGATCCGCATCCCGAACCTCGATCACTTTCTTCCCCTTCTTCCGGATATCTGCGTTGATCTCCCGGACCACCTTCTTGGTCGTGATCGCTCCACTCTTCAGCTTCGAGTCCCCCTTGTTCACAACGACGACCTTACCTTGAAGGCTCTCGTTTTCGTCCCGCAGTTTCGACTTGTCGACATTGTCACCCTCGAGATACTTCGTGTCGCCAGCGTCGACGATCCGTTCCTTCTGCATCATCATCCGCACGATGACCTCGATGTGCTTGTCGTTGATCTTGACACCCTGCATCCGATAGACTTCCTGGATCTCATTGACGAGGTACTCCTGCACAGCGGTCGTGCCCTTGATCCTCAGGATGTCATGCGGATCGATGGCGCCGGCAGACAAACGCTCGCCGGCGCGGACAACATCGTTGTCTTGAACCAGGACGTGCTTGCCCAGCGGAATGAGGTATGTCCGTTTGTCCTTGGAATCGTGGCTCTGAACGAACAGCTCGCGCGCTCCTCGTTTCGGCTGGCCAATCGTCACAACGCCGTCGATCTCCGTGACAATGGCGGGATCGTTCGGATGCCGACCCTCGAACAGCTCAGTCACCCGTGGCAACCCGCCTGTGATGTCCCGCGTCTTTCCGATGTCACGAGGGATCTTGACCAGAATAGCACCCGCGTGAATCCGTGCGCCGTCTTCGACAATCAGATGGGCGCGCGTCGGGATCGGGTACGATCCCACCCGTTGGCCTTTTGCATTGAGGATCGTGAGAGCCGGGATGAGATTCTTCTCCCGGCTGTCGATCACTACCTTCTGGATGTGGCCGGTTTGCTCGTCGGGTTCTTCACGATAGGTAACGTTGTCTTTGAGATCCACGTACCCGACGCTGCCCGAGTGCTCGGAGATGATCACGGCGTTGTAGGGATCCCATTCGTAGATCATCTCTCCCCTCGCCACCTTTGCGCCGTCCTGAATTATCAGCATCGCACCGTACGGCACGTCGTATTTTGTGAGGACGCGATTGTCCTCGTCGATGATGTTGATCATGCCGCTTCGCCCGGAGACGATCATGTGCATTCCGGTCTCCGTGCTCACCTCGATGGTCTTGACGCCGTCGTACCTCACTCTCCCCTCAAACTTCGAAAGGATCTGCGACTGTGCGGCGATCAAGCTCGCTGTTCCACCGGTATGGAAGGTGCGCAGTGTGAGCTGCGTTCCCGGTTCACCGATAGACTGAGCAGCAATGACCCCGACAGCCGTGCCGGGCTCGATGAGCTTGCCCGTGGTCAGGTCGCGTCCGTAGCACTTCGCGCAGACACCGCGCCGAGAATTACAGGTCAGTGCAGAGCGGATCTCGACCATCTCGATGGACGTCTCCGAAATTCGCTGTGCCTTGTCTTCGTCAATGATCTCCCCCGACTCGACGATCGTCTCGCCGGTCAGCGGATCGGTTACGTCGTACACAGAGACCCTGCCCAGAATACGCTCGGAGAGGGGTTCTTTAACGTCCTCACCTTCCTTCAAGGCGCCTGTAAGAACCCCGCGAATTGTGCCGCAGTCTTCCTCGGCGATGGCACAGTCTTGAGCAACGTCGATCAAACGACGCGTCAGGTAGCCCGCGTCTGCAGTCTTCAAGGCGGTATCAGCCAGGCCCTTACGCGCCCCGTGCGTCGAAATGAAGTACTCGAGGATCGAGAGGCCTTCACGAAAGTTTGCCGTGATAGGATTCTCGATCAGTTCGCCAGTTGCGCCCGAGAGGCTTTTCTGCGGCTTGGCCATCAATCCCCGCATGCCCGCGAGCTGGCGTACCTGCTCTTTCGAGCCTCGTGCGCCGGAGTCCACCATCATATACAGTGAATTGAAGCCGTCGCGTGAATGCTGCAACGAATCGAACAATTTCTCAGCAATTCGGCTTGTCGCCCGCGTCCAGATGTCGATCACCTTGTTGTACCGCTCACCGTTGGTGATGAAGCCCCTGTAGTATTGGCTTTCGACATTCTCCACGTCCTTCTGAGCCTTGGCGACGATGTCGTATTTCTCCGGCGGGATGATAACGTCGCCAATGGAGACGGAAAGGCCGCCCTGCGTTGCGTAGCTGAAGCCCAGGTACTTCAACTTGTCGAGGAACCGCGCGCTCTCCAGATTTCCACAGCGACGGAAGACTGCGGAGATGATCTGGACTAGGCGTTTCTTGTTCAGAAGCTCATTGATGAACGATATCTCCTTCGGTAGGATGTCATTGAAGATGACCCGGCCGGTAGTGGTCTCGATGAGCTTTCCGTCGATGCGGACTTTGATCCGGGCGTGGAGTCCAATTTTGCCCTGGTCAAACGCAACGATCACCTCTTCAGGTCCGTAGAACATCAACCCCTCACCCAGATCCCCGGGTTTGGATTTGGTGAGATAGTAGCAGCCAAGCACCTGATCCTGTGTGGGTGTGACGATGGGGGCACCGTTGGCCGGCGAAAGGATGTTGTGGCTGGATAGCATCAAGATGCGTGCTTCCAACTGAGCCTCGTACGAAAGAGGCACGTGGACAGCCATTTGGTCTCCGTCGAAGTCCGCATTGAACGCCGTGCACACCATCGGATGGATGCGAATGGCTTTTCCTTCAACCAGAACAGGTTGAAATGCCTGAATCCCCAGTCGGTGGAGGGTCGGTGCACGATTCAGCAGCACAGGATGACCGTCAATAATGTGATCGAGGATATCCCACACCTCCGGTCCTTTCTTATCGACCATCTTCTTTGCGCTCTTGACGGTTTTGACGAGCCCACGCTCGATGAGCTTGCGAATGATGTGGGGTTTGAACAATTCGACCGCCATATCCTTCGGCAATCCGCATTCGTGCAATTTCAGCTCCGGACCGACCACGATCACCGAGCGGCCGGAGTAATCCACGCGCTTACCGAGCAGGTTCTGACGGAACCGACCCTGTTTCCCCTTGAGCATATCCGAGAGTGATTTGAGCGCCCGGTTGTTATCGCTGCGGACCGCATTGACGCGGCGCGAGTTGTCAAGCAGCGAGTCGACGGCCTCCTGCAGCATCCGCTTCTCATTGCGCAGAATGACTTCGGGAGCCTTGATCTCGATGAGGCGCTTCAACCGATTGTTGCGGATGATCACCCGGCGATACAGATCGTTCAGATCGGACGTGGCGAACCGACCGCCTTCGAGCGGCACAAGCGGTCGCAATTCCGGCGGAATGACCGGTATCACGTCCAGAACCATCCATTCTGGTCTGTTGGGCGCACTCTCCTCACTCTTCCGAAATGCTTCGATGACGCGAAGACGTTTCAGCGCCTCGGTCTTCTTCTGCACCGACGTTTCACCTTTGACCTCCGCCCGCATTTCCAGCGCGAGGTCTTCGATGTTGACGCGTTTCAGCAAGTGCTTAATCGCATCGCCGCCCATCTTGGCGATGAACTTTTTCGGATCAGCATTTTCGAGGTCACTGTTGTTCTCGGGGAGCGAGGTCATGATCTCCAGATACTGGTCTTCGGTCAGGAGATCCTGTTTTTGAAGTCCCGTAGTGCCGGGGTTGATCACCACATAGGACTCGTAGTAGATGATCTTCTCCAGCTCTTTGCTAGAAAGCCCCAGGACATAGCCAATCTTGCTCGGCAGGGAGCGGAAATACCAGATGTGGACAACAGGAACGGCGAGGGCGATGTGCCCCATCCGCTCGCGACGGACGCTTTTTTGGGTGACCTCGACCCCGCAGCGGTCGCAGGTGATGCCCTTGTAGCGGATGCGCTTGTACTTGCCGCAATGGCATTCCCAGTCCCGAACCGGGCCGAAGATCTTCTCGCAGAAGAGCCCATCCTTTTCGGGACGGAAGGACCGGTAGTTGATCGTCTCCGGTTTCGTCACTTCGCCGTGCGACCGCGACAGGATCATGTCTGGCGACGCCAGGCTAATGACGATCCTCGAAAACGACCTTCGTGTTGCAGCTTCACTCGATGTAAAGGGCATGGATGACCTCCACAATTCAAATTCTTTTGGGCTGCGCAAGGAGCGCAGATCACATCAGGGTTTTCTGAGCAAGCCCGAGCGCCTCATCATTCGATCTTCACTTCGAGGCCCAGACCCTGCAACTCACGGACAAGCACGTTGAACGACTCCGGCACGTTCGGTTCGGGCAGGTTCTCGCCCTTTACGAGGGCTTCGTACACCTTGGCCCGGCCCACGACGTCATCCGATTTGACCGTGAGGATTTCCTGTAAGACATGCGATGCACCGTATCCCTCCAGCGCCCAGACCTCCATCTCTCCGAATCGTTGGCCACCGAACTGGGCCTTGCCACCCAGCGGCTGCTGCGTGATGAGTGAATACGGCCCGATCGAGCGCGCATGGATCTTGTCGTCAACCAGATGAGAGAGCTTCATCATATAGATATAGCCGACCGTGACCTCCTGGTCGAAGGGCTCACCGGTGCGACCGTCAACAAGAGTCGATTTCGAGGTACCGTTCAATCCCGCCTTTTCGAGACGCTCCCTGACCTCCTCCCACGTCGCTCCGTCAAAGATGGGAGAGGAGTATCTCTCACCAAGCCTGTAGCCCGCCCAGCCAAGCGCGACCTCGAACAGCTGACCGAGGTTCATACGCGAGGGGACTCCTAAAGGATTGAGCACCAAATCGACCGGAGTGCCATCGGGCAGGAAGGGCATATCCTCGACTGGGACTATGGTGGAAACTACACCCTTGTTCCCGTGACGGCCGGCCATCTTGTCCCCCACGGAGAGTTTTCTCTTCTTGGCGACATAGACCTTGGCGAGCTGGACGATCCCCGGCGCCAGTTCGTCGCCGAGCTGGATCTTATTCTTTTCGTGACGATAGAACTCTTCGATCTCGCTCAGCTTCTGCCGGTAGTTCTCATGCGCCTTGATGAGAAGGTTGTTCTTCCTCTTGTCGTCAGTCCATTCCTGATTGAAATCCAGCTTCTCAAGCGTCTCCAGCGACTGGAAGGTGTCTTCCTTCAGCGCCGTCCCGCTGCGAATCACGACGGTGTCGTCGACGTCTCGAATACCGGCCGACTTCTCGCCTGCCAGGAGCTGATCGAGCTTCTTGGCAAGCTTCTCCTGAAGCTCCTTCAGGTCTTTGCGTCGTGCGCGATCAAGGGCTTCCAGCTTCTTCTTGTCTTCCTTCTTGCTCTCCGTGTCTTTCTTCTTCCGGCTGAAAAGCTTTGTCGCAATGACCACGCCCTTCATGCCTGGCGGCGCCTTGAGCGACGCATCCTTCACGTCGCCAGCCTTCTCGCCAAAGATCGCCTTCAGCAGCTTCTCTTCGGGTGTCGGGTCGGTCTCGCCTTTCGGCGTAATCTTGCCGATAAGGATATCCCCCTCGTTGACCTCAGCTCCGACCCGGACAATACCGTTTTCGTCCAGGTCCTTCGTCGCTTCCTCGCTGACGTTTGGAATCTCGCGCGTGAGCTCCTCCTCACCACGCTTCGTGTCACGCACCTGGAGTTCAAATTCTTCGATGTGGATTGACGTGAAGACATCCTCGGCAACAATCCGCTCGCTGACGACGATGGCGTCCTCGAAGTTGTATCCTCTCCAGGGCATAAATGCGACAAGCACATTTCGTCCGAGTGCAAGCTCCCCCTGGCTGGTCCCGCATCCATCGGCGAGCACATCCCCCCGCTTCACCCGGCTTGCGCCTTTCACGAGCGGTTTCTGGTTGATGCACGTGTCCTGATTCGTGCGGAAGAACTTCGTGAGCTTGTATTCAACCCGACGCTTGTCTTCGAAGCTGATGATGGCTTCCGTGCTGTTCTCGTCAATATCGTATTGCACGACGATGCTATCGGACGCGACGGATTCAACAACACCGCTTCGTTCAGCTGAAATCATTGTCCGCGAGTCGCGCGCCACTTTCTCCTCAAGGCCCGTTCCGACGATCGGTGGTTCCGGCGTCAACAGCGGAACTGCCTGGCGCTGCATGTTCGACCCCATCAACGCTCGGTTGGCGTCGTCGTGCTCCAGGAACGGGATGAGGGCCGCCGCTGCGCTCACAATCTGGTTCGGCGCGACGTCCATGTACTGAACCTTGTCGGGCTCCGCGAGCGGGTAGTCGCTCTGGAACCGAGCTTTCACGCGGTCCTCGCGATAGCGGCCGCGCTCATCAACGGGTGCGTTCGCCTGGGCGATGATGACCTCGTCTTCCTTCTCTGCGGTCAGGAACTCAATCTCCTCCGAGACCTTTCCATTCTTCACACGGCGATACGGGGTTTCGATGAATCCGAAATCATTGATGCGAGCATGGATGCAGAGCGATGAGATCAAACCGATGTTCGGACCTTCCGGCGTCTCAATCGGGCAGAGGCGGCCATAGTGCGTATAGTGCACGTCGCGCACCTCGAATCCCGCGCGCTCACGCGTGAGACCGCCTGGACCAAGCGCCGAGACGCGCCGCTTGTGTGTCATTTCAGCAAGCGGATTGGTCTGGTCCATGAACTGCGAGAGCTGGTTGGTTCCGAAGAACGCGTTGATGACGCTGGTGATGGTCCGTGCGTTGACCAGATCCTGAGGGGTGATGGTCTCGCTATCCCGCAGGTTCATGCGCTCCCGGATCGTTCGCGTCATTCGCGAGAGGCCAACATTGAATTGCTGTGCGAGCTGCTCGCCGACCGTTCGCACTCGCCGATTCCCCAGGTGGTCAATGTCGTCCACCGTTCTCTTCCCTTGTTGGAGATCAATCAGGTACTTGACGATCGCGACGATATCATCGCGCGTCAGCGTTGTGACGTCTTCCTTGATGTTCAAACCGAGCTTGGCATTCATCCGATGCCGGCCGACGTCGCCGAGATCGTATCGTTTGGGATTGAAGAACAGCCGATCGATCAGGTTCTTCGCCGTATCGAGATCGGGGGCTTCGCCGGACCGGAGCTGAGCATAGATCGTCTCGAGAGCATCCTCCTCCGACCGAGCGGCGTCCCGGAGAATCGTATTGGCGATCACGGACTGCTCCTCTGTCGCCTCCGATTTCAGGAAACGAATCTTCCGGATCTCGGCTTTCTTGATCTGCTTGATGTGCTCGTCCGTCAGCTTCGCATCTTTGTTGATGAAGACCTCTCCCGTCTTCTTGTCGAATACGTCGCTGCAGATTGTTCGGCCGAGATAGTCTCGCAGATTCACCTTGTTGACATCCACTTCCTCAGCGAGCTCGAACAGGTCCAGGATCTCGTCGTCGGAGGAATACCCCAGCGCACGGAGGAGAGTTGTCACCGGGAATTTCTTCTTCCGATCAATGTAGGCATACATGACATTGTTGATATCGGTCGAAAACTCGACCCACGAGCCCCGGAACGGAATGATCCGCGCGGAGTACATCAAGGTCCCGTTGGGATGAACCGACTCCCCAAAGAACACGCCCGGCGATCGGTGCAGCTGGCTCACCACGACGCGCTCAGCACCGTTGATGATAAACGTTCCGCGTGGAGTCATGGCAGGAAGATTCCCGAGGTAGACCTCCTGCTCAATCGTGTCGGTGAACTCCTGACTCCCTTCCCGCTTCGATGAGAGACGGAGCTTTGCCTTCAGTGGCACCGAGTACGTCAACCCGCGTTCCTGACACTCGACGACGGAGTACTTCGGTTTCTCGACGTAGTACTCGACAAATGCGAGAAGGAAGTTCTCCCGTGCGTCAGTAATCGGAAAATTCATCTCGAACACCTGTTGCAGGCCCATCTTCTTGCGTCGATGAGGCGAGATATCCGCCTGCAGGAACTTGCCGAACGAATCGATCTGAACATTCAGCAGGTCCGGAGTTTCGACCACAGAAGGTATCCGGCCGAAACTAATTCGGCCATTTGTGCCATTGGATTGGTTCTTCAAGTCAACCACTCCTCATGAAATTGATTTGGCAGACTGCATAGCAAGAACTCACCGGATCATCCACCGCCGGTGAGATCAGAATGAAATCCTTATCGATAGAACGACCCACGCGATCCTTCTCTATAGATGGCTCAAGCCGATGGCGCTCGTCCCTCGCAGAAAGGGAGAACCATCGGCTTTGAGAATACCATGACACAGAAGAGATGTCTATTTGTTCCCAGAATGACGATCACTGAATCGTTGGAAAGAGCCGTCGATGACGACTTACTTCAGTTCAACCTGCGCACCCGCCTCTTCAAGCTCCTTCTTCAGCTTTTCGGCCTCATCCTTGCTGAGAGCCTCCTTCACAATCTTGGGGGCGCCATCCACCAGGTCCTTCGCTTCCTTCAGTCCGAGACCGGTGGCTGCGCGGACGACTTTGATCACATTGATTTTCTGAGCGCCGGCATTTTTCAGTTCGACATTGAATTCCGTTTTCTCCTCTGCGGCAACGGCTGCGCCGCCGGCGGCAGGCATCGGTCCGCCTGCGACCATGACTGGAGCGGCGGCAGTGACACCGAATTTCTCCTCCAACGCCTTCTTCAATTCCGCCGCTTCAAGCAGCGTAAGCTTCTCGATTTTCTCAACGATTTCTGCTACTGCTGACATTGTAATTCTCCTTGTGAAAGATGTTTTGAAACTCGATGACCCTCAGGCCGCCTTCTTTTTCTTCTCGATCGCGTCGATGGCGTTCACCAGATCTCGCAAAACGGCTGCAATTGCCCCGGCGATGCCCGAGATCGGTGCCTGCAAGCTCCCCGCAACACCCGCCATGAGGTCCTTGCGGGTCGGGAGCTTCGACAATTGTTCCAGTTGCGCGCCCTCGAAAACCTGCCTCTCGAGAACCGCCACCTTCAGCGCCAACTTGCCCGATTTCTCGCTGAACTTCTTGATGATCCTCGCGGGAGCAACCGCATCGTCATAGCTGAACGCGATCCCAGTCGGCCCAACCAGGTTTTCGTACACGCGATCATAACCGCTGACGCGCTCCAAAGCCTTCTTCGCAAGCGTGTTCTTCACGACCCTGTACTCGATGCCGGCCCTGCGAAACTCCCGTCGAAGCTCTGTTTCTTCTTCGACCGTGAGTCCGGTGAAGTCGGCGATGTACATGGCCGTTGCCCGCTTCAGCTTCTCCGCGACTTCGGCCACAATCGCTTCTTTGTCCGATCGGTTCATGTGATACCTTCCAGTTTTCTCCATCTCACTGAGTGGACAAGTCGGCAGCCACATCGACTTGCGAGGCCAGGTGAGAAGCGTCCCGCGTTGCCGGGCACCGGACCTCCCTCAGAGATCTTCATAGATGAGTGCGTAATGTCGTTGTTAGTGAACCGCAACCTCGGCCCGATCAATGCGGACCACAGGTCCCATTGTCGTCGAAATTGCGATACTCCTGATATATGTCCCTTTTGCTGTCGCCGGCTTCAGGCGAACGATGGTGCTCAGGAACGACTGGATGTTCTCCACCAGTTTTTCCTGCTCGAACGCCGCTTTGCCGACGGTGGCGTGGACGATTCCTGCCTTGTCTACGCGGAACTCGATCTTGCCGGCTTTCACTTCCCTGACGGCCTTCCCGACTTCCATCGTCACGGTGCCGCTCTTCGGATTCGGCATGAGGCCGCGGGGACCAAGAATTCTCCCGAGCTTACCGAGGTCACCCATGACGTCCGGGGTCGCAATAATGACGTCGACATCTGCCCAACCCTGCTGGATCTTTTCAAGGTATTCCTGGAACCCAACGTGGTCGGCACCGGCGGCGGTGGCTTCATCGTCCTTCGGGGGTTTCGTGATGACGAGAACGCGGACGTCCTTCCCGATCCCGTGCGGGAGCGCGACCGTTCCCCGGATCGCCTGATCCGCCTTCTTCGGGTCGACGCCGAGACGAACCGCGATATCAACTCCCTCGGCGAATTTTGCAGACGCAGTCTCCTTGACCTTCTGAACTGCCTCAGAGATCGTATAGTTCTTCCTCGCTACTTTGGCCGCTACGGCTTTGTATCGCTTGCTACGCTTTTTCATACTACCAACTCATAGTTGTAGGACAACTTGTTATTCTTCGACGGTGATTCCCATGCTGCGGGCAGTTCCTGCGACCATCTTCATCGCCGCTGCTACCGAGGCAGCATTCAGATCCGCCATCTTCATCTCGGCAATCTCCCGCACCTGCGCTTTGGTCACTGTTCCGATCTTGACGCGATTGGGTTCGGCCGAGCCCTTCTCCAGCTTCAGCGCCTTCAGCAACAACGTCGCGGCTGGAGGTGTCTTGGTGATGAAGGCGAAGGATTTGTCACTGAACACCGTGATGACCACGGGGATGATGAGCCCCTGCTGGTCTTTGGTTCTTGCATTGAACTGCTTGCAGAACTCCATAATATTGACGCCCTTTTGGCCGAGCGCCGGGCCAACGGGTGGAGCCGGATTCGCCTGACCCGCAGGAATCTGCAGCTTGATGAAGCCTGTGACTTTTTTTGCCATATGGTGTGCCTTGCTGTAGAGGGCTACGCGAGAATCGATTACTTTTCCAATTCAACCTGAACGAAATCAAGCTCCACGGGCGTCTTGCGGCCGAAGATGCTTACCATCACTTTCACTTTCATCTTCTCCGGATTCACCTCCTGCACAAATCCGGAGAAGTTGTTGAAAGGACCCTCGACGACCTTGACGGGATCACCCATGCGGAACGGAATCTCCACCAGCTCCACATCTTCCTTTTCCTCCATCTTCCCGATCAGCCGACGCACTTCATCAGGCTGTAGCGGGACCGGATTGTTCTTGTCCGGCACAAAACCGAGCACCGAAGGTGCCTCCAGAATCAGATGGATTGTTTCCTTGTCCAAAACGGCCTCGACAAGTACGTAGCCGGGAAAAAAGTTCTTCACTCTTGCCTTCTTCTTTCCGTCCTTCACCTCAATGACCTTCTCAGACGGAATGAGCACGCTGGAGATTCTTTCACCAAGGCTAAGGCGCGCCACTTCCGACTCCAGGAAGGCTTTCACCTTTGTCTCGTGGCCCGAGTATGTACGCACAACATACCAACGCTTGTTCAAATCGCTGCTCTTTCCTCTGAGTTACAGAATCGCCTTGAGGGCGGTGCTCAATATCGAATCTACGCCCCACGTGAATACGGAAATAATCAGACACACGATGATGACGATCTTGGTCGACTCCACGAGCTCTTCGCGTGTCGGCCACGTGACCTTCCCCATCTCTTTCACGACATCATTGAAGAAGTTGATGATCTTTTCTTTCATTGCGTGCTCTGGCTCAAATGTACGTTCATCTGGCTTATGACTGCTTCACACGAGACGCTCAGCACGTGAGGAGGGAGTCGAACCCCCAACCTGCGGTTTTGGAGACCGCTGCTCTGCCAGTTGAGCTACTCACGTGTATCGCAGCGCATCGCCGCTCCGCCGCGAGACCGCTGCACTGCAAGGCAGGGTCGAATGCCGAGACCACCGCTGTTCGCGCCCATGCACAAGCCTAGCAGAATACCTATTTCGTTTCTTTATGTGGAGTGCGCTTGTTGCACCACGGACAGTACTTCTTGTACTCCACGCGACCCGATTGTTTCTTCTTGTTCTTGGTGGTCGTGTAGTTACGTCGCTTGCACGCTGAGCATTCGAGTGTGATGATGTCTCGCACGAGATTCTACTCCAAAAAGGTTTCACACTTCCGGTACTTCGCCGAGCTTGCGACCGGGATTGAACCGGTGACCTCTTCCTTACCAAGGAAGTGCTCTACCAACTGAGCTACGCAAGCATACGTCCCGTTTCGTGATTCACTACTCATTATTCGATATCCGGTGTTCGCCTAGGAGAATGTCGAGTATCGAACATGGAATTTCGAACTCGAAACTCAGGACCCGAGCGGGAGACGGGACTCGAACCCGCGACCAACAGCTTGGAAGGCTGTGACTCTACCAACTGAGTTACTCCCGCGCAAAAATTGAAAAATGAGAGAATGAGAAAGTGTGAAAACTGAAGAGCGACGCGTCGAAACTCCACATCTTACCACTTCTCCATTTTCCCATTTCATCTGTGGGCAGGGAAGGATTCGAACCTCCGAAGGCCTTGGCCGTCAGATTTACAGTCTGATGCGTTTGACCGCTTCGCTACCTGCCCAGCGCTCGACAGGTGAGCTGGCGATCGGACTTGAACCGATGACCTGCTGATTACAAGTCAGCTGCTCTACCAGCTGAGCTACGCCAGCAAAGAAAAATCAGCCCCTCTGCGAATAGGCAGCCAACCGTGGTTATCTGACATTCTATCCGCAGTTTAGGTACGTTCACTTCGTGGGGACCTTGGACTGGGCACAGAACCTAAGCTTTATAATTTAACAAATATTACCAAATAGTCAACGGCTTCCGGCAAAAAATCCCAACAGATGCCTCTCCGGACACCTTCCGCCTGTCCGCCACAGCGTCACTTCTGGAGCTCCTGCAACAGATTCCGGGCAGGTGTGTAGCCTGGCTGGAAAAGTACGGCTTTTTGGGCCAAATGAAGGGCGCCCGCGCTATCACCCCGCTCCCGTAACCGACGTGCCGTTAGAGCAAGCATCTGAGCGGATAGTCTCCTGACCCCGCGCGTCAACCGATCCTCAAACTCGGTCGGTCGATAGTCAATTTTCGGAACCGTCTCCATAGTTTCCTCGTGCGTGCCAACCAGGCGAAACAAGAGGCCTCGAGGAATCCTTTGGTGGGTGGCGCCAAATTCAGGCTCAATTTCCGGTCCAACATAGACCGGACCTCGCGAGCGGGCTTTGTCGATGAAATCATTGATCATCTCGACATACCGGGCCTCGATGATACGTGGGTCATAGGGCATGTCATGCTCGAATTTGTGGAGCTCTCGAAGGAACCGGTCGACCTTCCCCCTGGAGGAGTCAATGAGCCAAGGATACCTCCGACCCAAGTCGACGAAATACCATGAACGCCGCAGAAGCTCCTTGTCGACGATTGAGACGTCCTTGCGCTGACCGCGGACAATCTGGTAGTAGATCGCTGGAGCGACGAAATAATCCCACTGATAGCTCAGGACAAAGGCATTCGGTTCAAGATTCCTGAAGATGTTCTGCGTGTAGTCTTCAACGAGATAGTTGTCTGCTTCACCCACCGAACCCCTGTTGCTCCATATCTGCACGATTGGCAGTACAGCCGCAAGAAGTAGAGCGATCTTCCCACCCGTTGGGTTCTTCCCTGCGCCCACAGAATCCAGTGCACCCTCGAGCCCGAAGGAGACGAAGAGAGCCACCGCAACATAGCACAGCAGGAAATAGGAATTGATGTCGTGTATGTCGTAATTGACGGAATACAAGAGGCACGTCAGAAACGCAATCGCGAGGAACCAGAAGATGGTGTTGTGCCGTCGGCGAGCGATCAGGACCCCGACCGCAGCAACAATAAGGACGAGCCAGTTGAACTCTGCCGGAAAGTGATGGATGAAGTATTTCAACTGCCCCTCCGCACTCTCGAAGCTGGAAAAGATCCAGCTTCGGTACTGCTTACCGGTGACGTGCCACAGCAACCTCTGAAGCTCCGCAGGATGTCCCCAGTCGAGAGGTGGGTGCACACTTGAGCGAATGGGCAAGTACAGATAGCATGAAATCCCCAAGAGGAAAAACGGAACGATCCGGGCGCAACGGCGGAGCGCTTCTTTTCCCGTGCCGTATGCTTTGAAATACAAGAAGCCGACCGCAGGCACGATCAGGATCATGGTAAGGTGGTTCGCGAAGCCGAGGCCGAGCAGGTATGAGGAGAGAAGCAGATGCTGAGGAATTCGGCCTCCGGGTGTGTCTCTCTCCCGAATTCCCTTTAGGAACACGAGCATCGCGAGCAACAACAGCACGAGATGAAGTCCGTATACCTCGACGGCCACCGACTGCGACCAGACCGTCTCGGAAAAGCCAAACACCAACGCGGCAATCGCGGCAGAGAGTAATCGGATTTTCTTGTTGCCCCTTTGCCCGGCTCGCGTCGCTTCCTCGTTGGCCAAGAATGCCCCCTTCAACGCGAGGACGACCTTGAAGAATATCCCTGCAGAGATTGCCGTGATGACCGCACCGAAGATGTTGAGCTGAAGGATTTCTTCATTCGCCAACGGCACCAACACAGCGCATCGGCCGAGGAGCGAAAAGAGCGGATAGCCCGTGGGGTGTGCAATCCCCAACACCACGGCAACGGATGCCAGCTCGCCATTATCGATGAATGATACGGTGGGACAGACTGTGGTAAGGTAGACGGCGAGTGCCGTCAACGAAACACCCAGGGCAAGCGTGTTCTCTTGCAGTAATCTTTCACTCGTTCTTGCTTTCATCGTCTGCGCAGTCCGGCAACCAAGGAAAACAACGTACGGTTCTCTTTCCTTTTCCTCCCCAGAGTTTCTCGCAGCGCGCCGATTGATCTCTCCCCCATAGCGGCTGCAAGAGCCTGCAAACGAATCTTGTCTTTTGGGAGGATGAAATCTGCGGTGTCGGAGTTCAGATGAATGAACGTCTCCAGCAATCGCAGGTATTCCAGATTGGCGGCGAGCGGCTTGCCATCCCGCTTGCGCAGAAGCCCTCTGCCCATCAACTCGTCAATGAGTCTGAACGAGTTGGTCACGCGAATAGCCTCATGTGATCCGCCGAGACGCAGCTGCAAGGCCTGCAGCAGGAACTCTATGTCGACGAGCCCGCCGCTACCTACTTTGAGATCCGCTTCGGGTTCACCCTTCGAGCGTTCCTGTTTCATTCTTTCGCGCATACCTCGGAGCTCTTTTACCCATCCATCGGGAAGTGGCAAACCGAACGTGTAGCCGGACAAATGTTCCATCACCTCTTCACCAAATGCCGCGTCTCCCGTGATCAGCCGTGCCTTGACCAGCGACTGCCGCTCCCAGAACGAGGCCCGATCGGTGAGATAGCGCTTGTAATACTCGAATTCCGATGCGAGCGGCGAGCTCCTCCCTTCGGGGCGCAGGCGGAAATCGACCGCGTAAACGGAACTCAGGGCGTCCGTGAATTTCCTTGCTGCCGCCTGGACAGCCTTGGCCAACGTGCCGCTCGGATCGCGATAAACGAGAATTAGGTCCAGATCCGAACCGATTGTAATCTCCCGTCCGCCCAGCTTCCCGACACCAATGAGGGCAACGTCGAGCGGAGAGACGTTCATTCCCGATCCTCCCAGTGCCCGTCCGAAGGCATCCACGATAATCTCTTCCGCCAGGTCGCTTACCTCACG
>VGWB01000040.1 GCA_016873755.1 Ignavibacteria bacterium | reverse complement strand
ATCTGCACGCTCGAGTTTGCAGATCACCGTCCTTTGTACGACTGGTTCATCGATGAACTTGAGATATATCATTCGCAGCAGATCGAATTCGCCCGGCTCAACCTGACGTACACGGTAATGAGCAAGCGAAAGTTGTTGCAGCTCGTCGAGGAGGATTACGTCAAAGGTTGGGATGACCCGCGTATGCCGACGATTTCGAGTCTTCGCCGGCGCGGCTATTCGCCGGAATCCATACGGACATTCGCGGATCGGATCGGGGTCGCAAAAAGCGAAAGTACTGTTGATGTGGCGTCGCTCGAGGACTGCCTGCGAGACGATCTGAACAAACGGTCGGCCCGGGTCATGGCAGTTCTCCATCCTCTCAAGTTGGTAATCGACAACTATCCCGAAGGGGTCGTCGAACAGCTCGATGCGGTGAATAATCCGGAAGATCCGGCGATGGGAACTCGGAAGGTTCCTTTCTCCAAGGTTCTCTACATCGAACGGGAGGACTTTCGAGAGCATCCGCCGAAAAAGTACTTCCGGCTGTCGCCGGGGGCCGAGGTCCGGTTGAGGTACGCATATATCATCAAGTGCGTGGATGTCATCAAGGATGAGAAGACCGGAGAAGTCGTCGAGCTGCGATGCACCTACGACCCGGAGACAAGAAGCGGCTCCCCCCAGAGCTCCCGGAAGGTGAAGGGAACCATTCACTGGGTGTCCGCCTCTCACGCTCTCGATGCCGAGGTCCGTCTATACGATCGCTTGTTTACCGCTGAGGATCCGGGTGGCGAGAACTGGAGAGACTTCATCAATCCCAACTCTCTCGAAGTCTTAACACAGTGTAAGCTTGAACCGAGCCTGGCAACGGCCAGGCCTCAGGATCGCTTTCAGTTTGAACGACTCGGCTACTTCTGCGTCGATGACGATTCGAAGGAGGGAAGTCTCGTCTTCAATCGTACGGTTACGCTTCGGGACACATGGGCGAAGATCGAGAAATCGTAGGGTAACCTTCCGATGGTTCTCCGAGAGGTTCGGCTGAACCTTCGGAAGGTCTCGGGAGTTTGTTGCCTTTTGCTGTTTGGTTGTCTATATTTTTCACTAATGGCTCTCGACGTTATCATTCTCATCACAACGATCTTTCTCTGTGCCGACACGCACCAAGTCATCACTCGACATTATTCGTTTGCATAATGCCGTCTTCTATGCGTATCACGGCGTGCTTTCAGACGAGCAGAACCTGGGGGGAAGGTTCGAAGTTGACGTCGACCTGTACTGCAATCTCTCCCGCGGAGCCAGGACCGACAACCTAAAACAGACGATCGATTACGAGCGGGTGTACGACTCGATCAAGCAGCTCGTCTTGGGGAAGAAGTACTACCTCATCGAAGCACTTGCCGGGACGATCGCGGACGGGTTACTGAGGACGTTCAAGAAGGCCCGGAAGGTTGTCGTGCGGGTACGGAAGCCAAGCGCCCCCGTGAAGGGTGTCATCGATCACGTCGAGGTGGAGATCGCCCGGGAGAGATAGCATGGAGAACGTTTTCGTCGGTCTCGGATCCAATGTTGGTGATCGCCTCGGCTTCCTCAAGTCTGCAGTGCAGGAGTTGGGAAAACTGCATGCAACCGCGATCGTGCGGGTTTCGTCGATCTACGAGACGGAGCCGGTAGGGAAGAAAGACCAACCCCATTTTCTGAATATGGTCATTGAGCTGGTTTCAGCGCTCGATGCTTCACAGTTTCACTCGCAGTGTAAAGAGATCGAACGCAGGATCGGGCGAACGCGGTCAGAGCGGTGGGGGCCAAGAGAGATCGATCTCGATCTCCTCTATTTCGGAAGGGACCGGGTTTCTGACGGCCGGCTCACAGTCCCGCATCCTGAAATTGCAGACAGAAGGTTCGTGCTCGTTCCGATGGGCGAGCTTGCCCCGGAATGGATTGACCCCGTACGGCGGATATCAATCGCGCAGATGCTTGTGGCGTGCGACGACGCCAGCGCCGTCACGAAAACGCCATACACGACTTACACTAACTCCGTGGAGGTTTGATTGCAGGTCCCGAGACCGGAGCTCCATCACATTGCCATTGAAGGCGTCATAGGAGCTGGAAAGACGACCCTAGCACAAATGCTCGCGGCAAAGTTGGGTGGGCGCCTGGTTCTTGAGAGATTCGAGGAAAACCCTTTTCTTCCCAAGTTCTACGAGGATCCGGAGCGTTACGCGTTCCAAACTCAGATCTTCTTCCTCCTGAGCCGGTACAAGCAGCAGCAGGAGTTGTTTCAGGCCGATCTGTTCCACGATTTTCTCGTTTCCGACTACATCTTTGATAAAGACAAGATCTTCGCGTATCTAACGCTCGCGGATGAAGAACTGAAGCTCTACGAGACGCTTCTTGCGGCTATCGAAAAGAATATTCCGACGCCCGATCTGGTTGTCTATTTGCAGTGCAGCGTGGAGCGGCTGATGAGCAATATCAGGAACAGGGCCCGGAAGATCGAGGAGCACATGTCGGAAGAGTATATCCGGGACTTGAACGAGGCATACAACTATTTCTTCTTTCGCTACAAAGCATCGCCCCTTCTCATCGTGCGCGCAACGGATATCGATTTCGTGAATAATGAGGCAGATTTTGAGGACTTGCTTGAGCAAATCCTTCGTCCGAACAAGTCCGCGGTCGAATACTACAATCCCGTGAAGAGAATGTGATCATTCCTCGTTTGTATGCTCCGCTTTGTCCTACTCATCATTGCTCTCTATCTCCTCTTTCGGGTTATCCAGCGTGTCGTGCGTTTTTTTATGCGTGGCTGGCAGCAGGGAGAGGGCGAGCGCCGGCGGGAGTACGACCTTCCGCATCAGCCTCTTAGGAAGGAGCCGCCGCAGTACCGTGATGTGAAGGATGCTCGCTTCAAGGATTTACCTGACGACGAGTCCAAACCGTCGTAACATCTCTGGATGAAGACTTGCCAATTCTTGTTGTCCGCGAAACAGCTTGAAGCAGCGTGGCTTCCGTTCTCGCCTTTGACAATTCGGGTGAAACAAGCACCAAAATTCCTTTGAAGATAATTCATTACTTCACTATATTGAGCGGAGTTTCTCGAAAATGAAGGGAAATTGGAAGGAATGGGACGGGTTTACATAGAAGAGCTCGGCAAGCACGTTGGGGAAGAGGTTGAGCTCCGGGGATGGCTCTACAACAAGCGCTCGAGCGGCAAGATCCGGTTTCTGCTTCTTCGCGATGGAACAGGTATCGTACAGGGTGTGATGGCCAAGGGTGGAGTGAGTGATGAGGCGTTCGCGAAATTCGATGAGCTCACTCAGGAATCAGCCTTCGCGCTCAAGGGGAAAGTCCGGAAAGACGATCGCGCGCCTGGAGGGTTCGAGCTCGAAGTTACCGATGTCCGCATCTACGCGATTGCGACGGACTACCCGATAACCCCCAAGGAACATGGTGTGGAATTCCTGGCTGATCGACGGCATTTGTGGCTCCGGTCGTCACGGCAGCATGCCGTCATGAGGGTTCGCCACCGTCTCATCAAGGCCATTCGCGATTTCTACGACAACCGGGGATTCGTGCTGATCGACTCGCCGATCTTGACACCGGCGGCGTGTGAAGGAACAACGACGCTTTTCGAGACGGACTATTTCGACCTGGGCAAGGCATATCTTACGCAGTCTGGCCAGCTGTACGCTGAAGCCGGGGCGATGGCGTTTGGAAAAGTGTATTGTTTTGGGCCCACGTTCCGCGCAGAGAAGTCGAAGACCCGCAGGCATCTCACGGAATTCTGGATGGTTGAGCCCGAGGTCGCGTTTGCGGATTTGAACGATAATATGGAGCTCGCAGAGGAGTTCCTAGAATATATCGTCCAGACGGTGCTCAGGGAGCGCGGGGAGGAGCTCAAGGTTCTTGAACGGAACACCACCCTCCTGCAAAACGTGAAGAAACCGCTTCCTCGCATCTCGTATGACGAGGCGATCGAGATCCTTCGCAAGAAGGGGGTTCAGTTTGAGTGGGGGAACGATTTCGGCGGAACGGACGAGACGATAATCTCGGAGCAATTCGATCGGCCCGTGATGGTTCATCGTTATCCCGCTCAGATCAAGGCCTTCTACATGAAACGCGACCCGCAGAATCCGAACGTCGCGCTGGCACTTGATGTCCTCGCTCCCGAGGGTTATGGTGAGATTATCGGCGGGAGCCAGCGTGAAGATAATCTGGATGCACTGCTGGGGCGCATCAAACAGCACAACTTGCCGCAGGAAGCGTTCGAGTGGTACCTGGATCTGCGTCGCTATGGCACCGTGCCGCACTCAGGATTCGGTCTCGGGCTCGAGCGAACCGTTGGCTGGATCTGCGGTCTCGATCACGTGCGAGAGACCGTGCCGTTCCCTCGAATGATTTACCGGCTAACACCGTAAGTCAGAATGTGGTATCCAGACCATGCTAAAAGTAACAGACCTGCGCAAAGCATACGACACTGTTGTTGCAGTGGATGGTGTTTCACTTGAAGTTCAGCGGGGTGAGCTGTTCGGCCTCCTCGGCCCCAATGGGGCGGGGAAGACCACTACGATCAGAACAGTGCTCAATATCATCGCTCCGGACAGCGGCACGATCACCTTCGATGGAAAACGCTTCAGTCCGGAGATGTGGAACATCATCGGCTACCTTCCCGAAGAACGCGGACTTTATCGGAAGAGCAAACTCGTCAACACGATCCTGTATTTCGCATCTCTGAAAGGGATTCCGGCCCGGGTCGCGAAGCCGCTTGCGGATAGGTGGCTGGACCGCTTCGGGTTGAAAGACAGTGGACACCGCAAAGTAGAGGAGCTCTCAAAAGGTAATCAGCAAAAAATCCAGATCATTATCTCCATTCTTCATAGCCCTCAGCTGCTCGTACTCGACGAGCCCTTCGCCGGCCTCGATCCGGTCAATCAGATACTCCTCAAGGATATCTTCCTCGAGCTTCGCCAGCAGAACACTGCGGTCATCTTCTCAACGCACCAGATGGAACAGGCTGAGAAGATGTGTGACAACATCTGCCTGATCAATAAGGGGAAACACGTGCTCAGCGGCTCTCTGCGAGACGTGAAAAAGCAGTATGGGACGAATTCCGTGAGGCTTGAGTACGAAGGCGATGGTGCATTTCTGAAGAGATTGCCGTTTGTCACACGAGCCGATGTGTATCAAAACTACGCGGAGCTCGAGCTTGCCGATATCCAGAAGAGCGGAGAAATCCTCTCGCAGCTGGATGATCGCTTGAATGTCAGAAAGTTCGAGATCATCGAGCCATCGTTGAATTCCATTTTCCTCCATGTGGTCGGGCCGCCACCGGAATCGATGGAAACGCCGGAGCCGAAACCTGCTCCCACGGCCGTTCAGCGACCGCCGATGGACGCGAGAGTGAAAAAGGAAATGATGTATCTGGGTTTGAATATCGTCATCTTCTTCGTTCTGGCGATCGTGACATTTACACGGAATGAGTCAAACTTGGTTTTGCCAGCGATATTCCTTGCCGCAATCGGTTTAGGGATCTACCGGGTGCTGAGAGCGAAGGGAAGGGCCGCCGCGGAGCAGAAATCCTCGGGGAGACTCTGACAGCGATGAAATACGTTGACGTGGCCAAATGGGAGTTCCTGGAGAAGGTGAAGTCGAAGGCCTTCATCATTTCGCTGGTGTTGATGCCGATCATCATGGTTATCTTCGGTGTGTTGCCGGGGCTTCTTGCGTCGAAACCGGATGACAAACCGATCGTGGTCGGTGTGATCGATGAGACAGATTCGATCGTCGGACCGCTTGCAGCGAAACTGGAAGAGAAGTACAGGCTGCCGGACGATCAGCCTAATTACGTATTGCGGAATCTGAAAGAGGATCTCGGTTTCGACGAGATGAAGGCTCGGGCGATGAAACTGATCGCCGAAGATGAGATTGAAGGGTATTTCTATATTCCGTCGACGGTCTATGATAGCGGAAGGGTCGAATACCGTGCAGAGAATGTCGGCAATATCCGGATCGCAGAGCGTTTTTCACGCACGATTGAGGAGGTCATCGTCGAAAAGCGCCTGGTCAGTCAGGGGCTTGACCCAGTGAGAATCAAGAGGCTCATGGCAGATGTGGATGTCAGATCGATCAAGGTATCTGATAGGGGGGAGGAGAAGGAATCTGGATTCCTTGAGACGTTTTTCAGTGCCTATATTGTCATGATGATGTTGATGTTTCTCGTGCTGACGTCGGGGCAGTTGTTGATCCGTAGTGTGGTGGAGGAGAAGTCCAATCGCGTGATCGAAGTGCTCCTCTCCTCGTGTTCAGCTCGGGATCTTATGGTTGGGAAAATCCTGGGGCTCAGTGGTTTAGGTCTCCTTCAAATGCTGATCTGGGGGATGATCGGGTTGGGTATTGCGCTGAAGTCCGGAGCGGACATCTTTGCCGTCGAGCAGTTAGCGTTATCGGTCATCTACGTTGTCCTGGGATACCTGCTCTATTCAGCGATATTCGTCGCAGCAGGTTCTCCCGTAACGACAGAGCACGAGGCACAGCAAATCACGAGCTACGTGAGTTTGATGCTCGTATTCCCGATTGTGCTCGCCATTCCTGCTATGCAAAATCCGGATTCGATGTTCATCAAGGCGCTTTCGTTTTTTCCGTTGTTGACGCCGGCATTCATGATTCTTCGTATTCCGATCCAAGTCCCGGCGCTTTGGGAGATTCTCACCACCATTGGCTTGCTCATTCTGTCAAGCGTTTTCATGATGTGGGCAGCGGGCAAGATCTTCCGTACCGCCATCCTCGTGTACGGCAAGCGCCCGACCATTCCCGAACTCGTTCGATGGATCCGGACTCCCTGAGCATGACGAAGTTCTTTGTTTCCGATGTAACTCTTTGGCCAACTTATTGCGGGTGACATCACACCGTGACTCTCCAATCGTTCCTTTTCTACTTGCTCGCCGTCATTTCAGTCGGCTCGGCCCTGCTGATGGTCACGCGCCGAAATCCGGTGATTGCGGCGCTCTATCTGATACTGAATTTCTTCGCCCTTGGCGGGTTGTATCTCACTCTCCACGCCCAGTTCATCGCCTTTATCCAGATTCTGGTGTATGCGGGCGCAATTATGGTCCTGTTCCTCTTCGTGATCATGCTGCTGAACCTGGGAGACGTGAAGCAATTGACCGAACGGGTTTCTTACAAGAAGATCATTGCCGCAGGACTGAGCTTCGCCTTGTTAATGGAGATGCTCTATATTTTCGTCTATGCTCCCTCTGACTTGCCGACATCGCGGTTTGAGCAGGCAGCAACCATCGGCACTGTCGAATACATCGGCAAGCAGCTCTATACGACGTTCCTGTTTCCATTTGAGGTGGCATCGGTACTTCTGCTTGCAGCCATCGTTGGTGCGGTGATTCTCGCCAAGAGGAGACTCAACTAGAACCTATGGACATTCAACCCTATCTCTTGCTGAGTGCCATTACGTTTGTGATTGGCGTCGTTGGCGTCCTCGCCCGGCGTAATGCAATTATTGTTTTCATGTCCATCGAGCTCATGCTCAACTCCGTCAACCTGTCGCTCGTTGCCTTCTCGGCATTCTTGGGTGACGTCACTGGACAGATGCTCGTGTTCTTCGTCATGACGGTCGCAGCGGCTGAGGCAGCGGTTGGGCTCGCGATCATCATCGCGTTGTTCCGCAACAAACAGACTGTGAACATCGATGATATCAATATCCTCAAGTGGTGATGAGGTAATTGGACACTATGGAGCAATGACTCAATGACCCGATGAACAACAAAGCCTACTACCAATGTTCTCCTACTCTCCTCTGATCGTTCTCTTTCCGCTTCTTGGATTCCTCTTCCTGGGTCTTGCTGGCTGGAGACTCAGGAGTGAAAAGCTGATCGGCATTATCGGCAGCGGCAGTGTGGGACTTTCTTTTCTTGTCGCGATAATGATCTTTGTCCATATGCTAGGGCTGCCGGTGGATCAACGCAAGCAGAGTGTGGAGCTCTTCACCTGGATTTCCACGTTCACAGGCACACCCTCGTCGATCTCAGTCTCTGTTGCTTATCAGCTCGACCAGCTCTCGATCCTCATGACGCTGATCGTTACAGGCGTGGGCTTCCTGATCCACGTTTATTCGATCGGTTATATGCGTGGCGACAAGGGATTCTGGCGTTTCTTCACGTATATGAATCTCTTCATCTTCGCGATGCTGAACCTCGTGTTGGCTGACAATTTCCTCCTGATGTTTCTCGGCTGGGAGGGAGTGGGACTCTGTTCCTATTTGCTGATCGGATTCTGGTACGATCGAAAGTTCGACACGGGAGGATATGAGCCGGGCAAAGCCACGACGAGCGACGCCGCCAAGAAGGCCTTCATTGTCAATCGGATCGGCGACTTTGGATTTCTCTTGGCGATGTTGCTCATCTTCATTCATTTCGGGAGTCTGAGCTTCGACGCTGTATTCGGTCGAGCTGCAGTGCTGACGCCTGGCAGCAGCATCATGGTCTGGATTACGCTTCTCCTTTTTCTCGGGGCAACCGGGAAATCAGCACAGATCCCGCTGTTCGTCTGGTTGCCGGATGCGATGGCCGGCCCGACCCCGGTAAGCGCGCTCATTCACGCCGCGACGATGGTGACCGCCGGTGTTTACATGGTTGCGCGATGCTCTGTTCTCTACGCGCTCGCGCCGGCTGCGATGCAGATCGTTGCCGTCATCGGCGCGTTGACAGCCATCATCGCCGCGACGATCGGATTGGTACAGAACGATATCAAAAAGGTACTTGCATATTCGACGATCAGTCAGCTCGGCTATATGTTCCTCGGGATGGGGGTTGCCGCTTTCGCTGCCGGGATCTTCCACGTGTTGACGCATGCCTTCTTCAAGGCACTGCTGTTCCTCGGGTCGGGTGCCGTCATCCACGCGCTGCATGATGAACAGAATATCCAGAAGATGGGAGGGTTGAGGAAGTATTTGCCGACAACCTACTGGACATTCGTCGTCGGTGCGATCGCGATCGCCGGGATTCCACCGTTCTCTGGATTCTTCAGCAAGGACGAGATCCTGTGGAAAACGTTCAGCAGTGACTACGGATCGATTCCTCTCTGGTTTCTCGGCGTCTTCGGTGCCGGACTGACGGCGTTCTACATGTTCCGCCTGGTGAGCCTCACGTTCGAAGGAGAGGGTCGATACGGTCACGACGTGCACCCGCATGAAGCTCCCCGGACGATGACGATTCCCCTGATTATCCTGGCGTTCCTTTCCGTAGTCGGAGGCTTGGTTGGGATTCCGGAAAGCCTGCTTGGGGGAAACGCTGTCGAGCACTGGCTCGGGCCCGTGTTCGACCCTGCGTATGAGAAGCTGCGGCTCACACCGCACGGAGTTGAGGCGACCGAATATGTGCTGATGATCCTCTCTGTCGGTGTCGCCGCTGCAGGGATCTACGGTGCGCGCGTCGTGTACATCAGGCGAACAGAACTCGCTGAGCTCTGGCGGAGGAAATATGCATCCCTCCACAAACTGCTGTTCAACAAATACTACGTGGATGAAGCCTACGACAAGCTGGTCGTGAGCCCAACGGTGAAGGTCTCGGACGGATTCCTGTGGAAGGGCATCGATGTCGCTGTCATCGATGGGGCGGTGAACGGATCGGCACGGCTGATTGCGATGGTTGCCCAGAATATTCGGCGCGTGCAGACGGGCATTGCACAACAGTATGCAACGGTCTTTGTTGGCGGCATCCTTGTGATTTTGATCTGGTTGATGTTCAAATAGATACCCAGGTGAAAGACTCTCAATGCTCTCAGAACTGATTCTTACCATCACCATTTTCTTTCCTGTGGTAGGCGTTCTAGCCTTATTGTTCGTCGGCAGAGAGAACGCGCAAGCTATCAAGTTCATCGGCTTCGGGACGACGGTGGTGACCTTTATCATCTCCCTGTACCTCTTCTTCGAGTTTGATGCGTCGACCGTCGAATTCCAGTTTGTGCAGCGCATCACCTGGATCGAAGGATTGAACATCAGCTACTTCATCGGGATTGATGGGATGGCGCTTCTGCTGATTCTGCTTACCACTTTCCTTACTCCGCTTGCGTTGCTCGGGACGTGGAATTCGATCCAGAATCGCCTAAAGGAGTACACCATGATGGTGCTCCTGCTGGAGGTGGGAATGGTTGGTGTCTTCGCCGCGCTGGATCTGTTCCTCTTTTACGTCTTCTGGGAAGCGATGTTGATCCCGATGTATTTCATCATCGGAATCTGGGGTGGGCAGGAGCGGGTATACGCCGCTGTCAAGTTCATACTCTTCACGCTCTTCGGCAGTCTCCTCATGCTCGTCGCCATCCTTGCACTCGGATATTATGCATCGACGTTACCAGGAGGGCAGTTCACCACTGACCTTCTCGAGCTTTACGGTATCGCGCCTCGCATGGCGTTGGGTTTGCAGACCTGGATGTTCCTTGCTTTCGCTCTGAGCTTTGCCATCAAAGTCCCCGTGTTTCCACTCCACACATGGTTGCCTGACGCTCACGTGCAAGCGCCGACGGCCGGAAGCGTTCTGCTGGCAGGCGTTCTGCTCAAGATGGGGACCTATGGCTTGCTGCGCTTCTGCCTGCCGCTCTTTCCGGATGCCTCGTTCAAGTTCATCCCGCTCATGGGAATCCTTGCAGTCGTCGGCATCATCTATGGTGCCCTTGTTTCGATGGTGCAGACGGACCTCAAGAAACTGGTCGCGTATTCATCGGTGTCCCACTTGGGATTTGTAGTGCTGGGGATCTTCGCAATGACCGAGGAGGGCATCCAGGGTGCAATTATCCAGATGGTGAACCACGGGTTGTCGACCGGGGCACTCTTTCTCATCGTTGGGATGATCTACGATCGCGCGCACACGCGGATGATCTCGGATTTCGGCGGGGCGGCGAAGTTCATGCCCGTGTTCGCAGCATTTTTCATGATCATTTCGCTTTCGTCGATCGGATTGCCGGGCTTGAACGGTTTTGTCGGCGAATTCCTTATCCTTCTCGGAAGCTTCAAGTCGACATTCCTCGATAGCTATGCATACGCGGCGTTCGCCGCGACCGGCGTGATTCTTGCAGCGGTCTATCTGCTCTGGGCGTATCAGCGCATGATGCTTGGACGTGCGAGGGAAGGAGGACTTTACGGCGGTCACACGCTCCACGACATAAACGGCCGGGAGATCGTGACGCTTGCGGCAATTGTTCTTTTCGTCGTGTGGATTGGAGTCTATCCATCGACGTTCCTTTCAAAATCTGGCGGAACTGCGAAGCAGACTGTGCAAAGGATGGAGGACGCACGGCGAGGTGTATTGGCCCGCGTAGCGGTTGTTGCTCCCACCACTGAGGCGAAATGCGATGGCGCGCAGTAAGATCACCATTGAAGGTGCAGGTGAGTTCACGGTTCGCAAGCGAAAATGGAGCGGTGTGGCTGTGCAGGGACTTGTTCTGATGCTGTTCTGGTGTATCCTGAGCGGTCGTTACGATGCTTTTCACATTTCGATCGGAGCGTTGTCTGTGCTCATTGTGAGCCTACTCAATGCCCGCATCAATCGCCTTCAGTTCTTTGCGAAGGATGTTCCGGAGTGGGAGCGCATTCAGTATGGTCGATTACTGAAATACATTCCGTGGCTCACCTGGCAGATCATTGTTGCGAGCCTTCAGGTAGCGTATGTGGTTTTGCACCCTCGCATCCCCGTCAGTCCTTTGGTGCTGAAGTTTCGCGCGGATCTTCCGAACGCGGGCGCCAGCGTTGTCTTGGGCAATTCAATCACGCTCACGCCCGGCACGCTGACAATCGAGGTTCGCGACAGCGAGTTTCTGGTCCACGTACTGACGCCCGCATCGTCCCAAAGCCTTGTGGACGGTACGATGCCCACAAAGGTCGCGAAGCTGTTTCGCAAGTCGGCAAGCAATGTTGTGTCGGGCGTGCACGTCGTGACCTCGACGGAGGAATTGTAGATGGGAAACCCGTTCATCGTTATCGGTGCTTTGTTGGCAGCAATTATCGTCATTCCGTTCTATCGTGTCGTGAAGGGACCGACGGTGTTTGACCGACTCTTGGGCGCGGCTGCCATCGGCACAAAGACGGTGGTGCTGATTTGCATCGTCGGCTTTCTGTTTCAGCGCATTGAGATGTTTGTCGACATTGCCCTAACGTACGCTGTTCTGAATTTTGTGGGCAGCATTGCGATTGCGAAGTATTTTGATCATCAGGGCGTGAAGGAATGAGTGACCTTCAGTATGGCGTGTCAATCGCGATGGTTGCGGCCGGCACGTTTTTCATGCTCGTGGGCAGCATTGGGATCATACGCCTGCCTGATTTCTTCTCGCGTACACACGCAGCGGGGAAGAGTGACACCCTCGGCATCATGCTGGTGCTTGGAGGTCTCGCGATGTATGAAGGGTTTACCGTCAATAGTGCCAAACTGCTGATCGCGATAGTCCTTGTCGCACTTGCCAATCCCGTTGGCATGCACGCGCTGGCAAAGGCCGCGCTCCGGTACGGCCTAAAGCCGTGGATGCCCGAAGGGAGCGGGGACAATGGAGCGAAACAGAAAGGCGGAGGACAATAAGCCGTGCACGTAGGTCTTGAAATTACGCTTTTCATCCTGCTGCTCGCAGCCGCTGTGATCTCTCTCCTCGTCAAGGATCTGCTGGCGGCGGTCGTAATGCTTGGGGTTTTTAGTTTCTTCACGGCCTTGCTGTATGTCGTCATGGGGGCAATTGATGTCGGCTTCATGGAAGCCGTCATGGGTGCAGGAATAACGACGGTTCTGTTTATCGCTGCGATATTCAAGACGCAGCGAAGGAGTTGCGATTGAGGCTGTTTCGGTTACTTACTGTGCTGTCGTTCGGTGCTCTGCTGCTCTACGCGGCGAGTGGGCTGCCGGATCGCGGCGATCCCGACGCCCCGCCTCATCGTGTGCGCAGCATTGCCGGTTCATTAGGCGCTGCGGCGTACTACATCCAGCATGCCCAAAGTGACGCCAACACGCCCAACATTGTCACCGTCATTCTTGCTGACTATCGCAGCTATGACACACTGGGAGAGGCCACCGTCATCTTCACGGCGGGCATCATTTGTTTTCTGCTACTCAAGAGACAGAAGGTATGACGCTCGGATCTGATAGCCCGATCATTGTCCTTACGGCGCGAATGCTTGCTCCGTTCATCCAATTGTTTGCGCTCTATGTCGTATCTCATGGCCATTACAGCCCAGGCGGAGGATTTCAGGGGGGCGCGATGTTCGCGGCGAGTGTGGTGCTGATGCGACTGGTTGCAGGCAGCGCCGTCGGACAGGTGCAGTTCAAATCGCTCTGGGCCGTTCCGCTCGCGGTGTTTGGAATGTTCGTCTATGCAGGAGCAGGGCTACTTTCGATGGCGATGGGCGGGCACTATCTGGATTACGATTTCCTTCCGATGACTTGGCTCGATTATCCTGCCCGTCACTCATTCGGCATTCTCATTGTCGAGGCAGGAGTTGCGCTCGGCGTGACGGCGACAATGATTTTGCTCTACGACGCTTTGATCGAAGGCAGAGCCGATGATTGACTTTGTAATTGGGCACTACGGTTATTGGTTCGTGATCGCCCTGTTGACGATTGGCCTATGGGGGATGTTGGCCAAGAAGAATCTTGTTAAGAAGCTTATCGGTATGAACATTTTCCAAGCGTCGGTCATTATGTTCTACATCGCTAGTACGACGAAATGGAACGCGACCGTCCCCATCATTGATCCCGCCGTCGGCAGTGCTGATGCAACGCACTACATCAATCCGCTTCCCCACACATTGATGCTGACTGCCATTGTTGTAAGCGTTGCGACAACAGGGGTGGCGTTTGCTCTCCTCATTATGATCTATCGCCGATTCAAGACGCTTGACGAGCCGACTCTCCTTGAACGAATGAAATGATCCAACGCAATCTCCCAGTCCTCATCCCGCTTGTTTTTCTCTTTGCGTCGCTCGTTGTCTCCGGTTTCGGCATCTGGAAGCGGCAGTTGGCGTATCCGGTTGCCCTCTTCGCAACGGCGCTTGCGTTCGGGGTGGCTCTTTTCGGGCTGCAGCATGTACTGACGGTCGGCTCGATATCCTACCGTTTGGGTGGGTGGTCGCCGCCGATCGGGATCGAATATGTGCTGGATCCGCTCGCTGCGTTCTTCACGGTCGTCATTGTCGGCATCGCTCTTTTGGTGCTTCTGCACGCACGTATCGTGGTGGAGCGCGAGCTCCCGGAGCGCTCGGTTGCCTACTACGCCGTGAGTATGCTGTTCCTAACCGGATTGAGCGGCATCATCATCACGGGGGACTTGTTCAACCTGTACGTCTTTGTCGAAATTGCCTCTCTTTCTGGATATGCTTTGGTCGCGGTCGGAGAGAAGCAAGCCCCTGTCGCCGCATTTCGCTATCTTCTCGTCGGTACGATCGGCGCCTCCTTCTACTTACTGGGGCTTTGCTTCATCTATCTGGAAAGCGGCTCGCTTAACATGGCTGACGTCGCGAAGATCCTGCCGGCACTGCACAGCAAACCCACGGTGGTCGTCGGCGTCCTGCTGATCGTCGTCGGGATGGGCATCAAGATGGCGCTGTTTCCCATGCATGGCTGGCTGCCTGATGCTTATACATACGCTGCTTCGACGAGCTCCGCCCTTCTTGCCCCAATCGGCACGAAGGTCGCCGCGTACGTCCTAGTGCGCGTGCTTTTTTTTGGATTCGGTGTGGAATATGTGCGCACAGAACTGCCGATCGCCGATGTCATTAGCTGGCTTTCGGCGGCTGGAATCATCTTTGGTTCGGTGATGGCGATGGCGCAATTGGAGATGAAACGTATGCTTGCCTATAGCAGCATCGCGCAGATCGGATACGTCGGACTCGGCATTGGACTGGCGAGTCCGCTAGGATTCATCGGTGCCGTCCTGCACGTGTTGAACCACGCGTTGATGAAAAGCTGCCTGTTTCTTGTTGCTGCCAACGTCCGCACGAGCATCGGACATTCAACGATTCCGAGCTTTGATGACTCACTCCGGCGACAGATGCCTTGGACGATGGCGGCGTTTTCTGTTGCAGCGCTTTCCATGATCGGTATTCCGCCTATGGCTGGATTCTTCAGCAAATGGTACCTTGCTCTTGCAGGCATCGAGCAATCTCAATGGGTATTCGTTGCTGTTATCCTCGCGAGCAGCTTGTTGAATGCGGTTTACTTCTTCCGAGTCTGGGAACGAGTGTATCTTCGGAGGCCAGTTGAGAAACACCCGGTCGTACACAGTGAATCTCGGATCGAATCGAGGGAAGTGAGGCCTTCTATGCTTGTTCCGACGACGGTGTTAGCTATTGGCATTCTCGCGATGGGTCTGCTCAATGCCCTTGTTGTTGAGCTCATCATCCGAAAAGCAATTCCCCCGGGTTTATGATGATTATTCCCGATGAGTCCTGCTGAGACATATCAATCAGTTGTTCCGCTGTTCGCGGTTCTCGTGTCGTTGGTTGTCGTGCCGTTGATACTCGTCAGTGCCCAGCGGCCGAATCTCCGAGAGTCGTGGACGATAGGTGCTTCGCTCGCCAAGTTTGGCCTCGTCGCGTCGCTTCTTCCGCATGCACTCGCTGGTCGAACGGCTGAAGTGCGGCTGCTTGAGATCTCACCCGGGATTGATTTTGCCCTTCGGGCTGATCCGTTCGGTGTCTTTTTCGCCCTTGTTGCATCCGGCCTGTGGGTGTTCACATCGTTTTATTCGATCGGATACGTTCGCGGCCTGAATGAACACAAGCAAACACGCTATTTTGCCAGCTTCGCCGTTTGTCTTTCTGCAACGGTAGGGGTTGCTTTCGCTGCCAATGTTCTTACATTTGTCGTCTTCTACGAGGTATTGACCGTTGCCACATATCCGTTGGTGATCCACAAAGAAACACCGGAAGCGATCAGCGGAGGTCGGAAATACCTTGCCTATACGCTCACGGCAGGAGTTCTTCTGATCGCGGCGACGGCATGGACATATCAGGTGGTCGGTGACTTGGATTTTCGAGCCGGCGGATTGTTGGAAGGGAAGAGCGCGTCGGTGGAGACTGTTCGCGGATTGTTCTTGCTCTTCATCCTCGGAGTGGGTGTGAAAGCGGCAATTATGCCACTCCATAGCTGGCTGCCGACGGCGATGGTGGCACCGACGCCGGTGAGTGCACTCCTCCACGCTGTCGCAGTCGTGAAGGCGGGCGTCTTCGGAGTCGTCCGCGTGGTCGGCTTTGTCTTCGGGCCTTCAGCGATGTCCGCGTTCGGACTCAGCACGATTCTTGCCATCTTCGCCGGTGCGACGATCATCATTGCATCATTGCTTGCCTTATCCGAGGACAATTTGAAGCGACGGCTTGCATATTCAACAATCGGTCACTTATCGTATGTCGTGCTCGGCACAGCGCTCTTAACACCGGCGAGTTTTGCAGGAGGTGTGCTGCATATCGCAAACCATGCGGCGATGAAGATCACGCTTTTCTTCTGTGCTGGTGCAATTTACGTGAATCTCCACAAGGAAAATGTGAGCGAGCTCGACGGCATTGGCCGGGCAATGCCATGGACTATGGGCGCATTCACTCTCGCTGCGGCTGGGCTTGCCGGCGTGCCGCCCGTGAACGGATTCGTGAGCAAATGGTATTTGGGCCTTGGAGCGATCGAAGCAGATGCACAGCTTCCGCTCGTGGTTCTGCTGCTGGGCGGGTTGCTCAGCGCAGGATATCTCATCCCGATCGTCTATCGGGCGTTCTTCCGCCCTATGGCTGGGGAAAAGGGGACGCGGGAGGCATCTGCGCTGATGGTTGTACCCTTGGTGTTGACGGCAACTCTCTCGGTTGCATTAGGCCTTGCTCCAAACCTCTTCGTGCACTTGCACGATCTTGCCATGAACATCAGCCGAAGTGTCATTGATGGAGGCACGCCGTGAGGCCCTGGCACTGGATGTCGCTGGTTCTGTTGGCGGCACTTTCGCTTTTCGCTGAGTTTGCCATGCCGCACGACGCCGAGCACTGGTGGAGTGTTGTACCCGGATTCTTCATGCTCTTTGGTTTCGTCGGTTGCCTGGTGATCATCTTCTTTTCGAAGGCGTTGGGGAAGCTCTTCCTGCAGCAAGATGAGGACTACTACGATGATCTCTGAGTTGCCAGTTCCTCCTTGGCTATTCCTTATTGGTGGAGCACTTATTCTCCCTGTTCTGCCGAAGCTGCTACGTTCGCCGGCGTTTCTCCTTACATCGCTTCTTTCGATGGCCTTTGTGTGGTTCATACCGGAAGGCGCGAGGTTCGAAGTGCCCTTTGCATCGTACACACTGATCCTCTGCCAGATGGATCAACTCAGTCGTGTCTTCGGCACGATCTTCGCGCTCATCGCGTTTGCAGGAGGCGTTTATGGTTTTCGCGTGCAATCTACGGGTGAACAGGTTGCGGCGCTGCTGTATGCCGCAAGTGCATTGGGGGTAACGTTTGCGGGAGACTACGTGACGCTGTTCTTCTTCTGGGAGTTGATGGCTGTATCCTCCACGTACTTGGTCTGGGCTCGCCGTACCGTTGAATCTCAGCGCGCGGGGATCCGTTACTTGCTCGTCCACCTTTTTGGCGGCAGCTTGCTGCTGGCCGGCATTCTTCTGCATACTGTGAAGACAGGGACAATCCTGATTTCAGCCTTCGAACCGGATGCGTCGGCGTCTGCGTGGCTCATCCTCGGCGGCGTCGCGCTGAATGCAGCAATTCCACCGCTTCACGCGTGGCTTGTGGACGCCTATCCACGAGCAACTGTTGCAGGCGCTGTGTTCTTGAGTGCCTTTACGACGAAAGCGGCAGTGTATGTCCTGGTGCGCATCTTCCCCGGCTGGGATATCCTGATCGCATTTGGCGTTCTCATGGCTCTGTACGGTGTCGTCTATGCCGTGCTTGCGAACGATATCCGCGAGATCCTTGCCTATCATATCATCAGTCAAGTAGGTTATATGGTTGCTGGTGTCGGCATCGGCACGGAGATGTCGCTGAACGGAACGACGGCTCACGCATTCAGCCACATTCTCTACAAGGCGCTCCTCTTCATGGGAGCCGGCGTTGTCCTTCACACGACGGGAAGGTCCAAGCTAACGGAGCTTGGCGGGCTTGCGAGAGCTATGCCGGCAGTGCTCGCGCTTTATATGGTTGGCGCGTTTTCGATCTCCGGGTTTCCGCTCTTCAACGGTTTCATCAGCAAAGGGATGGTCGTGAGCGCCGCTGCGGAGGCGCACTTCGAGATCGCAGTGTTGCTCCTGCATCTGGCTTCGGTGGGAACCTTCTTGCACACAGGCTTGAAGCTTCCGTACTTCACGTGGTTTGCCGAAGAAAGCACGGCGCTGCCCACGAAAACTCCCCCAAGCATGTTGGTGGGGATGAGCATTGTGGCATTCTTCTGTGCGTTGTTCGGCATCGCGCCCTCACTGCTCTATCGCCATCTGCCGTTCAATGCATCATTCGAGCCGTATACGATTCCGCATCTGGTTGAAACAACCCAACTGCTGGTCTTCACGTTTATGTCTTTCTGGGTCTTTCGAAGACACTTGCGCGGCGAGTTTACGATTTCGCTGGATACCGACTGGCTGTATCGAAAGCCGGCTCGTGTCGTGAATCGCTCCGTCGTGCTTTCCGCGGGAGCGTTCTTCGATGCCGCCGAAAGGATTGCAGAGACTGTAGTGAAGCAATTGACGATCATTCTTGGTAATCCATGGCCTCGAACACGAGGGATCTTTCAACATGAATGGGGGGCGAACGTGCCCGCCGCCTTCGAACCAAATGCGGCTCGTCCGCCGATGGAGAAGGTCATCGCCCTAGTTCTCGCTTGTTTTCTGCTTGCTGCTCTGCTGAGCGTCGCCCGATGAAGCGCCCATTGTGTTTTTGCTTCTCCTGTAAATCTTTGTTAGAATGAATTCGTCTTTCACGATTGAAAGAAAAGGATAGCTATGATTGTGATCAGACTTGAGGATTTGTTGTACAGTGCCCCACTCCTCGTCTTGACATCATCCGGGCTGCTGGCACTCATCGCCGAAGCAGCCGGAAGAGACAAGCCGGTCATATCTTACTATACGAGCTTGATCGGTGTCATCACCTCGCTCATCCTCACCTTCCTCAATCTGGGAGCAGGTGTTCCGGTCTTCAACAACATGATCCTGCAGGGAGGCTACGCGGCATACTGTAATCTCATCTTCCTCAGTTCTGCTCTTCTGTCTATCGTTCTGTCGAGAAGTTACCTGGAGAGAATGCAGTATCATCGCGGCGAGTTCTATGTCCTCATTGTGTTTGCGACAGCAGGCATGATGCTCATGGCGGCGGCTTTGGATCTGACGATCGTCTTTCTCGGGATAGAACTGATGTCCATCTGCCTGTATGTCCTCGCAGGATTCATGCGAAAAAAGGAACTGGCGAACGAAGCCGCATTGAAATATTTCCTGCTGGGTGCCTTTGCGACAGGTTTCCTCCTGTATGGCATTGCACTCATCTACGGCACGTCCGGTACCACCAATCTGGTGGTGATCAGCAGATCCTTTGCACAGCTTTCAGGCAACTCGTTATTCCTGATCGGCTGTGGTATGTTGATCGTGGCCTTTTCATTCAAGATAGCAGCTGTTCCATTCCACATGTGGGCACCGGATGTCTACGAAGGTGCGCCCACGACGGTTACAGCCTTCATGTCAACGGGAGCCAAGGCGGCCGCGTTCGCAACTTTTGTGGCCGTATTCGTTCGAGTGTTCGACATTCCCGGGACGGCGCTTAGCAGCGTTCTTGCTCTGATTGCCGCGGCCTCGATGATCGTCGGCAATGTCACGGCGATCGCACAGAACAACGTGAAACGTATGCTCGCTTACTCCAGCATTGCCCACACTGGATACATGCTCAGCGGCATCGCTGCAGGAAATGCCGAAGGGGAACAGGGAATTCTCTTCTATCTTGTGGCGTACACCTTTATGAACATCGGGGCGTTCGGCATCGTCTCGTGGGTGGAGCAGCAGGAGGACAGGAAGCTGAAGTTTGATGACTACGCAGGTTTTAGTGCTCGTCAACCTGCTGTTGCCGTGCTGATGTCGGTTTTCATGTTCTCTTTGGCGGGGATCCCGCCTTTTGCGGGATTTTTCGGCAAGTACTACGTGTTTCTCGCGGCAGTGAAGGCCGACATGACGTGGCTTGCCATCATTGGTGTGATGACAAGCTTGGTGTCGGTCTACTATTATCTTCGTCTGGTTGTGCTGATGTATTTCTGTGAAGGCGAATCTGACGTCGCTGCGAAGGTGCCGTTGGCAGCAATCTCCGCAGTGACTCTGGCCGCCGTTTTGGTCATACTTCTTGGGATCTACCCATCGCTCCTGGTCGATATGACGAAAGGTTTCTTCAAGATCTAGGAGGCCGCGTATGCAGACCGTTGCAATTGCGAATGAGATGCGATGGTGCGATGAGACCACCATCCGTGGCTACGGTATCCCGGGACTCCTGCTGATGGAGAATGCGGGTAGGGGGGTGGTTCAGGTGATCAAGGAATGCTACGCCCCGATTGCGGACCAACACATAGCGATCTTTTGTGGAAGAGGGAACAACGGGGGCGATGGTTTCGTCATAGCCCGGCATCTTATCAACTTGGGGGCAATTGTTACAGTCGTAGTGCTGGCCCAATCCAAGGAATTGAAGGGCGATGCGAAGACGAACTTCGATATTCTCAAACGCCTGAAGAAGTCGACGTCCAAAACGCTAGCGATCAAACCGTTCAGCAAATCACTTCTCACGTCATTGCCAACGCCGCGGCTCATTGTCGACGCAGTCTTTGGAACAGGGTTCAGCGGAGCTGTCCACCGGTCAGCCCTCGATGTCGTCAACTGGATCAACAGCCAGCGTGTTCCGGTTGTGGCAGTGGATATCCCGTCAGGGGTCGATGGAACAACTGGTGTGGTGACAAACGCCGCAGTGAAGGCCACACACACCGTGACCTTCGGGCTTCTGAAGACCGGCCTCTTGTGCAACCAGGGGCAGGACTACGCTGGCAAGATCACTGTTGTGGATATAGGCATTCCGAACGCCGTCCGCTTCTCAGCAAAGCATAAAACGCGACTGGTAGAATCGTCGGACATAAGAAGCGTGTTGCCTGAGCGTCCGTCGACGGCACACAAGTATTCCGTCGGGAAAGTCTTCATCCTAGCAGGGTCGAAGGGGTTTACCGGCGCAGCATTCCTTTGCGCTTCCGCGGCGCTCAAGGCAGGAACAGGAGCCGTGATCCTCGGGACACCGGAAAGCGTGTACCCGATCCTCGGGCGGCGACTGACCGAAACCATTGTGACCCCACTGCCGGCCACCGCGCAAGGTTCGATCTCTGGGGCGGCACTCGATATCATACACGAGAAGCTGGCATGGGCTGACGTGGCCGTGATCGGTCCCGGTGTGTCGACAAATGCTGAGACACAAGATCTGCTTACGACGATCCTGCGAAAGTACGGAGGCAAGATGGTCCTCGATGCCGATGCGTTGCGTGCAGTCGGCTGGATCGGCCTCAAGAAGCTCAGGCGGCTCAAGGGCTCCTTTGTGCTGACGCCTCATTCGGGGGAACTCGCGCGTCTGGTGGACATCCCGTCAACCGAGATAGAAGCACACCGCATCTCGGTGGCTCGGGATGCTGCGACAGCAAGCGGCGCTACGATCGTGTTGAAGGGTGGGCCCACGGCCACCGGTACCTCTGATGGCACGGTCTTCTTGAATTCGACGGGCAATCCCGGAATGGCCACGGTGGGCTCAGGCGATGTGCTCGCCGGACTCATTGCCTCCCTCTGGGCCCAGGGAATGAAGCGGGAGGCTGCGGCATATTCGGGAGTATTCCTGCACGGTTTGGCAGGAGACATCGCGCGGGAGGAGTACGGTGAGCGAAGTATCGTGGCCCAGGATCTGGTCGACAAGCTTCCTGCTGCAATCCAACGTGTGGAGGGGCCCGCATCCGTTTGAAAAACGTTCTCAAATACCAGCTTCCGCCGCTTCTCTGGATTGCTCTAATCTATGTCCTTTCATCGATCCCGAAGTTCCAAGAATCCTTGCACGTTCCTCTGGGCTTCGACAAAATCATTCACGCGGTCATGTTCTTTGTGCTCTGTCTGCTTGTGCGTCGGGCGTTCATTCACCAGGAGTACTTCCTTTTGCTGAGGGATCACGCGCTACTCGGAGCGGCGATCTTCAGCATCGTTTATGGGATCCTCGATGAATATCACCAGCAGTTCACCCCCGGCCGAATACCCGATCTCTACGACGTTTTGGCGGATGCAGGCGGAACGCTCCTGTACGTGGGAGTTTTTCTATTAGCACGGACGGCGAAGGTGAAAAAAGAGTCGTCACAGGCAGGTTGACAGACTTGAGAATTCTGAGTATATTTTTCCCGCGAATCGTGCACCCCGCCGCGAGAATTGCTGCCCGGCGGTTTTTTGTTCTTGCACAGTTGTGTCCCTGATTTCGAGCCTCGCAACCAATTGAACTTTCGCCTCCAGGCAACCGACGGCAAAGCGCGTGCGGGCATCGTCGAGACTGATCACGGCCTGCTCGAAACACCGGCATTCATGCCGGTCGGTACTCAGGGGAGCGTGAAGGCGATCGAGCAGCGGGAACTCCTGGCAGTTGGAACCCAAATTCTGCTCGGGAATACGTATCATCTCTACCTCCGCCCGGGTACCGAGGTGATCGAGGCCGCAGGAGGACTACATAAGTTCATTGGCTGGAGCAAACCGATCCTGACCGACAGCGGAGGCTATCAGATCTTCAGTCTCAGCGACCTGCGGGATGTTGAAGAGGATG
>VGWB01000039.1 GCA_016873755.1 Ignavibacteria bacterium | reverse complement strand
CTTCCGCGAGCGGTCCAGCTCGGCCCGCGCCCAAGATCTGTTCACGGCTTGTCGAGTTTGAAGGCAGAAAGGCATAGATCTCATCGACGCTCAAAGGGTAGTGGAAAATGTCGAAATACAGCAGCACTCGTAGCATGTTTTGCTGAAGAGGCGAAGTGCGCTGCAGGAAACTGCCGTCAGTGGTTATGATATTTGAACTCATTTCTCAAACCGACAATAGTAAATTGCATTGACTCCTAATGCTATGGTCCGGTAAAATGGAATGTCGCGGAAGCTGAACACCCGCTGAGATGCGGCAAATGTCATACCAGATTCGTTTTTCCGATCGCATAGCATTCTTGTTCCATACCCTCGAATTGGTACCTTCCAAGAATAACGAGTTGAGACGCGGACGCGTTTGCTGTCGCTCCTATGCCACAATCGCGTGTCAAATGTGGCCCCGAGTCACCATCAATGGTTGTAACTCTACTCAAAACTTTCTATATTGGGTGCGTTAGAAATGGCTCGCCGAAAGAAAACACTCCTGGCAAGACTCAAACTCCCTGCTATTTTGCTGGGCGTCGCGTTGATCCTCTTCTTCTTGCTGGACAACGTCGTTATGCCTCAATATGTGCAACAAGGTAAGAGCACAAAGGTTCCCCACGTTGTGGGCAAGAAATTCGACGACGCCCTGCAAATCTTGGCTGAAAACGGTCTCGTCGGCAAAAAGGCGGAAGTCCGGACGGACAAGCGGTATCCAGAAGGAACGGTGGTGCAACAGAATCCAGCTGCGGACTCTGAGGTGAAGTTCGGGCGCGGCGTCTACCTAACGGTTAGCGGGGGAGAACCGACTGCCGTCGTCCCGGGTCTTCGCGGAAGGACCCTGCGCGACGCCACGTTCGCGCTGGAGCGGTTTGGCCTCGTGCTCGGGAATATACGCTACGAATTCTCGGAGGAATACCCTCAGGGGACGATCATTGACCAGGACCTGCCTGAATCGACGAGGGTAAGCATCGGGAGGTCCATCGGGGTCCTGGTGAGCCAGGGCAGGAGTGGTGAGCAGATACCTGTGCCGGACGTGACGAGGAAGACCTTCACGGAGGCCGAGCGGATGCTCATTCAATCAGGTCTCAGAATCGGCAATATCACATATCAGGTAAGCGCCGACCTCCTCCCCAACACGATCGTCGATCAATATCCAAAGCCCGGAGATATTGTCTCCACCGGGCAGGCTGTCGATCTCGTCGTTGCACAAAAAGGGGAACAATCATCCATCCCCCGGCTCTACTGACCCATGATTCGAATTGCACCCTCTGTTCTCGCCGCCGATTTCTCTCGACTCACCGATCAACTTGCCCAAGCAGAAGCCGGAGGTGCGGATTGGTTCCACCTGGACGTGATGGACGGCCATTTCGTTCCCAATATTACCTTTGGGCCACTGATTGTGTCGGCCATTCGCAAAGTCACAAGACTTCCCCTCGACACGCATTTGATGATTGCATCGCCTGACACATTCATCAGGCAATTTCGCGATGCCGGCGCCGACCACATCATCGTCCACCAGGAAGTCTGCACAAACCTCCATCGAACGGTGGTTCGCATCAGAGAGCTCGGAGCAAAGCCGGGCGTTTCCATCAATCCCGACACCCCTGCCTCGACGCTCAGCAGCATCATATCGGATATTGACCTCGTCTTGATGATGTCCGTGTATCCCGGCTTCGGGGGACAGAAATTCATTGAGGGTACAATCGACCGGATCAAAGAGGTCAGGGCGCTGATCCAGAGAACCGGACGGGATGTCCGCATCGAGGTGGACGGAGGAATTGATGTCACGACGGGACCGACGGTGGTCCGCGCAGGTGCAGACGTCCTCGTCGCTGGCACGGCCATTTTTCGGAGGCCCGACATTGCACAAGCCGTGCGCGATCTCAGAAAGAGTGTTGAACAGATCAGTGCGGAATAACGAATGACATTCGGGATCAGAAATGTCGATATTGTGACTCCATTCCGGGTCATCACGAAGGGCTCTGTGCTGATCGAGGGGAAGAAGATCGCGGCAATAGGCAAGAATTCAGAGGTGGACGTTCCGAAGGGGACGAAGACGTACGATTTCGACGGCATGGTGTTGACCCCTGGTTACGTTGACCTCCTTGTGCACGGGGGTGGAGGGTACGGCTTTGCGGATATGAGCAAAGAAGCCGTAGAGAATATCTCGCAGCACTTCTTCAAGCACGGGACCACAGGCTTGCTGGCGGCACTCTACAGCAAGCCAGAGAAGGAAATGGTTGCCGACGTGAAACGTATCGCTGAATTTTGCAGCTCCTCGAAACGATCGAATATCTGGGGAATGCATCTTGAAGGTCCCTTCATCAACAAGAAGCTGCACGGGGCGATGAAGGCACAAAGTCTCTGGCAGCCCAGCGTCGACGGGTGGCAGAAACTCTACAACGCTGGCCAGGGTTATGTTCGTCTCATGACGCTGGCCCCCGAGCTTTCCGGAATGGAAGAGGTCATGCGCGCTGCAGCGAAGAACGGCGTCGTCCTCTCCATCGGACACTCGGCTGCTACGTATGAGCAGGTTCTTGTTGCGATCGACAACGGAGCTGCGCACATCACTCATATGTTCAATGCAATGACTCCGTTTCACCATCGCCAACCCGGTGTCGCCGTTGCCGCCCTGCTGCACAACGAACTGAAAATAGAGCTGATTGCCGACGGGTTTCACGTCCATCCGTCCGTGATGAAGCTCATGTACAAGACGAAGGGGGAAGGGGGCATTATCCTGATAACGGATGCGATACGCGCCAGCGGTATGCCTGACGGTGAATACACCTTCATGGATCAGAAAATCTGTGTCAAGCAGAAGAAAGCCTACCTGGAAAACGGCACGCTCGCCGGAAGCACACTGACGATGGAGGCGGCCGTCAAGAATATGGTGCAGTTGGTGGACGTCCCCTTGACCGATGCCGTCAGAATGGCCTCGCTGAACGGTGCGAAGGTGCTCGGGCTTGAGCATCAGAAGGGCATTCTGGCTGTCGGGAAGGACGCCGATCTCGTTGTCCTCAGCAAGGATTTTGAAGTTCATATGACCATCTGTGAAGGGACCATCAAATACAATAGGGAGGAAGCTGTGACCTAGATACGCCTGCTTTTCGCGTCCAGGAAGGTTGAGACCCCGCTGCCGACTCGCAGGGGGTCTTTTTTTTTCCGGGTCTTGACAAAACGCCGTTGGTACCTTATATTTGTAGGCAACGAGCAGGCGCGACCTTAATAAATTAAATCTGGAAGAAATATTCCTTACTTTATTCGGAGCGGTTTCCTCTGGTGTTTGATGACATCGACTTGAAGATCCTTGAGATTGTGCAGAAACAAGGACGGACCAGGCGAAACGAACTGGCAGATCGCGTAGGGCTCTCGCTGCCCGCCGCCAGTGAGCGACTGCGCAAGTTGGAGGAAGCGGGCATCATCACGGGATACTACGCAAAACTCAATCCGCGCGCTCTCGGCAAAGACATCACCGCGTTCATCCTCGTTACGGTCGATTCCTCGAAACACTATTCGTCCTTTGTCGACCACGTTCAAGACACGGAAGACATTCTCGAATGTCATGCCATCACAGGTGAAGGAACGCACCTTCTTAAAATCCGCACCGAGAATACCTCAAGCCTCGAGAAGCTCCTTGCGAAGATTCAGTCGTGGATGGGAGTCGTGAAGACCACCACGAGCGTCGTGTTATCCTCGACAAAGGAAACGACAGTCATGAAGATTCATCCCCACAAACAACACTAACCTTCCTCAGAGGAGCTCTATGGCCAGCAAGATCAAAGCATCGTCGGGCGTCGAGAAGGTCATGAAGATGATCAAAGACCACTCGGTCAAGGTTGTTGATCTGAAATTCACGGATCTGATCGGCCAATGGCAACACTTCTCCGTGACCACTACGGAATTCGCTGATGACATCTTCGAAGACGGAATCGGATTCGATGGCTCCAGCATTCGAGGGTTCCAGAAAATTCATGAAAGCGATATGCTCTTGTTTCCCGACCCCGATTCGATGTTCCTCGATCCTTTCACCGCCGTTCCGACGCTGAGCCTTACGTGCGATATCGCTGACCCTATCACCCATGAGAGTTATTCCCGGGATCCTCGTCACGTCGCTAAGAAGGCAGAATCGTACCTCAAGTCCACAGGGATCGCCGACGCGGCATTGTTCGGACCTGAACCGGAATTCTTTATTCTCGACAGCGTCCGCTTCGATCAGTCGCATCACTTCGGATATTATTATCTCGACTCAGAGGAAGGATTCTGGAACAGCGGATCGAACGGGAAGCAAAATCTCGGCCATAAGCCCCGTTTCAAGGAGGGTTATTTCCCGGCGGCACCAATCGACAGCCTCCAGGACATACGATCCGACATGGTCTTGACACTTGAATCTGTCGGAATTCCGGTTGAGGTCCATCATCACGAGGTGGCAACGGCAGGTCAAACCGAAATCGATATGCGGCGTGACGTGCTCACGAAAATGGCCGACAACTACCTGGTCTATAAATACATAACCAAGAACGTGGCAAAGAAATATGGGAAAACGGTCACGTTCATGCCCAAGCCCATTTTTGGTGACAACGGCTCGGGTATGCATGTCCATCAGAGCCTCTGGAAGGGAAGCAAGCCGCTCTTCGCAGGGAACGGTTATGCCGGCTTGAGCGAGATGGCAATGTACTACATCGCGGGTCTCTTGAAACACGCACCGGCGCTCTGCGCCTTCACGAATCCGACGACCAATTCGTACAAACGTCTTGTACCCGGATTCGAAGCTCCGGTCAACCTCGCGTACTCCCAACGGAACCGGTCCGCTTCGATTCGCATCCCCATGTACTCATCCAACCCGAAGTCGAAACGAATCGAGTTTCGATGCCCGGACCCGACGTGCAATCCCTACCTCGGATTCGCTGCAATGCTGATGGCAGGGCTTGACGGCATCATCAACAAGATCGATCCCGGCAAGCCGCTCGACAAGGATATTTACGATATGACCCCGGAGCAGTTGCGCGGTGTCCCCTCAACACCGGCTTCTCTGGCGGACTCACTGGAAGCATTGAGAAATGAACACGAGTTTCTGCTTCGCGGCGACGTCTTTTCCGAAGATCTCATCGAGACGTGGATCGACTACAAGATAGACAAGGAGGTCAAATCGATTCAGCTGAGGCCTCATCCGTTCGAGTTTATGCTGTACTATGACGCCTGAGAGTCGTCGAATCCGTGCTTGCAGAAGCGTCCCGACCCCGAGGTCGGGATTTTTTTTGTACGAACCCGATTCCTTGCATTTCAGACCGCTTCTTGCTACTTTGGCATCACCCCGACAGCCACCGATGGACTTCACCCGCATAAAATACTGCGTCGAACAACGTATTTGCACCGTAACGCTGAGCCGCCCGGAGAAACACAATGCTCTAGACGACCTCATGGTCGCGGAATTGACTGCCGCTTTTCAAGCCGCTCAAAAAGATACCGAAACGAAGGTGGTCCTTCTGAACGGAGAGGGGGAGTCCTTCTGCTCCGGGGCCGACCTGGCCTACCTGCAGCGAATGTCCAAGTTCGACTTCAATCAGAACCAGGAAGATTCCAATACTCTGATGAGGCTGTTTCTGCAGATCTATACCGTACGAAAGCCTGTCATCGCTCTCGTGCGGGGAAATGCCCTGGCAGGCGGATGCGGCTTGGCCACCGTGTGCGATCTGATCGTTGCTTCAAAGGAAACAGCCCGATTTGGCTACACGGAGGCCCGAATCGGTTTCATCCCTGCCATCGTGTCGGTTTTTCTTGTCCGCCGAATAGGAGAGGGGCGCGCACGTGAACTGACGCTACGCGGCAACATCATATCTGCCGACGAAGCGCACAAAATCGGACTCGTGAACCACGTTGTTCCTGAAACAGAGCTTGATCAGTTCGGCCTTTCTCTCGCCTCGGAGATCGTCAGAAGCTGCAGCACCTCATCGCTCGGTCTCATCAAGGAGCTTCTCTCACGGATCCATGGGATGTCCACCACAGACGCGCTGAGCTACGCAGCGAACCTTAACGCGCTCACGCGCATGACAGATGACTGCAAGAAGGGAATCGAGGCGTTTCTGAAGAAAGAACCGATGAAATGGTGAAAGGGTCATCCGACGAAACAAGTCAATCAACAAAGCGAAAGTCGGCACTTGCACAAGCTCGCTGCAGCGATACGAAACGTACCTGACTTCCCCAAGAAAGGGATCGTTTTTCGCGATATCACGACCTTGTTGAAGGATCCTGGCACCTTTCGCGAAACCGTTGATGTCTTTCACGAGAAATACAGGAACGCACAGATAGACAAGGTCGCTTGCGTAGAGGCCCGGGGATTCATCTTGGGGGCTGCTCTTGCCCTTCGTCTTGGGGCAGGATTCATCCCGTTGCGCAAGCGCGGCAAGCTTCCTGCGCAGACGATTCAGGAAGAATACGCGCTTGAGTACGGGAGGGATGCGATTGAAATCCACGCCGACGCAATCCATCCGGGAGACCGCGTCCTTCTGCATGATGACCTCCTGGCAACCGGCGGAACAATTTCGGCTGCTTGTAGACTCGTTGAGCGGCTGGGGGGTACGATCGTCGGCGTTTCGTTCCTGGTCGAGCTGAGCTTTCTCAACGGAAGGAACCATTTGAAAGGACATGACATCTTCTCGATCATCCAGTACGATTCGGAATAGCCGTTGTGATGCGCGGACCGTGATCCTCCAGCAGAAGAACTTCCCGTTTCCTCATCGCCTCTATGCTTCGAGTTGGCCAGCAAGCTCCGGATTTCGAAGTCACTCTCCATACCAGTGAGACCTTCCGACTATGTGACGAACTGGGCAAGCGTCATGTTGTCCTTTATTTCTATCCCAGAGACTTCACCATCGGCTGTACGAAGGAGGCGTGTGCGTTCACAGACCATTTCAACACAATCTCGAGACTCAACGCGGCCATCATTGGCGTGAGTCCGGACTCCGTGGAAACTCACAGGGAATTCGCACGGCAGTACAGCATTGCATTCCCGCTGGCCGCCGACCCGGCCCTCGAACTGGCCCGGCAGTACGACGCAGTGTGGATGGGTGGTCGTGCGATGCAGCGTGTCACGTACGTGATCGACCGAGGAGGGTGTATCCGGCTTGCGGCCCATCACGCGCTGTTCATTAACAACCATTGGAAAAGAACCATTGACGTGTTGCAGGAGCTCAAGCGGGAATCGTCATGAAGACCATCATCGAACCTTTCAAGATCAAATCCGTTGAACCGATCCGATTCACCACAAAGGAAGAGCGGGAACAGATACTCAAGAACGCCTTCTACAATCCGTTCCTCATTCACGCGGATGATGTCCTGATCGACCTACTTACCGACAGTGGAACAGCGGCAATGAGCGCTAAACAGTGGGCCGGCATGATGGAGGGAGATGAAGCATACGCGGGTTCTCGCAGCTACTTTCGCTTCGAGAAGACCATCCGGGCTCTGACCGGTTTCGAACACATCATCCCGACCCATCAAGGGCGGGCTGCGGAGAAGATCCTCTTCACCATCACGGGCGGAAAAGGGAAGTACATTCCGAACAATACCCACTTCGACACGACGCGCGCAAATGTTGAATTCACAGGTGCCGAGGCGGTGGACCTTCCCACGGAGGAAGGAAAGAAGCCTGAACTCATCGCTGATTTCAAGGGGAACATCAATATCGAGGGCCTGCGCGCACTCATCGAGAGAGTTGGAGCTGAGAACATTCCTCTGTGCATGATAACGGTGACAAACAACTCGGGTGGCGGCCAACCGGTATCGATGGCCAACATCCGCGAAACCAAGAAGCTCCTTCGCCGATACAACATTCCACTGTTTCTCGATGCCTGCCGTTTCGCCGAAAATGCGTACTTCATAAAGAAGCGAGAGCCCGGGTATGCCGACAAGTCAGTACGCGAGATCGCCCGGGAGATGTTCTCCTACGCGGATGGCTGCACGATGAGCGCCAAGAAGGATGCATTGGTCAATATGGGGGGATTCCTGGCCCTCACCGACGGGGCACTGGCCTCAAAAGCCCGGAATCTCCTGATCGTTACGGAGGGCTTTACAACCTACGGGGGCCTTGCGGGACGCGACCTCGAAGCGATTGCCCAGGGCCTCGACGAGGTCCTGGACGAGCACTACCTGACGTACCGAATTCGCTCAGTCGGATATCTCGGTGAGAGACTGGCCTCAGCCCGAGTGCCGATGGTTCAGCCCCCCGGGGGACACGCCATCTATCTGGACGCTAAGCGGTTTGCCGATCACATTCCGCCCGACCGATATCCGGGTCAGGCCATCGTCTGCGCGCTGTACCGCGTTGGCGGGATCCGTACTGTAGAGATCGGCAGCGTGATGTTTGGCAAGTATGATTCCACAGGCAAATTGATGTCGCCGCCCATGGAGCTTGTGCGGCTCGCAATTCCGCGTCGAGTGTACACACAAAGCCATATTGACTACGTTATAGAAGTTGTCCAAGAGGTATACGCGAGACGCAACGAGTTGCGCGGCTTCCGGATCGTGGAAGAAGCACCGGTGCTTAGGCATTTCACTGCAAAATTCGAAATGAAATAGGAGGGTTTTTCCGACGACGAGCCGACCGAGCATCGAAAAAGTCATTGCATTCCAAGGTCAATCTTCATAAATTGCTCGAAGAAACCGTCAAAGCCCCCTACGCAATGATCACTTGCCCGGTTTGCCTTGCAGAAAACGATGATTTTGCGACGACCTGCATAAAGTGCAAAGCGTTCCTGCAGAATCGAGTACCCAATCTCGACCTGTTCCAGACTGCATGGAAAATCCTCGAGTCCCCGCGTGTCACCTTCCGACAAATTGTCCTCGCGGAGCACAAGAACTTCTCGCTGCTTCTTTTTTCGTTGTTCGGAATCAGCTTATCGTTCACGGCATTCTGGTACTTCAAGCTCGGCACCAGGTTTGATACTTTGCTCGACCTGCTCCCGTGGGCATTGCTCGTGGGGCTTGGACTCGGCGCAGTCACTGCGGTCGTTCTGACACTTGCATATCACCTGGTCGCAAGGGTATTCGGGGGTGCAGCCGGATGGCGCGACTCAATGGCGCTTCTTGCGTACTCGCTGATACCGATCGGCATTTCACTTGTGATTTTACTTCCGATTGAACTTCTCACCTTCGGCATGTACTTCTTCACTTCAAATCCACCGCCGTACACACTTAAGCCGGTCTCGTATGTGCTTCTTGTCGGAATCGATGCTCTCCTAGCATTGTGGAGCCTTGTGCTGGCAATCGTTGGAACGAAGGTGGGGCACCGGTTGGGAGTATTTAAATCCGTCCTCGTGGTTATCTTAACGGTCGGGTTGATCGGTGCCGGTCTGTTCTTTGCGGCATCGCAAACGATTCTTTGGACGAATGCCTGAGCTTGACGGAGGGAGATGGAGTGACACGGGAGCAATTTGAGGAGATTGCGCAACGCGCGTTCGATAGTCTTCCGGAGTTTTTCAAGAGAAAGGTTGAGAACGTCCAGATCGTGGTGGAAGACTATCCTTCCGATGAGGCTCTTGGTCGTTCGAAGGCAGGGAGGTATAACCTTCTTGGTCTGTACCAGGGTGTCCCTTTGAAGTTTCGCGGCACGTGGTACGGCATGTACCCTGTTACACCGGACAAGATCACGCTGTATCAGAGGAACATCGAGCAGCAGTGCAGGACGGAGGAGGACATTGAGCGGCGGATCGTCGAGGTGCTCTTTCACGAACTGGGCCACTACTTCGGCATGAGCGAGAAAGAAGTCCGTCAGGCGCTGAGAGATTACGAATAGGAACCCGCACCCACACCAACCTGAGAAAGGTCATCATGGCGAAAGTGATCCTACAGATATCCTACGATGTTGATCCAGAGAAGCGTGCAGAATACCTGGAACTAGTAAAGGAGATGACGACCCGCTTCCGAGAGATCCGGAGGAAGAACTACACCGTCTTCGAGCAAAAAGGCAAGAAGAACTCATTCGTCGAACAGTTCATCTGCAATTCGATGGAAGAGTACGACGCTCTGGAAGATGACCTCGATGAGAAAAGCGAGGAGCTAGTCAATCGGCTGGAGGCTTACCTCAAGAACGGAAAGGCGAAATATGTGACCTTGCTGGAAGTCGACTCATGATTTCGACGAACAGCCTCGGACGACTGGCCCGGGGCTGTTCGTTCCCCGCCATCAATTCCTCTTCTCCAGTTTTACCCTCATCGTCTTGATTTCCGTGCCGCGTTTCACGACGATGTCCACCTCATCGTCGGGCTTGTATTCGCCGAGTGCGTAGCTGAAATCGTACAGGTTCTTGACGTCAACTTTTCCAAACTTGATGATAACATCACCACCCTGAAGTCCCGCCTTTGCGGCCGGACTCCCTTCGCGCACTCCGGAAATCTTCATCCCTTCGCTCTCTCCTCCAAAGTCCGGTATGGTACCCATATACACCCGCGTGCTCCGGCCCATCGGGCGCGGGGCAGCGACAGCAACATACTGCGGCTTGTCGGGTGCTTCGCCAAGATCGCTGGCAATCTTCCAGATGTATCGCGCAACCTGCTCCATCCCTTCGTAGTTGATTCTGTCGTAATCGTCGGACGCCCGGTGATAATCCGGGTGGAGATCGGTCCAAAAATGGAAAACCGGTATCTGTTTTCCATAGAACGACGCGTGATCGCTTGGACCGAAGCCATCCTTGGTCAGTTTCAAGACAAAGGCAGAATCCGCGTTGTGCTTGTTCACGAGATCCTCGAATCCTGCAGAGGTCCCGATCCCCCCAATGAGCAGCGCCCGATGGTTCAGACGCCCGATCATGTCCATGTTGATCATAACGATTGCGCGTTCCAGCGGGACGGTCGGATTTTTCACGTAGTGTGCAGAGCCGAGCAGTCCCATCTCTTCGCCCGCAAATGAGATGAAAAGCATGCTTCGTTTGAGGGATCCCTGGCTGACTGCAAATGCCTGAGCCAGCTCCAGCAGCCCCGCGGTGCCGGACGCGTTGTCATCAGCCCCATTGTGAACAGCAACCGTATCAGGCTTCAGCGACCCTGAACCCTCGCCCCCAAACCCCAAGTGATCGTGATGAGCTCCAAGAATAACAAGCTGGTCCTTGAGTAGCGGATCGTTGCCCTCAAGGTATCCGATGATGTTCTTCGTACTTTGCCTGATCTCCTTGAGCTCCACTGTCATGGACAAAGTGACTCCAGCCACAGGCGTCGATTGTGGTGTTCCGGTCGAAATAATTCGCTTCTCCAGATCACTGATCGTCTTGCCTGTGGGACGCAGGAGCTCATCGGCAACCTTCCGCGTGACGTGGACTGCGGGAATTCCGGCGTTGCCAGTCGATTGATCGTAGCTCAGTTTGAGGAGTTCGTCGGTGTCGGAGTCTGCCGGGCCGGTGACGATGACCAGTGCCTTGACCCCGAGCTCGCGAGCTTTCGCCGCCTTGTAGCGGAGCGAGGAGAACTGAGTGAAATTACGCGTCGAGTCTGAGGGCGGAGCATTGCGGAGAACAAGCACAGCCTTCCCTTGTGGATCGATACCGTCATAGTCATTGTAATTGTTGCCCGGTGCGGAAATGCCGTATCCCGCAAAGACAAGATCGCCAGTGAACGACTCACTGGAAGAGAATCCCAGTGGGCGGAAATCTCTGTTTACAACGGTTGACGTCGATCGCCCGCGGAAGGTGTAACTCAACGTGTTCAGCACTCCCAGCTCAATGCCCGCCACAAACTCAAAGCTCTGGAAGTATGTTCCCTGGTCACCGAGCGGCTTCAAACTGTAGCGCTTGAACTCGTTCGCTACGTACTGAGCCGCCAGCTCAGCTCCCTTTGATCCCGCCTTGCGCCCTTCAAGTTGGTCGGACGCGAGGTATCTCACGTGCTTGAGCAGTTCGGCCGCGGTCACTTCCGGATTCGACTGAGCTCGCGCGGCGGAATGATGAAAAGAGAGGACGAGAGCAAGAAGGAAAGGGGCTGGCAGGATCCGTTTCATAGGATATCCGTTAAGGTTTTCTCAGACTGTTGGGCTTCAAGATACTGACCTGTGATTCCGCGACTCTCGTTGGAAGCCAGATACACAAAAACATCGGTAACCTCCTCCGGTGACCTGAGCTTTGAACGATCCTCAGCCGGATAGGCTTGATGGCGCATATCCGTCTTCATCGCGCCTGGATTGACGGAGTTGACCCGGATGTTATGGTGCCTCATTTCGTCGGCCAGCGTCTGGGTGAAACCTTCCATCGCAAATTTCGAAACCGCGTACGCGCCCCACTGCGCACGCCCGGCTCTGCCGACAGAAGAGCTCACATTGATGATCGATCCCGATCCCTGTCGTATCATGGCAGGCAGGAACGCCTTGGTCACGTGAAACATACCGTGGACATTGATATCGATGACGCGGTCCCACGTCGGCTTCGTGAATTCGACAATGTCAATCCGGGGCCCCAAGATGGACGCGTTGTTGACGAGAACGTCAATAGTACCAAAGTTGTCCAACACCTTCCACGCGAATTGAGAGACTTGCTCCGGATCGGAGATGTCGCATTGCAGCACGACAGCGCGCACGTCTCTGGAGCTCAACTCAAGCAAGAGACGCCGCAGCTCGTCCTCCGATCGAGCACAGGTGGCAACCCACGCACCCTCAGTTGCGAAACGCAGCACGAGAGCGCGTCCGAGGCCTTTTGAGCCACCCGTGATGACAACACGTTTCTCCTTCAGCTTCATGACAGGGCGTCTCCGTGCTTCCTCGCTACAGGATGCCCAACTCAATGAACCCAATCTGCAATGAACACGTTGAATTCGTACGGATCTTGTGCATAACGGTCAGAAACAAAGACAAGCTTCTTCCCGTCTCGTGTGAACATCGGAAAGGAGTTGAAATGTCCACCAAAGGTGATCTGCTCGAGGTTGGAGCCGTCGGTGTCCATCAGGTAGAGCTCGAAGTTCCTTCCGCGCGGATCATTCATGTTGGAAGCAAAGATAATCTTCTTGTTGCTTGGGTGAAAAAAGGGGGCGAAGTTGGCTGCGCCGTTGTTGGTGAGCTGCGTATGAACAAGTCCCTCCGCATCGCAAACAAAGATCTCCATCTTTGCCGGCTTCACCAGTTGTTCCGCAAGCAGCGCCTTGTATTCGCCAACTTCGGTGCTATCTTTCGGGTGATAGCCGCGGTAAACGATCTTCCTGCCGTCCCACGAAAAGAACGCCCCGCCGTCGTAGCCGAGTTCCGTCGTGATCCGACGGATTCCCGTCCCGTTGAGATTCATGGTGTACAGGTCCAAGTCGCCGTCGCGCGACGAGGTGAAGACGATTTTCCTGCCGTTCGGTGCTATGGTCGCTTCAGCGTCATAGCCGTTGCTCGCCGTCAGCAAGCGCGCGTTCGAGCCGTCGGCATCCGCCGTGTAAATATCGTAGGCGTTGAAAACGCCCCAGACATATCCCCTGGATCTATCGGGCGGTGGAGGACAGTCATCGCCATGGCCATGAGTGGAGGCATAGAGGATCCGCCGATTGCCCGGAAAGAAGTACCCACAGGTTGTTCGTCCCTTGCCTGTGCTGACCAAACGTTGCTGTGAGCCGTCCAGTTTCATCGTGAAGATCTGGTCGCACTGGTAGGGTGGGCGTGTTGACTGGAAAATAAGTCGGTCGTCTCCGAACGAGAAATACGCCTCAGCATTCGTCCCACCGGACGTAAGCTTTCGGATGTTGCGGATACGCTTCTCGTCGGGATGTCGGAGCGAATCAGGCCCGTTGGCCACCGACTGGCTCGCAGCGAAACATCCGAACAAAACGATACACAGGGTCTTCGATATCATGGTTATCGCTCGGCAGCAGTTAGTAAGTGATGTTACGCAAGGGGCAAGAATGTTGGATTACTTGTTAGATAACACACCCCTCTACGACCCTCTCTCATCCCGCTGCCCAACGCTCGAGAGGGGGCGTATGAAGCGTGGACTGTACCATCCCACATATCTTGGCGCAATCAGTCCCCTCTGTAGCGACGGCTTCGTGTGTGGGGGAGAGGGGATGCAGGGGTGTGTGGTCATCACACGACTGATTACAAGTTGCGGTGCGACGGCCATCCCTGCGTAACATCAGTTAGTAATTGTCGAACAAGTGGCGCATTGGAAAATTCGTCGGAGCGTTTCAGCACCGGTTCTGAACGTAGGTCCGATTATCGTCCGGATCGAAAACGGAATCAATCACCTCAAGCCGGATCCGAAAGCTCCTGCCGCTCGCCAATTCGTGATGCGACCAAACGTAGTCTCCGCTTACCCCCAGCACCTCCGCGTTCAGATCCTGAAGGCCGCTGAAGCTGTCGCGAAGAGTACAGACCTCCTTGGTGCATCCGGCGCTCCAATCCGCCGGATAGAACGCCAGGATGATGGCGCTCTTTCCTATGAGCGCAGATAAGTTGAGCGGGGTCCGGTACATCGAGTCTTTTGTAGGGAAAGGGAGAGAGAAGTCGGGTGCAGCTGTTCCCACAGCCAGATCAGCTTCAGTCTGAGCCGCTGCAAAGCCCGCAACGAGCGGGAACAGAATTGCGAGGATATTGGTTTTCATGATCAGATGCGACTTGATTTCTTTCCAAGGTACCTGTTCTTCATCTGAGATGCAATATTCAGAGGCGTGCTTGCGTGTCGGGCACCGCGTACTTAACCTGAGTCACTGGAGCGAAGCATCGTGCGAAGAGTGTTAACCAGCTTACTGGTCATCCTGAACTTGCACGCGGCAAGCGTCTTACAGTCCTGGCACTCACATGCCTCTGCAGAAGCCGACTCGCCGATAGCGATCACTACACACAACTGTAGCGACAACGAAATCCGTCAGGACATCTCATCGGTGGATCCTTGCCCTCTGTGTCCTCGCGGGATTCTGACGACCGAAAACGTGCCCGCGACGCCGTCCTTCATCGACCTGCGCTTCTGGTTTGGCGTACCATCTGCTGATCGTCGCACTGATTTCTCACATCACTATGACGCTTGTTAGAAGCGGGGTCCACCCCTGGCAGCTGCGTAGTGTCTGTCTCGCCGAGAGCGTGCATGTGCTCTCAGTGAGATCCACATCGGCTTAATCCCGGTCTGCCGCCAAAGGGAACAAGGATGAACACGATCAATAGCCGCCAATTCCTTCTCATATTCTGGGTCGCGTCATGGACAATACACGTCCCTGCACAGTCCGTGCTGAATCCCGGCATCAGCGTCATACCTCGCTGCAGGATAGAATCTGATGACGGAGCAGAGTTGCCTGCCCGGCGAGAGTTCAGCAGGCCCGTCTTCACCCTTGAAGAATTCGAGCTTAAAGAAGTCTACGCAACCCTTCTTCGCCGGCTTCCTCTCGACCTGAACGTTCGCGTCGGCAAGTACCTTGCCGAATATGGAAGGCTCAACACGTCACACCCTCACGCGTGGCCTTTTCTTTCGAAACCTGTGAGCCTCGAGCGGTTCCTGGGAGAGGAGGGGCTCAACGACCTTGGCATTTCGGTAAGCTATGTCATTCCGACGGGTGATCTGTTCTACATCAGGCTCACTGCGGATATTCTCAGCGGCCGAGCATCTCGAGCCTGGATCCTCTGTCAGGCAGCCTCCTCGGTGGCCCTGGACTCGTTGACGCGCTGACGCGACGGACACACCACGCAAACTCTAGCCGTTGCAGGGAGAGGTGATCGTCGGGGAGCAGGGGAGCGAACGGTTGCGGATCGGCTACGTGCCGCAAAGAGACTTGGTTGAGCAAATCATGCCCTTCACGGTCAGAGATGTTGTGTTAATGGGCGGCTACCGTCGCGTGGGCCACTTCCGGCTTCTATCCAGAGCTGACCGCACCAGCGTCCGCAACGCGCTTGATCATGTCGATATTGCAGACCTTGCGTCGCTCTCGTACAACGGGGTCTCCGGAGGACAGAAACAGAGGGCCCTCATCGCTCGCGCGCCTGCCGCCGAACCCGAGGTTCTCATTCTTGATGAGCCCACCAACGGAATGGACCCCACATCTCGCACGGCGATCCTCGAGCCGATCAGGAAGCTTCACGAATCGGATCGCTTGACGATCATCATGGTCAGTCACCTCCTGGGCGACGTGGCCAACTATGTGAAGAAGATCATGCTCGTGGAGCAGAACCTCTTTCAGGTCGGTACCGTTGGAGAGATATTGACAGAATCGAATCTCTCCCATATCTACAACATACCTGTCAGAGTCAGAGAATTCTTGGGGAACAAGGTCGTGATCGCAGGAGGAAAGAATGTCTGACGCCCAGATCTTCCACATCATCGTGACAGAATTCCCGTATGCGTTGATGGGGAGCATCATTGCAGGAGCCCTCTGCGCGTATGTAGGAGTGTATCTAGTGTCGATGCGTGTCGTGTTCGTCGGCGCGACAATGACGCAAGTAGCGGTGGCGGGGATAGCACTTGCTCATCTTCCCGTCATTGAGGTCGAACCAGTGTTCGGCTCAATCTTCCTCACGGTTCTTGTCACTCTCCTTGTTGCCCGGCTACTCCAGAGCAGGAAGATCCCTCGAGATAGCGTACTGGGTATCACATTCATCGTTGCGATGGCAATACTTCTTGTCTTCTACATGACGGCTGGCCTTGTCGTCTCAGTAGCGACGAGAGTTGTTGGTGATGTTCTTGTCTTTGGATTTCTTGTGATTCCGGCGGTCACGGCCATTCTCTTGGCGAAGAAGGTACGCAACATCTTCTGGCTGGCTGTCGGTTTTCTAGGACTCTATTTCGCGTTCAAGTTGGACCCTCCGGCAGGTCCGGCCACCGTTGCCACCGGGTTCATTATCCTCTCTGTTGCGTGGATCGTGAACCGCTTCCGCCGCTGACTTCACATCCTGAGGATCACAATTCTGGAGACCGACATGACGCTTCGACGCAAGTATGCGCTCATCACCGGCGGCACCGGTGCCCTTGGATCTGCTATCGCTCAGCGCTTAACGGAAGAGGGAACCACCGTCTTCGCATCGTATCTGCTGGAGAAGGAATTGGCCTTGCTCGCAGAGCCGTTGAGAAATCGACTGACTCTTGTCAAGGCCGACGTGACGGACGAATCCCAGGTCGTCAGTCTGTACGATGCTCTCCTCACAAAAGCAGCGCATATCGACATCGTTGTGAATACCGTCGGCGGGTTTCTTCCGAGGAAACCGCTGACGGAAGTGTCGATGTCCGAATGGGACCTTATGATGAACATAAACCTGAAGTCGGCGTTTCTCTCCACACGCGAGGCTTTACGGCGGATGCAGGGACAGCCCTACGGCCGAATTGTCAACATCTCCGCAATGGTGGGGCTGAGCCCCGCAGCAGGTAGAGCTCCCTATGCGATTTCGAAGGCCGGGGTTTCGCTGCTCACGGAGATCGTCGCTCAAGACGTCAAAGGAACCGGTATTACCGTCAACGCAATCGCGCCAAGCATCATTGTAACACCCGCGAATCTTACGTCCATGCCTGATGAGGATTCCAGCAAGTGGGTGAAACCGGAAGAGATCGCGGATCTCGTGTGTTACCTCTGTTCGTGGGCAGCAGGAGCAATCACCGGCACAACAATCAAAGCCTACGGAGGCGTGTAACAAATCTTGTTGATTTTCTGGAAGGGTTTCGATATTTTTCACTGTGACAGATTGCGACGAGAGACGACGAAAACAGACTCTGTATCCCAATGATCGACGCAGCCAGGCAAGCGATTCTTTGCGCTTGCCTTTTTCGTTTTGTGTGAGCCCGGGCAATGACCCTTAACGAACGAATCAGCAACGACCTGAAGGAAGCGTTACGCTCAGGTGACAGAACAAGACTGGAAACGCTCCGGATGCTGCGCGCGGGAATAATCGATCTCACGAAGCGCGGAACGGACAAGGAGATCAGCGCCGACGATGAGCTGTCGGTCCTCACGACGGCCATCAAAAAACGAAAAGAGGCGATTGAGCTTTACGAAAAGGGTGGGAGAGACGATCTCGCAGCTCGAGAACGCCGAGAGGTCGAGATCATCACAGCGTATCTCCCCAAGCAGCTCAGCAGGGAAGAGGCCGAGCAGGTCGTCCAGAAGATCATCATGGAGACTGGGGCAACCTCTGCGAAAGACTTCGGAAAGGTGATGCCGCTTGCCATGAAAGAGCTCAAGGGGAAAGTCGAAGGAAAGTTGGTTCAGGAACTAGTGAAGGCAAAATTGGGAGTTCAGCCATGATAATGGACCTGCTCATACTTTTTCCCATCATCGGATTTGCTGCTCTCGGATTCCGCGATGGGCTCGTACGAAAACTCGTGGCAATCGTCGTCGCGATACTGGCGATGTTCATAGCGCATTTCTTGATGCAAGACGTCGCCAAGCTCCTCATCGATCTGTCGAACGCACAACCGGCAACAGCACCGATGACCGCTTTTTTCACGGTTTTCTTCATCATCTTCGTTCTCCAAATTGTCCTCTACAGATTTCTGGCACACAACTACAGGATCGGCGGGATCGTGGATCGGATTATCGGTTCGGTGATCGGTATCGCTCAAGGGGTGTTGATGGTCAGCATCATGTTCATGATCTTCACCCTGCAGGGTCCTCCTTCCCGCAGGCTTATCTGGGACTCCCGGCTGTATCGTCCCGTTGTGTCGATTGCACCGGTTATCAAGGATTATCTCTCCAATCTCGTCGCCTCAGGGCAGGAATCGGTTGAGCAGCTCACCGCTCCTGGCGAAACCAAGCCAGATTCAACTGCCCAGAAACCACAGGAGTGACGGCTGAGTTCCGCTGATGGCTGATTTCACGACGGCGATAAAGAAGCTCGAATTCGACAAGATCCTCGACCGACTGCAGCAACTTGTTGTCTCTGAGCCGGGGCGCGCCTGCGCAGCTTCTCTTAAGCCTTTCGACAATGCAGAAACTATCCGCCTTGAGCTTCAGAGAGTCTCAGAAGGGAAAGAGCTTCTTATTGTCGAGGGAGGTCTTCCCCTCGACGGCATCAAGAGCATACTTCCGGCTCTCAAGAAAGCTGCCATTGAAAACCACATCCTGACGGGTCGGGAGTTATTGGACATCGCACTCACGTTGCGCGCCGCACGCCTGACAGCGGCTTTTCTGTCGAAACGCCAGAAGAGCTACCCGCGCGTTGCCGCACTTGCCGCAGAACTTCTTTACGATAAGGTGGTTGAGTACAATATCCTCGAGTGCATCGACGAAGAGGCTAGAATTCGCGACTCTGCGAGCAAGGAGCTACTGCGCATTCGCCAGGACATGATCAGCACCGCCGACGCGCTGCGCAAGCGACTCTCATCCATTCTGAAAAGAGTGTCCGAGAAGGAATTCTTGCAGGAAGAAATCATCACCACGCGCGATGGCCGCATGGTGATCCCGGTGAAGGTCGAACACAAGAACCACGTGCCCGGGTTCATTCACTCCAGCTCTGCAAGCGGCGCCACGGTCTTCATCGAGCCGGCGGAGACGCTGGACCTGAACAATGCGCTCACGGAACTCCACCTTGGCGAACAACGTGAAATCTCTCGGATTCTCGCGCAGTTGACCGAGCAGGTCAAGGAAATCCGGCCCAACCTAGAAGCCACCCTGTCAACGCTGGCCGCGCTCGATCTCATTGCTGCGAAGGCGAAATATTCCATCGAGATCCTGGGCAGTGCGGCTGCTGTTGCCGATTCACCACGGCTGCGGCTGGTCCAGGCTCGGCATCCGGTGCTGCTGCAGCGCCACCGCCGAGAGGAGGTCGTCCCACTCGACTTGCAGTTGGGAGACGGTACCCTAACAATGGTCATAACGGGTCCGAATGCTGGCGGCAAGAGCGTCGCGATGAAGACGGTCGGGCTGCTGGCGCTCTGTACGCAGGCCGGGATTCATATTCCTGCCGCGCCCGAATCTGAATGCGGCGTCTTCAAGCAGATCTTCGTCGACATCGGTGATGACCAATCCATCGAAAACGATCTCAGCACGTACAGCTCGCATCTCCTAAGTCTCCGTGAGATCCTTCGCCATGCAGACAACAACAGTCTGGTGCTCATCGACGAAATCGGCGCCGGCACCGACCCCGCGGAGGGGGGAGCGCTTGCCGCCTCCGTCCTGAAGGATCTTACTCTCCGCGCCGCCATCACGATTGCCACAACCCACCACGGCATGCTCAAAGCGTTTGCGCACGAAACTCCCGGCGTGATGAATGCCTCCTTGGAGTTTGATCACGAGACCCTCAAACCGACATACAGATTCCGATCGGGAATTCCCGGCAGTAGCTACGCGCTCGAGCTGGCCAGAAGACTCGAGTTGCCCTGGCACATTATCGGTCTAGCGAGAGAACTCGTCGGCGACACGAAAGTCAAACTGGAACAGCTCCTCAGCGACCTCGAGCGCCAATCACAGGAATATCGCGACCAGTTGCGTCACGTCTCCGCTGAGCGTGACCGCTTGGATTCCCTTGTGCAGACGTACGACGAAAAGATGCGGGATCTACGGAAAGAGCTTCAAGCCATCCGCAGGAAAGCTGTCGATGAGGCACAAGATATCGTCAAAGGTGCTCAGGCGCTGATTGAAAAAACGATCAGAGAGATTCGCGAATCGGCCGCAGAGAAGGCAACTGTTCGGACGGCAAGGGAAGACGTTCAGCGCCTGCAGGAGCAGATCGCTTCCTTGGATTCGCCCGCGCAGCCGCCCACCCCTGAAGATCTACGAGTTGGCGATGTGGTGCGGCTCCAAGATGCATCCCAGCTTGGGGAGATTCTCGAGATCAAAGGCGCCTTCGCCACCGTGTTGTCAGGAAACGCGAGAGTTCGTGTGAAACTCCAAAACCTGACAAAGGTAAGCAGCAAGGGACTCCGTACTTTTGCGCCCCCGGAGGTTCTCTACACACCTGAAGGAAAGACGGAGATCGATTTGCGCGGCATGCTGGGTGAGGAAGCCGTTACACAGGTACAGCGGTTTCTCGATGATGCTCTTGTAGCCGGCCTGCACCGGGTCGACATCATCCACGGAAAAGGCACCGGCGCCCTGCGCAAGCGCGTGGCCGAGTTCCTGAAGATTTACCCGCACGTGAAATCGTTCCGTCTCGGTGAGTGGAATGAAGGGGGAACGGGAGTAACGGTGGTCGAACTGGATTAAGAGACAAAAGGCAGACGGTGAAAACAGGAGAGCGTCACATCCGGAAGGTCCTGATAGCGAATCGCGGAGAGATTGCGGTGCGCGTGATGAGAACCTGCAAGGAGTTGGGCATCAGCACCGTCGCCGTTTTCTCCGATGTCGATCGACGACTGCTCCATGTTCTGATGGCGGACGAGGCATACCCACTGGGAGGAACCACGCCCGCGCAAAGCTACCTAGACCAGGAGAAGCTGCTGACCATTGCACGGCAAGCGGGGGCCGACGCGATCCATCCTGGCTACGGCTTCCTCGCGGAGAACGCGTCGTTTGCCAAGCGGGTTGAGGAAGCAGGGCTCAGGTTCATAGGACCCGGCAGCGGAGCGATCTCGCTGATCGGAGACAAGACCGAAGCGAGGAAGATCGCCCGCAAACTCGGAATTCCCACGATTGCAGGTGCCGTCGATCCTATCAGCAGTGAGGAGCATGGACTTCGCTTGGGATCGGAGATCGGGTTTCCTATTCTCCTCAAGGCAGCTGCGGGCGGAGGAGGAAAGGGTATGCGCGTCGTCTCCTCCGCGACCGAGTTCCCGTCGGCGTTCCGAGCGGCTCAGTCGGAAGCAAGGACGGCTTTTGGCGACGATAGAGTGTACATCGAGAAATTCCTCGAAGCGCCGCGGCATATCGAGATGCAGATTCTCGCAGACCAATTCGGCAACATCATCTATCTCGGCGAGCGGGAATGCTCGATACAGCGCCGACATCAAAAAGTCGTTGAGGAGTCACCCTCCACGGCGGTCGACGAGACTCTGCGGGAAGCCCTCGGCAGCGCGGCCGTCGCACTCGCCAGGGCTGCGGGGTACACGAACGCAGGAACTATGGAATTCCTCGTCGATCAGCAAGGCAAGTTCTACTTCCTGGAGGTGAACGCGAGGCTGCAGGTTGAACATCCCGTCACGGAGGCAATCACAGGGTGCGACCTGGTGAAAGAACAGATTCACATAGCAGAAGGGGAGCGGCTTTCGATCAAACAGAGGAACGTACACCGCCGTGGTCATGCCATCGAATGCCGGATATGCGCGGAGGATCCTGAGAACAATTTCCTCCCGTCGACCGGGACGCTCGCACGGTACGAACCTCCGGCGGGACGTATCCGGGTAGAGAACGGATTCCGGCAAGGTGATGAAGTCACGGTTTTCTATGATTCACTCCTTTCGAAGGTGATCTCCTGGGCCCCTTCCCGCTCCGAAGCCATTGCGTCAATGCAGAGGGCTCTCTCGGAGTTCGTCATCGAAGGCGTGAAGTCAACGATACCGTTCTGTCAGTTTGTCCTGGGACACCCATCGTTCCAATCCGGTGACATCAATACCCGCTTCGTGGATAACCATTATGCCTCGCGACAGCAGGGGAGAAGTGCCGAGAATGAGCGTGCGGCGGCGATCCTCGCCACCATCCTCGCTCACAACCAGCAAACGACCCCCATTGTCAGCAGCTACAACGGTGTCACCAAGCGCAGCGCGAAGTGGAAATCGCTGCGAAAGGAGACCCTCCGATCGTGACTACAACCTATCGCGCTACAACGCAATCGGGAACCCACGATATTACAATCCTCGACGACCGCCACATCCAACTCAACGATAAGGTGTATCGATATGATCTAACTTCCGTCGGATCCGGAGATTATTCCCTTCTACTTGACGGAAAGGTGTATACCTTTCACATCTCCGGCCGTGCGTCTTCTTATCCCTAATCCCTCTCCGCACA
>VGWB01000038.1 GCA_016873755.1 Ignavibacteria bacterium | reverse complement strand
CCACGGAGCTCACGACATACTGCCGGTTTCGGATCCTCAGTCACACCTGAGTCGCGACAATGTTGTCGCAACGTGTCAGAAGTGTCATCCCGGCGCATCTCGTCGGTTTGCGGGATACCTGACGCACGCGACACATCACGATCCTGAGAAATACCCGTTCCTGTTCTGGACATTCTGGGGGATGACGTCGCTTCTCATCGGAACATTCGTGTTCGGCGGCATCCACACTCTGTTGTGGCTCCCACGTGCCCTACAGATGCGCCGCGAAATGCGTAAGAAGTCATTACCATCAAGTAATTCAGGCCATGGAGACATCCGTTCAGCTCGAACAAACGGGACCGAGGAGCAAGGATCACGGTAGAGACCTTGCGATAGAAGGCGGAAAGCAGTTTCAGCGCTTCAAGCGCCTCAATCGCGTACTGCATATTATCATGATCATAAGCTTCATGAGCCTTGCGCTGACCGGAATGACCCTGAAGTTTTCGTACACAGGATGGGCTGTCTTCCTGTCTCGTCTCTTCGGCGGTTTCGAATCGGCCGGGTACATCCATCGGGTCGCAGCCGTCTTCATGATCGGGATTTTCATCGTGCATATCGTTGACCTGGTGCGGATGAAGCGCCAATTGTACGGCACGTGGCGCGCGTTATTGTTCGGGCCGGATTCGATGCTCTTCAACAAGAAGGACCTGCACGATTTGGTCGGGAACATCAAATGGTTCCTCGGTAAGGGCCCCCGACCTCAATACGGTCGGTGGACGTACTGGGAGAAATTCGACTATTTTGCGGTGTTCTGGGGGATCGCCATTATCGGCTCAACGGGATTGATGCTCTGGTTTCCGGAGTTCTTCACCCAGTTGATTCCTGGATGGTTCATCAATGTAGCGACGATCATCCACAGCGATGAGGCGTTGCTCGCCGTAGGCTTCATTTTCACGGTCCATTTCTTCAATACGCATCTGCGTCCCGAGAAATTTCCGATGGATATCGTGATTTTCACGGGTCAGATGTCTCTCGAGGAGCTGAAGCGTGACAAGCCTGCGGAACACGACGCGTTGGTGAAGTCTGGACGATTGGAAGAAAATCTTCTCGATCCGTATCCACCCATCGTGATACGGGCGGTGAGGATCTTTGGCTGGTGTGCCCTGGCGCTAGGATTCAGCATCGTCATTTGGATAATCTATGCAATGCTGTTTGCCTATAGATAGTCCTTTTCAGAATATTTATATTTCACAGATTCACGAGCAAGCGTTGCCCACCCGATTGCACGGGGATATGTCCCACCAAGAAGAAGCTCGGACGGCTGACCTATGAGGCGGTTTTTCCCGGAATCGTTCTACAACATACTCACGCTCATTGGTGCAGCGATCGCAACGGTGAGCTTTGGTCTCATCCTGTTCCTGATGGTTCTGGACTTGGTCGCAGATCAACAGAAGCCCTACATGGGCATCATTGCGTTCGTGATTCTGCCTTCCGTTCTTATTCTCGGTGTTCTGCTGATTGTCGTTGGAATCCTGAGAGAGCACCGGCAGGATCGAGCGGGCAAGCCGCATGGGTTGCGTCTTCCACAAATTGATCTGAATAATCCACACCACCGGGCAGCCTCTACGTTTTTTTTGGTCGGTGCGGTTCTCCTGCTAGCCTTCTCCGCGTTTGGGAGCTTCAAAGCATATGAGTACACGGACTCAGACGAGTTCTGCGGCACCCTGTGTCACGGTGTCATGGATCCAGAGTACACAGCCTATCAGTTCTCGCCGCACGCCCGCGTCGGCTGCGTTCAATGTCACATCGGTCCGGGGGCGGGATGGTTTGTTCGTTCCAAGCTTTCCGGCGCCTATCAGGTGTATGCGACGGTGTTCAACAAATATCCTCGCCCTATTCCTACGCCCATTGAAAACCTCCGTCCGGCACAAGAGACCTGCGAACAATGCCACTGGCCGAAACATTTCTTCAGCGAGAAGCTCCGCAGGCATACGTACTACTTATCGGACGAGGAGAACACTCACTGGATGCTTGAGCTTCTGATGAAGATCGGTGGAGGAAATATTGAGGCAGGTCCTACGTCGGGTATTCATTGGCATATGAACATTGCCAACGAGGTAACGTACGTTCCCACAGATTCCGCGAGGCAGATTATCCCGTGGATCGGTACGCGCACTGCTGAGGGGAAGGAGGTCATCTATCGCAGCACGGAGATCCCACTGAGCGATGAGAAATTGAAGGACTATCAGATGCGGCGAATGGATTGTATCGACTGTCATAATCGTCCCACACACATCTACCATCCTCCAGCGCGCTCAGTCAATCACGTAATGTCCTTGGGCTGGATTGATACCGGTCTCCCGAGTGTGAAGGGTATCGCCGTCCAGGCGCTGGAAGCTCAGTATAGCTCGAAGCAAGCGGCACTCGATAGCATCCGTAGCATAATCCAAAATTTCTACACGACGAATCATCCGGAGGTTGCCGTCAAGAAGAAAGCACAAATCGAACAGACGGTCACCGAGGTTCAAAAGATCTACAGCCGCAATTACTTCCCGGAGATGATCGTGAGTTGGAAGAAGTTCACGGATAACATTGGTCATCTGTACTATCCTGGCTGCTTTCGATGTCATGACGGTAAACATGTCTCCGACGATGGGAAAGTCTTGTCCAGGGACTGTAACGTGTGCCACACGATCCTCGCGCAGCAGTTCGAGAAGGACAAGCTGCGCCTGTCGCTTGGCGGCATTGACTATCACCATCCGGTCGACATCGGTGACGCCTGGAAAGAGATGAATTGCAGCGATTGTCATAACGGTCAATAGGGGCTGACGTTGAGCGAATTCTCAACCGACCGAGTTCAGCAGAGCAAGCGAGACTTCCTGAGGTATCTTCTCGGAGGAGGTGTGATCGCGTGGTTGGCGGCCGTTGTGTATCCTATTCTGGCGTACCTTGCCCCGCCGAAACAAGGTGAGGTCGAGGTGAAAAGTGTGAAGGCGGGGAAGGTCAAGGACATCGAAAAGGACAGCGGTACCATCGTCCGCTTTGGGAACAAGCCGGTGATTCTCATCCGGAGGGCTGATGGGGAATTTGCTGCATTCTCCGCGACCTGTACGCATCTCGATTGTACGGTCCAGTACCGGAAGGACTTGGGAGTCATCTGGTGCGCGTGCCACAATGGGAAATATGATCTGACCGGCCGCAATATCGATGGACCGCCTCCGCGACCTCTGGATGCATTCCGCGTCGTTGTCCAGGGCGACGACGTTTTGATTTCCAGAAAGGCCTGAGAAGGATGTGGAAGAGACTTTACGACTGGATAGACCAACGCGTTCAGCTTGGTGGATTGATGGAGTTCATGGGGAAGAAGTACGTCCCGATCCATGCCCACTCGGTTTGGTACTATTTCGGCGGCGTCTCACTATTTCTGTTCATCATTCAGGTCGTAACCGGCATTCTTCTCTTGCTGTATTACAAGGGGAGCGAAGAGCTGGCGTTCGAAAGCATTCAGTTCATTATGTCGAAGGTGAAGTTCGGGTGGCTGATCCGATCGATTCATAGCTGGACGGCAAATCTGTTCATCCTCACGTCGATGATTCACATGTTCAGTGTCTATTTCGCGCGGGCGTACCGCAAGCCACGGGAAATTACATGGGTAACGGGAATGCTGATGTTTTTCCTTGCGCTTGCGTTCGGCTTCAGCGGCTATCTCCTACCTTGGAACGAGCTTGCGTTTTTCGCTACGAAAGTCGGGACCGACATTCCAGGCGTGATCCCGGTGATCGGCAAGCCGATCATGGTCTTTCTGCGAGGCGGCGAGGACGTAACGGGGGCAACGCTTTCGCGCTTCTTTGGATTCCATGTAGCGGTTTTTCCGGCGATCTTCACTGTTATCCTCGGGATACATCTTCTGCTCGTGCAACGGCAAGGGATGAGCGAGCCCATGAATGCCGAAGCGAATCCGCATACGGAAAAGAAGACGATGCCGTTCTTCCCGAATTTTCTGCTGCGGGATCTCTTGCTGTGGCTGATCGTGCTGAACCTCCTGGCTGTTCTGGCCGTCTTCTTCCCTTGGGAGCTCGGCCAGAAAGCGGATCCGTTTGCGCCTGCGCCTGCCGGTATCAAACCCGAGTGGTACTTTCTTTTCATGTTCCAGACATTGAAGTACATTCCCGGAAAGGTTCTCTTTCTCGACGGCGAGATTCTCGGGGTTCTTCTGTTTGGATTTGCCGGTTTGCTCTGGACGCTGGTGCCGTTCTGGGATCGGAAGAGCAATCGCGGGGAGCGGAATCGTTTTGTTACATACCTAGGATTGTTTGCAGTCATCTATATCATGATTCTCACGATTATCGGATGGGTCGCATGACGCGGGTTGCAGGCCTTCTCGTCGTATGTACGCTGATGTTGACTGCTGCACCCAAGACGTGGGCGGACGACAAGTGCTTTTCTTGTCATCAATCTCTGGGGGATAGGGCCTCAGAGCTCTTCCCACGCGATGTGCACCGTCTGAAAGGGATCACGTGCGCAGGATGTCACGGCGGGAATGCCGGGATCGAGGATATGGAACAGGCGATGAGCAAGGCAGCCGGATTCCTTGGTGTGCCGAAAGGGGACGAGATTTCCAGAGCTTGCGCAAAATGCCATTCGAGCGCCGAGCGCATGAAGCAATACGGATCTTCTCTAGCGACTGGCCAACTCGAGCAGTTGCAGGCAAGCGTGCATGGCAATCTGGCGGCGAGCGGCAAGGAGCATATCGCCCAATGCAGCACATGTCATAATGCCCACGGTATAGCCTCGGTGAAGAGCGCCTGGTCGCCGGTGCATCCATCACAGCTTGTCAAGACATGCACGAGATGCCACGCGAATGCCACGCTTATGAGAACCTACAATCCATCTCTGCCGGTGGACCAGCTCGAGAAGTACCGCACTAGTGTCCATGGGATCAGACATTCCAGAGGGGACGCCAAGGTAGCGGAGTGTGCCAGCTGTCACGGAAGCCACGACATTCGCACTGCCAAAGACGTGAAATCGACGGTCTACCCCACGAACCTCCCGGCAACGTGCGCAGCGTGCCACAGTCGAGCAGACTACATGAAAGAATACAGAATTCCGGTCGACCAGTTCGAAAAATTCTCGAAAAGCGTCCACGGCGTTGCTCTGCTGCAGAAACACGATCTTGCAGCGCCCGCGTGCAATGACTGTCATGGCAATCATGGAGCGGCGCCCCCTGGAATAGCCTCGGTTTCGAACGTTTGCGGAACATGTCATGCCCTCAATGCAGACCTGTTCTCAGCGAGTCCGCATAAGAAGGCGTTTGATGAGCGAAAGCTGCCGGAGTGTGAAACCTGTCACGGGAACCACGAGATCATTGTCGCGACGAACAAGCTTCTTGGTGTTGCCTCCGATGCCGTTTGCAGCAGATGTCATAGCGAGACACAGAATGTCAAGGGCTATGTCGTAGCAAGATCGATGCGCGCATTGATCGATAGTCTCGAGCAGGGGGAGCGGCAGGCCGTTACCCTTGTCGAAGGGGCGGAACAAAAGGGGATGGAGATTTCCGAAGCGAAGTTCAAGCTTCGAGATGCACGGCAGGCCCGGCTGGAAGCGAGGACGATGATTCATTCGTTCAGCAGTGAGAGATTCGAGGAGGTCGTGGGCAAGGGTCTCAACGTCGCTTCCGCAGTCAGCGTGGAAGCTCATGAAGCCCTCGATGAATATGTCTTTCGGAGAATCGGATTGGGCGTCGCAACGCTTGTCATTACAGTTCTCGTGATTTCCTTGTATCTCTTCATCCGTCGTCTTGAGCGAAGATCATAACCGGGAGTGCATTTTGCTCTTAACCACAACTGACATCCCTAGAGGAGGATACCTGTGAGGAAGATCCGCATCTTGATTCCTGTTATCGTGCTGCTGGTGATTGTCGGGATCACCGTGCAAGCACAGAATAAGTACATCGGTGTGAAGCAGTGCTCGATGTGCCACAAGACAGAGAAGCAGGGGAAGCAGTTTGACATCTGGCAGAAGAGTGCACACGCGAACGCATACAAGACCTTGGCGACTGACAAGTCCAAGGAGATCGCTAAAGCCAAGGGTATCACCAAAGCAGCATCCGAAGCAGTTGAGTGCCTCGAGTGCCATGCCACACCGGTGGACGCGAAGCTCGCCGACAAGGGCTATGATATGAAGGAGGGTGTTCAGTGTGAGACCTGCCATGGAGCAGGCTCGGCGTTCAAGACCATGAACGTCATGAAGGACAAAGCAAAGGCGGTCGCTGCAGGGCTCCGAGAATTCAAAGACAACGCCGCTATTGAGGCCTACTGCAAAACGTGCCACAATGACAAGAGCCCGACGTACAAAGGTTTCAAATTCGACGAAATGTGGGGAAAGATCAAACACCCCGTGCCAAAGGCCGGCTAGCGGGTTTTGAAGAGCCGAGTGAATATCCCCGAGATTACGTAACGATGCGGTGCTGACTCGAAGAGAAGCGCCGTTTCCTGTGGTCTTCAAACTCCTGGGTGGTACGATGAACAGGAGGATGGTCTATAGATCTTTTGAGGTGTGGCTATTTGTCCTCGGTGCTGCCGGCATTAACGCTCTCTTTCGTACTCTGTTTCTTGTTCCGAGGATGGGTGAGCATACCGCACATGTCGTCAGCATGATGATGCTGATCATCGTCGTGCTCATGTTCTCCTCAATCCTCGTCAACAGGTTCCTGAAGGGGTATGAGAACCTTGATCTGTTCCTGATTGGGCTCCTTTGGGTCGGACTTACGGTGTGCTTTGATTTCCTTTTCGGTCACTACGTCATGAAACACTCTTGGGCGAGCCTGCTCAACGACTACAACGTGCTGGCGGGAAGAATCTGGATCGCGGTTCTGACGGCGGAGCTGGTCGGCCCATGGTTCATGGCATCCGACAGGAAGTAGTGACGAGGGCTCGGATTTCTGGAGCGTCGATGCCGAAAGCTGCTGGGTCCGTTGGGCCATCTTGAGGCTCGTTGAGAGCCGCCCACGTCTCAGGGGGAAGTCTAGGGAGCAATCTCCGTGACGAATGGATCCTGATTGGCATTTCCAGGAGATGGGGGCAAGCATTCTGTCGTACAGCGAGTATTTGCTTCGGCGTGATCACTCACCATTCACTGAGATTCTTATGAAAACAACATCTGGAGCATTCGTTCTCCTTTCTCTCGTCTCTTGTTCGCTGTTTGCTCAGCGTCTTCAAGTACGCTTGGTATCGTCGGCGTATGCCTGGGAGCGCCAGGATACCATCGGGGTTTCATCGCGGCACCTCTTCGGGTATCAGACGGTACAACTCTCACTCGCGGGCAAGGACGTCGCCTTCTATTCCTATGTCCAAGGATTCAACGATTTCACCGGTCCCGTGAAGAACGATCCGCTGGTTCGTCTCTACAATTTTTACCTGAGGTGGTCGAACATCGCGAACGTCGCCGATCTGAGTGTAGGTCGACAGGCTGTGTACGCCGGGGCCGGGAACGGAACGTTGGATGGTGGGATCGCAACGATCAAGCTGTTTGACACGCGCTTGAAGATGGTGGGCTACTATGGTCTTCTTCCCGCTCCCCGACAAAAGGCCGAGCTGATCGGGGACAAGAAAAACAATTTCATGACAGGCGCACAGCTTACGGTTTCTCCGGTCGAGTTCGCCCAGTTCTCTATGAGCTATATGAAGAAGAACATCAAGCCAGAGACCTACGTCGGTCTGCGTCGCGATTCTCTCTTCAATCCGTATCCGGTCGAAATCAAGCCGAGCGCGACGGCAGAAGAGTACCTCAGTGGCGACGCGAGTCTTGACTACGGAGGTTGGGTTACTGGCTACGCGCGCTACGATTACGATGTTCTTTTGGAAAAGATGTCTCGCGTTCAACTCTTCGCACGGGTGAAGCCTTTCGAGTCCTTCGCGATCAAAGCTTTGCAGCCCCTGGGATTGACCGCTGAATATGTTCAGCGCGAGCCACGGCTGCAGTTCAATTCCATTTTTACTGCATTTGCCTACAATACACTGAAGGAGTACGAGGTTGGAGGAGAGTACGCCATCACCCCTGTGTGGCAGGTGTTCGCCAAGTACGGGTCGGTATCGTACGGGGATGAGGATTCGAAAAGGGTAACCGTAGGGGTGAATGGAAGTCACGTTTCCGCAAGCTTGACCCGTAACGTCGGGCACGCGGGTGAACTCAGCGCTGCCTCGGCTAGTTTCGGCTATCCGGTGTTCGAAAAGAAGCTGATGGCGACACTGATGGCGAGCTATGCGCAATACAGGCTCAGCGAGAGCTCATCGAAGCTCACTGATGCGCTGAGCGTCGGTCTCGGATTGGTGTTCCGTCCGATCCCCGTTCTTTCTCTGGATGCGCAGGGCCAGTGGATTCAGAACAAGATCTATAAGAACGACATGCGGCTGTTTGTTCGAGCGAGCTATCTGTTCAGTCAACAACTTGGACTCTTCTGAGAGGGCTATGACCATGAGCAAGCCTTCGTATAGGCTATCTGTACATCATTTCTACCTGCTGTTTGCGATCGGCGTGGGATTGGCGCTCGGCTTCACAGTGATGAGCACTTCCCGGGAGGCCTTCTCACCACAGCAAGATATCAAGACCGTCAAGTTCTCCCATCGATTCCACGTGAAGGAGAGTGGTATTGCTTGTGCCGACTGCCATGCGGAAGCAGCCTCCAGCAAGCTCTCGTCCGACAATCTTTTGTCCAAGCACGAGAACTGTCAGAGCTGCCACGAAGAACAGCTCAGCTCCAACTGCAGGTACTGCCATGTGAGCGACGATCAAACTGCCTATCGAGCTACCGAGCTCCCGGAGCGCAACCTCCTGTTCGCTCACGAGTTCCACATCGGAGATCAGAAGCTCGAGTGTGAGACGTGCCATACGGGTGTCGAGCAGGCAGAGATTGGCGTTTCGATGTCTCTTCCGGATATGGCAACGTGTTACCGTTGCCATAATGACGTGCAGGCCTCCAATGCCTGCGAGACGTGTCACACAGACCTCACGGCTTTGCGGCCCAAAGGACACGATCGGACGGATTTTGTGCGGGAACACAAGTTCACTGCGCGAGTTTCCACCTCATCATGCGCCTCGTGCCATACCCAGGAGTCCTGCATCGATTGCCACAATGGTGCGGATCTGGTGAAGGTCGATGTCCCGGGAAGGGATCTAGCCTCTCCGCGGACTCCTCGGCTCACAGCAAATGATCGCGGCCAGAGCATGCGGCTGGCAAAGGTACACGACCCAAACTTCCGGTTTACCCACGCCATCGCAGCTGCAGGCAAGACGTCTGAGTGCCAGACCTGCCATAACCAACAGACGTTCTGTGCGACATGCCACGCTGCAGGAGGGAATGTCAACCAACTTGGTTTCAAGCCGGCGACACATCTGAAGGCGGGTTTTGTTACGATCGGTGTTGGCACAGGTGGAGGATTACATGCGACGTTCGCCAAGCGTGATATCGAGATGTGCGCTTCGTGTCACGACACGCAAGGAGCAGATCCAGTCTGCATTACCTGTCACATGGATGCTGATGGCATAAAAGGGAATGATCCGAAAACGCACGCACGGGGTTTCATGTCGAGCGAGAAGGGGCTGTGGCACAGCGATCCTGGTTCACCATGTTTCTCGTGCCATACAGACGCCAATGCCCGCACCGATGGTATCCCCGGTCAGCGCTTCTGCGGTTACTGTCACAAGTAGACGGAAAACGACTATGAAGAACTCACAGCTTGCTCACAGTTTCGTTGCGTCCCTGGTTCTGCTTGCCGCTTCCCTTGGCGGATGCAGTGATCTCAAAGACGCTTTACCGGAGGCTTCGACGGCATCGCTGAGCGTGCACCCGGATGGATGGATCATACCTGCCTCCGCGAACTTCCATGGCAAGTCGATCCGTGAAAATAACTGGGATATGCGCGATTGCCAACCGTGTCACGGGAAGCTATTCGACGGGGGAATCTCGAAGACTTCATGTCGCACATGTCACACCAAGCCCGGCGGACCAGAGAACTGCACCACGTGCCATGGAGGTGTGAACAATGCGCCGCCGCCGGACCTCAGTAACAGGACAGATCGAGCGGTGAAAAGCGTGGGCGCTCACCAGACCCATGTCTCGGGGACCTCATTCGCTGCGGCGGTTTCATGCGCAGAATGTCACTCCGTCCCGGCGACAGTCTACGATCCAGGTCACGTGGATTCCGGCAGCCCTGCTGAAGTGGTGTTCAATGCCGGTTTGAGCACGATGAGAACCGGCGTCGTTCCCGGCGGACCAAGGGTTACTCCTCAACCGTCGTATGATCCTGCTTCCGCGAAATGTTCCAACACCTACTGCCACGGAGCCTTCGTGAATGGAAATGGGGACTTCGCTCCGGTGTGGAATGACCCCAGCGGGACGCAGATGGCCTGCGGCACGTGTCATGGTGATGTCACGAAAACGTCCGCGGCCGAGCGAGCCTTGCCGAAAACCCGAGCGCAGGGGGGTACACATCCGAACTTCACAGCGTGCTACATCTGTCACGCCGAAGTTGTAGACGCGAACGTGAAGATCATCAATCCGTCAAAGCACATCAATGGCAAGCTGAATGTGGCCGGTGAAGAGAGGAGCTTCTAGCCCGGCGGATTCGCATAATTGGCAATCTTCCCGAAGCTGTTTTCAAGATTGGGAAAATGCAGCAATCGACGCTGGAAGCGGTGAAAGATAATAGTGATTTTGAGTATGATTTCCAGCCCGACAGACTCTCGTTATCTTTCTCAAGATTGGCACGACCCTTGTCCCTGCTGAACCTGCACGCGACTCGGGAATAGACGGACGGAAGAGACTGGAATCGCAAGTCAGATGAACGTTAGCAAGGAGAGGAATCCGATGAAGAGTATCACAACGCTTCCGGTGGCTGTATCGTTGTTGTCAGTTGCATTGTTGGTTGGCTGTGAAGGACCCCAGGGACCCCCGGGGGAGACGACTGTTGTGAGTCTGGAGGGATTTGCGGCTGACATCAAATGCGGGGACTGCCACAATCCGGACGTTGACTCAACGTATTACGTTTGGGCCAAGAAGTACCAGTGGGAGCTCTCGAAGCACTACTTCGGTGGGGACTTTGAGAGGAACAGCTCCTCGTGCGCAGGTTGCCACACAACGGAGGGTTTCGTCGAGCGAATGCAAGGAAAGAGCGTGACGAACCATGTTGATGCTTCGCCGCCAGGATGTTTTGCCTGCCACTCTCCTCACTCCCGCGGGGATTTCTCTCTTCGTACAAAGGCCCCCGTGGTTTTGACGTCCGCGATCACGGGAGTACCGGATCAAACCTTTGACTTCGGGAAAGGAAATCTCTGCGCAGAGTGTCACAAGCCGCGAACGTTGAGTCCCAAGATGAATGCCAACGCGCCTGGGGATTCGATGGTCATCACCACAAGTCGGTGGTACCCGCACTATGGGGTTCAGAGCCAGATGTTGATGGGCACCGGCGGGTTCCAGTTCCCGGGTTACACATACACGGGGAATTCGAACCATGCCACCAACACCGTCATTAAGCAGGAGGGGTGCATTGCCTGTCACATGGCGGACGCGTCGGCCGGTTCGGGAATTGCAGGTGGCCACACGATGAACATCGAGTATGAGAATACCTCTCGTCAGAAAGCTTGGCTCTTGAACGGCTGCACGGTATCCGGCTGTCATGCAGCCGCCAGTTTCACGATCAACTACATAGGCAGCTCGTCGTCGCTCACGGGCGGAGTCGGCACTCATACGGCGGTTGAGGCTTACCTCGACACTCTCTTTCAACTGCTCGGCAGCAAGGGCTGGATCGAAACGGATCCCGCGTCCTCTTCGTTTGGTCTCGTGAAGGCAAGCAGCAGCAAACCATTGGTGGTGAAACCTGCTGTCAAGGCAGGGGTACTATTCAACTACTATTTTGTCGAGCATGATTTGAGCAAGGGGTCTCACAACACGAGGTACGCAGTCGAGTTGTTGAAATCTTCTATCGCAGAATTGCGGAAGCCGTAGGTTCCTGTGACTGAGGGTGGACCTTGAATGCACCTTCAGCGTTCATGGAGGCTTCGACAACCTCACGCTGCAATCGAAACTCGAGATACTACAGAACAGGAAAATCAATGGTTGGCAATATCATTCTCTGGATCGCACTCGGAGCAGGACTTACAGCAGCCGTCTCATACTATCAGGCTGCGACACAACAGAAATCGACAATGAGACTCGCACGGAACAGTTTCGGTGCGATGGTCGTGGCGGTCGTGGTTGTTTCCGCACTGCTGTTTCTATATGTCCTTCGACATCAATTTGAGTACGCGTATGTATGGGGGTATAGCTCCCGGTCACTGCCACTGCATCTCCTCATCACCACCTTCTGGGCTGGCCAGGAAGGAAGCTTCCTTTTCTGGGCGCTCTGCGGCTCAATCATCGGCCCGTTCGTCATGTCCTATTCGCGCCGGAAGCAGATCGAATGTGAGGTAATGACAGTCTACGCCCTGGTGCAGTCGTTTCTACTTGTTCTTCTGATTGTGAAATCGCCCTTTCAGATGATCTGGGACGCGCATCCTGAGCAGTTTGCCGTGGGCGCCGTTCCTGCAGATGGGCGCGGCCTCAATCCTCTCCTTCAGTCTTTCTGGATGGTGATTCATCCTCCCGTCCTCTTCTTAGGTTTTGCAGCGATGGCTGTTCCGTTCGTCTTTGCCTTTGCGGCGCTGTGGCGTCGACAGTATGGGGAGTGGATCGGCTATTCAGTGCCGTGGGTGATATTTGGGACGATTGCGCTCGGCGCCGGCATCATCCTCGGTGGATACTGGGCGTACGGTGTCCTGGGATGGGGTGGATGGTGGGGGTGGGATCCGGTAGAGAATTCGTCCCTGATTCCGTGGATGGTCGGTGTCATTCTGATCCACACGATGCTGGTGCAGAAGCGGACTGGCGGTCTGGTCAGGACAAACTTCATCCTGGCTATCTCTACCTACGTCCTCGTAGTTTACAGTACGTTTCTGACTCGGAGCGGTATCCTGGGCGATTCATCGGTGCATTCATTCGTCGATCCCGGGACGCTCACCTACACGTTGCTGGTCGTATGGATCGTGACAGCGATCGCTTTTGGATTCGGCATGATCGCACGACGATGGAAAGCTATGCAAACGTCAGTTCAACCGTCATCATTCTGGACGCGCGAGTCGCTCCTCGCGATCAGCTCGGCTGTCATGGGAGCGAGTGCTCTCGTTATACTCCTCGGGACGAGCTGGCCAATCCTTTCCCGGGCGTCGCTCGAGCCGACATTCTACGACAAAACCAATCTTCCCATCGTGATCGCTCTCGGACTCCTGCTTGGAGCAAGCCTGTTGGTGCAATGGACGAGCGGTTCGCTGCGGGAGCTTGTCAGGAGTTCTTTCAATTCCATTGCTGCGTCAGCAGCCGCGCTGGCGGTGTTGGTGTGGCTCGGTGTTCATGACTTCTGGATGGCGGCATTCGCATTCACTTCCCTTTTTGCCTTCTTTGTGAACGTGGTGAGGCTCTATCGGTTGGCGAAGGAGAGCGTCCTGTATACGGGAGGAGCGCTTTCGCACATCGGACTTGCCTTGCTCTTTCTTGGTATTATCGGCTCCGGGCGGTACGGTCACAAGGAGACAGCGACGCTCACGCTGCTCGAGCCCAGGGAAGTGCTTGGCTACACACTTACCTATACCGGCTCACAGGCGACATCGGATGGGAAATGGAAATTCCCTGTCCGCGTCGAGAAGAACGGCTCACAGTTCACACTACAGCCGGTGATGTATCAGAGTGACTACAATAACAGTGTCATGCGGAACCCGGACTATGCGAGCTTCTTGATGAAGGACTTCTACATTGAGCCGGTGTCGCTTGAGCAAATTGCTGCAACAGGAGGTGGGGGCCAGGCGCGCAACGTCATTCGCCTTAGAAAGGGTGAGTCGCGTGTGGTCGATGATATGCAAGTTACCTTTCTCCGCTTCGATATGGATCATCAAGCGATCGAGAGTATGACGGGGAGCGGGGGGTTCGCGGTCGGTGCGGTGCTGGAGGTGAAGAAAGGGAGAGCGACCGAGCTCGTGATCCCGGTGACCGTGTACCAAGAACGACAGTCGCCACAAACACGGGTTGCCAGGACCGAGGACGGCTCACGGGGATTTGAGCTTTTGGCCATGAACGTGGGTGCGAGCGCGACAGAGTCGGCCATTGACCTAAATGTGACGGGGGCTCAGGAACCAATTGTCGCATCTGCACAGAAGGAGGCCCTGGTGATCGAGGCGAGTGTGAAGCCGTTCATTAGCCTCGTCTGGGCGGCTGCCGCCTTGGTGACCACAGGTCTTCTCATTTCACTTCGCTCCAAATGGAACAACCGGCGTGGGCGGGGGGCACGGAGTTCTATGAGCGCCGCGGCGGAGAAAGAGAATCGAGGCCTACCCAGGAGAAGCAACGGTGAGCGTGTGGAAGAACTGGCGGAAGGCACCTAGCGCGAGACCTGTCGAGAGGAAAGAGACCTTCGGGTGCCGGTTCCGCCGCCTGCGCAGTGCGCACTTTTCTTTGGGCGACAGACGCGGTGGCGATCTTATGGGGACGGCTCGGTGTCTTTGGATTGCTTTGGCAGGGAGTAGAGCCTCAGCCCTCGGAGTTCTTCGCCGTAGGTTTCTTCCCTAAGATGCGGCAATCGTTTCATAATTTCGGACATCCGCTCGACAGCCTGTTGGATCTCGTCAAGGCTCTCCTTCAGTTTCTTATCAGCAATGCTCGATGAAGCCGCCAGCTTGGAGGCCGTAAGCGTGACAATGGCCATCGGATTGTTCAGCTCATGATGCACAGTTCGTACAACAGTCGTGATCGCATCTTGACGCTGCCGCGCAGTATCCCGCCGTACAATTTCCTTCTGATACTCTTTCTTCTCAAGGCCGGCAAGTATCGCCTTTTCAAGCACGTACGAGTTTGCGATTTCCTGTTTTGAGAGAAAGTCGTCAGCCCCCAGCTTAAACACGTCGTGAACGATCTTGTAGTCCTGACTGGCTGAAATGACGACTACCACAAGTTCTTGGTTTTCCGACCGAATCATCTTCAGGAATTCTGCACCGTCCATTCCAGGGAGGAAATAGTCTAGGAGGATAACGTCGAACGGTCCTGACTTCAGCAGGGTTTCCATTGCGCTTTCCGCAGAAGCTACACTCGTAACCTGGTAGTTGTATTCGAGCGACTTCTTCAGGATGTGCTCAAACGTGAGCGCCACGCTCGGTTCATCTTCCACAATGAGGATCTTTCGTGTTATCATTATACCTCTCCTTTCACAATGACGGGAGGGAACCAGGATCCCGATCCTGAGCAGTATAATATCTTTTTTGGCAAACTCAAAGGGCATCGGTCAGTCCGGGCGAATCCTGTGAGGCCGGACAAATTCGTTGGTTTACAGGGAAAGCTTGAGGCAATATGCCTTCGACAGAGCGCTGAGTTGCCCAGAGAGTCTTGTGGAGCTCCTTAGAGAGGATTATTCTCCAGATGGGAACAAGGTGAAGGGAGTATGAGGTCGCGTTTCTTGCTGCGAGCTTTCGGTCGGAATCACTCGGTCTCTTTGTCGGTGGTGCTCAACATGGGGAAGTTTCTGAGAGGGGGTAGAGAGTTTCTACTCTTGGGAAGAGCACTGCTGAACTTTGCAATGATGAGAAAGGGGAACACATGGTCAGTTCGATTCAAGGTGATCAGGAAAGGGGGTATCTACCGGTCGGACGGCACGCTTTTTGACGTTTGTTGATGGGTTTGGTCTCTGAGATTCATCGGAATGCGCCATCGAGTGCGTGAGTGTACCCTTCGAACAATTGGTCAGGAGAAGCCCGCCTCCATTCTTGAAATGTGCCCTGGAGAACTGACAGTGAGATCGATCCACTCCAATCGTTAACTTACCTGGGGACGGATAGCCATGAACATTGGGATACTCAAGGAGGAAGTGTCGGTTGAACGGCGTGTCGCGCTCTCACCGGCCGGTGTCGAGGTTTTGACTGCGGCAGGCCACAACGTGTTTGTTCTCCACCAGGAGGGGACTCGTGCGATTTATCGCGATGAAGACTACCAAATAGCGGGTGCGACAATCAGCTACAGCCCGGAGGAGATCATCAACAGGTCGGATGTGGTTATGAAGGTATCGCCTCCCACCGAGCCGGAGATTACGATGCTCGGCGAGGGTCAGACGTTCCTGTCAGCTCTTCACCTTGCAGTCTCTCGACGCGGAATTCTTGAAATGCTGCTCTCCAAGAAGGTAACTGCCATTGCGTATGAGCTCATCGAGAATCAAAAAGGTGACCTTGCCGTCTTGCAGGTGATGAGCGAGATAGCGGGTCAGCTTGCGATCCAGGTTGGAGGGCATTATTTGCAGGCACGTCAGGGTGGAAGAGGGACACTGCTCGGAAGTGTTCCGGGGATTCCGCCTGCGAGTGTGGTCATATTGGGCGCAGGCACGGTGGGGCGGACGGCTGCTCGTGTAGCGCTTGGGGTGGGAGCGAATGTCACGGTGCTCGATAGAGACCTGACGCGGCTGCGTGAGCTTGAACATCTCTTCCAGTGGAAGATTTCAACGAGCATGGCCACGAGCTACCATATCTCTCGGGCTGTGCGGTTTGCAGATGTGGTAATTGGGGCGGTGTTGCTGAAGGGGGAGAAGGCACCTCATCTGATCACGGAGGCGATGGTGAAAGAAATGAAGCCGGGGTCGGTCATCATCGACGCTTCGATTGACCAGGGAGGGTGTGTGGAAACAAGCCGACCGACGACGATCGATGACCCGGTCTTCGTCCTGCACGGAGTGATTCACTACTGCGTCCCGAACATGCCCGCGGTTGTGGCGCGGACTGCCACCATAGGTCTTACGAACGCCCTGCTGCCGTACGTTCAGGAAGTGGGGGAAAACGGAATTGTCAACGCTTTGATCTGGAATCCCGGTTTGAGTAAAGGTGTGTGCACGTTCGCCGGCTATTGCACGAATGACGCAATCGCGCGGGTCTTCGATTTCAAGGTCAAATCGCTTTCCTCGCTGTTGGCAGCATCCGAGAAGTCCTAGCAGATGTGACAGATCCGACACACGCCTATGAACTGGCTCGATCAATACAAGAAAAAGGTGGTTTCGGTTGACGAAGCGGTTTCGGTGGTGAAATCCAAAGACCGGATTTTCATCAGCGGCAACGCCGCGACGCCATCGCTGCTTGCCTTTGCTCTGGCACGGCGCAAAGACGAACTCTTTGATGTCCAAGTCAACCACATCCTGGTGCTCGGTGAGGACCCGCTCTCCAAACCGGGGATGGAGAAACACTTCCGCCACAACTCTTTATTCGTTGGGGCTTCTGATCGGGAGGCGATCAGCGATGGCCGGTCGGACTACGTTCCGGTGCATCTCTCGGAGATCCCCTCTCTCTTCATCGATCGGATCATTCCTCTCGACGTTGCGTTCTTGCACCTCTCGGTGCCTGATGAACACGGATTCATGAGTTTCGGCGTGGAGTGTGCGGCGTCAAAGGCCGCAGCGGAGAACGCTAAGATTGTCGTGGCGCAGGTCAATGACAAGATGCCGCGGACACTCGGGGACGTCTTTATCCACATTTCCCGCGTGCACAAGGTCGTAGAATGCTCTGAGCCGCTGAAGACGATTGAGGCCATCGGCTCTTCCGAGCTGGAGCGTCGAATCGCGGGACACATCGCCGGCCTCATTGAGGATAGGTCGACGTTGCAGTTTGGCATTGGAGGAATTCCCGATGCGGTCCTCGCTTTGCTGGAGGAGAAGAAGGATCTCGGCATTCATACCGAGATGGTTTCAGACGGTATCGTCAAAGCCATTGAACGGGGGATCATAACGAACCAGAAGAAGACTCTACACGCAGGCAAAGTGATCGCAACGTTTGTTCTGGGTTCAGAGGAGCTCTATAGGTTCGTGCACAACAATCCCCTGTTTGAAATGCATCCATGCGACTATACGAACAGCCCCTTCGTCGTTGCACAGAATGACAAGATGGTCGCGATCAACTCAGCTATCGAGGTAGACATCACGGGTCAGGTATGCGCTGACTCGATCGGCTCGAAAATCTACAGCGGTTTCGGTGGGCAAGTTGATTTCATCCGTGGCGCGGGCTATTCAAAAGGGGGCAAGCCCATTATCGCCCTGCCCTCCACCGCGCGTGATGGTACATTGACTCGAATCGTGCCACAGCTTAAGCTGGGAGCCGGGGTGGTCACCACGCGCGCGGATGTCCACTATGTTGTTACTGAATTCGGCGTCGCCTCGCTGCACGGCAAGAACCTCACCGAGCGAGCTGAAGCTTTGGTTGCCATCGCACACCCTCGATTTCAAGGTGAACTGGAACGCGCGCTGCGCAAGCCCGGGCGTCCCATCGTTGGCACAGCGTAGAATAACACGAGAAGAGAGTCCACAACGTGGACCTGTTTTGGGAAGCGGTTCGAATGAAGGTGTGCCGTGCCTGTGGCGACGGGGATGGGAAGGGGAATTGTCGTCTTCCGGTCGATGAAACGTGCGCGCTGGAGAGCTTTCTTCCTAAACTCGTGACGATCGTCTCTACGAACCCAGCGACGGCTCACGAGGTGTACCTCGAACTCCTGCGGAACACGATTTGCGTGCAGTGCAACCATCAGCTCTCCAACGGAACATGCAAGAAACGTCAAACGCTTGAATGTGCCCTTGACCGCTACTATCCGACGGTCATTGAGATCGTCCAGAACGTGAAGGGGGAAGTCGAACGACGCGGCAACGTTGCTCTGCGAAGGGTGTAGCGTCGATCCAGGGGGAGCGTGAGAGAATTGATCCTGCCTTTGGGCAATTCCATCCAGATACTTCAACGCGATGAAGACAGCGCAATCCGCTGGGTCAACGCGTGTAGCAAGTGCTGATTGAATTGGAGCTCGGGCTTTGCGCGAGGAGGTAGGCGATGGGGATGCAGAAGCACCTCGACGAAGAATTCGCCAAGCCGGAAGATGCTGATGATTGAATCCGGGCAGGATGCTATTCGCAGGGCCGACTCAGCGGTCTCTCAGGAACCGCTCGATGTGAAGCTCAGAAGTCTCAAAAAAGTCGGCGTATCAGCGGAGTCTCTGTTCCCAATACGTGGTGTTCGTTCTCTGGTTGATGAGAAGAATCTGTGTTGGAACGATCCCGAATCGCGCGGCTTTCCTTGCCTCTCCCTGCCCCATCTCGATCTTGAAGCGAACCTTGAAGGAGACATTTGCCTCATCTTCCTTGGTGGCCTTGGCAATATCCCGCGCGACCCTCCAGCGGAGGTAAGGCGAGAGCTTCACGTAGATGGATGAAGTGCGGTAACCCATCTTGATGGAATCCGCGAGGGCGACGTACTGGTTATCCGGGATCTCGGTGAGAATCGTGGGGATGTTGTAGGGAGCATCGATGAGGTCGGGGCATGTCACTCTGTAGACCTGGTTGTCCGCGTCGTACTGGTCGAGTGAAGCCTTGAGAAGCACACCCATCACACGCTGATCGAGCTTGTTGTCCTTGACGTACTTCGTGATCTTGGCAAGATAATCTCGCCGGGCTTCCACAGATCGCTTCTCGAATTCGGCGGTCGTCTCAAACTCCGTTTTCTTGCCGACGGCGGTGTTGTAGCTATCAGTTTCCTCTTTCAGGAATGACCAGGCTTCTTTCAGCTTGGTGGTGAAATCAGCCGGAGACATGTTGTCTTCTGAAAGGGGGCTTGGCGCCGTCTCTTGTGATCGCAGCGTCAAGGGAAGAAAGACCATCGCGAGTACTACCGATGCACACCAAGACAGTTTTCTGAGTGAAGTGCTCATAGGATCTCCCGAGTAAAAGTGGTCTTCGGACAGCCCGGAGCATGCTCAAACCCGCTCGGCCGTTCCAGACTCCTCAAATATAAGGCTTTTCCGACAATTTGTGTAGTTTTTTTTGCCGTCGTGAGAGCGGCATCACAGGCACGGGCTCACCAGCACGGCAGCACCGGAGATTCGAATCGCCAAGAAGGGAGCAGAACCGTGAAGATATGCGATGTAAGGCAGCGGAAACCACCGAGGATAGCATTGTGATGTATCGAGCGTCCGAACCTGATGAGGACTGCCCGGTGCAACGTCGACGGCGGACTCAGGGTTCATTCGGCCTTCTTTGCTTAGCCAGTATCGAGCGGACCTGCGACAAGTTGTTCTTATTGACAAGAACAAGAATGGTATCGCCTTCTTGCAGCAACGTTCCGCCGCTCGGGACGATGAAGTTGTCGGCACGACTGATGAGCACGATGAGACTGTCTGAGGGCAGGTTCAATTCAACGATGGATCTTCCGGCTGCGGCCGAATGATAGGGAATGATCAAGTCGATGAGTTCGGTATCAACTCCTTCGACAGGAGCGAACTCAATGGGATATCGTCGCTTCTGTTCAAAAGGAGCGTCAAGCTTCAGGAGACGGGCCGCGGCGGGTATGGACCAGCCCTGTAGCAATGCCGATGTCAGAACGATGAAGAACACTACGTTGAAGATCAGCTCGGCGTCGGGTAGTCCTGTGAGAAGGGGGAACGTCGCCAAAATGATGGGTACCGCGCCTCTCAGCCCGACCCAAGCGACCAACGCCTTCTCGCGCCAGTTCATGGTTGTGAACAGGAGGGAAACGAACACACTCGCGGGTCGTGCTACAAACATCAAAAAAGCCGACAGGAGCAGACCTACTCCAGCGACGGGAACGATATGCGACGGGAAGACGAGCAAGCCGAGGGTGAGGAACATTGCTATTTGGCTTAGCCACGCAAGTCCGTCGAAAAAGCGGAGCAGAGACTTCTTCTGAACGAACTCACTGTTCGCTGCAACCAATCCTGCCACATACACCGCCAAAAAGCCGCTTCCTCCGACCGCAGCGGTAGCTCCATAGATGAAAAGTGCGAAGGCCAAGGAGAAGACCGGGTAGAGTCCCTCGTACCAGAGCTTCAACCGATTCAGGATCATGACCATGACCTTGCCCAGACCCATGCCCAAGGCGGCGCCGAGGCCCATCTGGAACACGAAAAGCAGTGCGACCGAGCCAATGGTCGTTTGAGGGTTCGTGATCAGTTGAATGAGCCCGACGGTGAGGAAGACAGCCATGGGATCGTTGCTGCCCGACTCCAGTTCGAGCAGAGGCTTAAGGTGTCCGCGCACGCTCACATTTCTTGAGCGGAGGACCGCGAAAACGGCGGCGGCATCCGTCGAAGAAACCACCGCGCCGAGCAAGAGTCCGGTGATCAGATCAAGATCGAGAACGAAGGAGGCGAAAACCCCAATGCCAATCGCCGTGAGAGAAACGCCGAGCGTGGAAAGACTCGCCGCCCGCCAACAGATGGCCTTCACATGTCGCCAGCTTGTGTCCAGTCCACCGGCGAAGAGGATGAAGACCAATGCTATGATGCCGATCGACTGGGCTAGTCCAGCATCGTCGAAGTAGATTCCTCCCGGGCCCTCAGAGCCGGCCAACATGCCGATGCCCAGGAACAGAAGCAAACTCGGCACGCCGAGGTTGTCGGAGAGCTTTGCAATGGCGATGCTGGCCAGGATGAGGATTGATCCGACAAGAAGCAGGTATTCGAGTTGCATTTCGTGTATTCCTTACTACTTCTCACTCGCGTGGCTCTTTCGAACGATCGGCGCTCGCTTGTGCCAGATCCGAGTGCCAGCCGCTACACGTCGGCCCACAGCAATGGGAACAGGTACCTTGCGGACCGTGTCCTTGAATTACCTTCCCCGAACTGATGAAGAAGATCCCCTGTCCCGACCTCCTCCCTATCATTAAGCACTCGGCGATGGGCATATTGATTTGTCGGTCCGCGCTCCACCGTACGATGAAGTTCGCGCCCAATCCGCCTGACGCTTCAGTGCTGGGGAGATGGATGTACTTCGTTTCGAAGGGCTGCAAGATCAACGGCGCTTCGAGAAATGGTCTCACGAGTTTTCCTTCCGTGTCGTCGAAACGGGCCGCGGTCACCTTCAGCGGGTACGACGTATCGGTATTGCGGATGATCGGGGTGGACCCACTCGCGAACGCGATCGACCTCGGTGCGGTGAGAATGTTCGAATAAACGGACACGCAGACTGTCTGGCCACGAGAGAGATTCGGGCCCTCGAAGCCAAAGCAACACGGTGAGAGAGTCACAGCCAGAATAACGAGTCGTCTCGCTCGAACAACTGCGGAATGGTCCATCCCGCAATCTACCTCCCTATTGTAGATGAGTTACAAAGCATCTGGGATTTTCGCGCCCTCGCGGAATGTGGGTGATTTCGTGCGTTCTCAGGGCATCGCCAAGCATCGGCTAAACGGCTACCGTCTCAGGTCCTCCATGCTAACTTGTGATCTATGGAGTATCCGATGGCTCCTTGCTTTCTTCCTTTTCGTCGTTCAAAGTGGCGAGAAGGTCTTTCCAATCAAACCACGCCGCCTTCCCCTTGATCCACTTCTCCATCCAACTGAACTCGGAAACCATCTTCACCAGCTGGTTCCTCGGTTCTGTGATGCCGTGCGTGGAACCCGGATAGACGAAGAACTCCGTCGGCACACCCAGTTTAACGAGCGCCATGTACAGTTCCTCGCTCTGGGGTCGGGGCACGCGCGGGTCACCGTCGACGACGTGGATCAGTGTCGGAGTCTTCGCGTTTCTGATGTACTTCAAAGGGGAGACATCCCAGTAGTGCTCGAAGTTCTCGTAAGGTCGGCCTTTGTAGTAAAATTCGCGGCCGCGCTGGATATCGCTTTGCGCGTACATCGAAGTCCAGTTTACCGCCCCAGCACCCGAGGAGATGGCTTTGAATCGATTGGTGTGTGTGAGGATCCAGTTCGACCAGTGGCCGCCGGCGCTCCAGCCCATCACGCCCATCCTGTCCCCGTCGGCCAAACCGATCTTTATGAGATGGTCGACGCCCGTCATGATAACCTCGTATCCC
>VGWB01000037.1 GCA_016873755.1 Ignavibacteria bacterium | reverse complement strand
ATATCGATCCGAGCGTTCGCAACAAGGCTCTTCAGCATCTGTCTGAGATCATTGCTCGCTAGCGAGAAAACGTCGGGCCGCAAGAGGTTGCCCGCCTTGGTCGAGATAGGCCGACGCTTCATTCGTCGCCTCGGAACTTCTCACGATTCAGTCAACGAGAGACCGGAAGGCATTCGCACGCCCTTGCCATTTCTCGCATCGTTGTCCATATTAGGCAACAGTCTGCCGCACCTTTTCTTTCGCGCCTTAAAAGCACATTCTCGAGGAGATATCGGATGAGAATTCTCACTTTCACTCTTTCAATTGCGCTTCTGTTGGCGACAAGACTAGCGGCCCAACCGCACCAGAATCTGCTGGACGCCAAAACGCGTGATCTGTTGCACGAAGCGTTGAGCGGTGAGCTCGCGAAGGAACACGTCATTCAGATCTCCCGGCACCACCGCATCCAGGGGTCGCGTGGCTATCGCGATGCTGCTCACTATGTCGTGGAGCAACTTCGAACGTATGGCTACACCGAAAAAGATGTCTATATCGAATCTTTCAAATCTGACGGGCGTGTGACGTATCAGACGTGGCAGTCCCCGTCAGGATGGGACATCTCATGGGGCGAGCTCCGGATGCTCGAGCCGTATGAAGAACGTATCGTAGGCTATCCCGAGATCCCCATGAGCGTGATAACATATTGCAATCCGGGTGATGTGACCGCGGAGTTGGTGTGGGTTGGGGGAGGCACGAGCGACAATGATTATCAGGGCAAGGACGTGACCGGTAAGATTGTCCTTGCAACAGGATATGGCGGCGCCGTGCATCGGCTTGCAGTCTTGAAGTATGGGGCGAAAGCCGTCGTCTGCTATCTTGATGATGAGCGCGCGAAGGAGTACCCTGACATGATCCAGTACACCGGGATGTGGCCGAGAACGGAGGAGCTGGATCGCGTGACGTTTGGATTCAATCTCAGTCACCGGCAGGGGGAGAAACTGAAGAACCTGCTTCTCTCCGGGAGGAAAGTCGTGGTGCGCGGCCAGGTGAAAGGGATCGGGCTTGAGCCGTTCTTTATGGATATCGTCGTTGCACACTTGAGAGGAACGGAAAGGGCGGAGGAGGAATTGGTGTTGTGCGCACATCTTGATCACCCCAAGGAATCCGCCAACGACAACGCAAGCGGGTCGGCGGCGATCCTGGATATCGCGCGAACGTTAAAGGAATTGACCGATTCGGGGCGCTTGCCGAGGCTAAAGCGGTCGATACGCTTTGTCTGGGTGCCCGAATGGAACGGAACCATGCCCTATATCGATGCCCATCCGGAGCTCGTCGGCCCGGAACTCGGGGGGAAATTCTTGGCAAGTCTCAACCTCGATATGGTCGGGGAAAACACCGAACTGCTTCATTCGAAGATGATTCTGACCCGAACACCCAGTTCTCTCCCTTCGATCGTCAATGACGTTGTTGAGAACATGGCCAGGATGGTCGACGGAATGAACATTCGGACGACACGGGGCAGTCTGTCGGAATTCAACTATCGTGTGACGGGTTATAGCGGGGGAAGCGATCACATGATGTTCATCGATCGGAAGATCCCGGGGATCATGATTGTCCATGGGCCGGACTACACGCACCACACCACAGAGGATACGCCTGACAAAGTCGATCCGGTCGAGCTCGAGCGGACTGAGGTTATCGCAACCGGCACCATGGTCTATCTGGGGAACCTCGATGGGGCGTCTGCACGCGATCTGGTCTATCTGGCCGCGGCAAATGCGCTCGAGAGGTTAGGCCACGCAGGACGACGAGCATTTCAACTCGTGAATGAGGCACAGCCAGACTTGCTGTCAGAGAAGTTCGGCGAGGCGAGAACGATTGTCGACGAGAACGTTCGCGTCGAAAAACAATGTTTGGCTTCGGCACTCTGGTTCTCATCTGATGAGGGCGTTCGCCGGGACATCGACGTATTTCAGAGGCAGCTTGATGGATATGGCAAGGCGTTGAATGAGCAGATCGTGCAGGTTGTCACTGCGCGGGGCGGTAAGAAAGCCTCGATGGTACCGCCGTCCAAGATTGATAAAAGAATCCCTGTGCGATTGACCCGCGGGCCATTGGATTTCGGTTTGCCGGAGAGCAAGCTGCCCGAATCGGAACGAACAGCCGAGCCGCCGAGATACCGGCTTGGGGGTAACGTGCGATTTGAGATTGTCAATTTCATCGACGGTAAGCGGAGGATTACAGACATCGAGCGGGCGCTCATCGGTGAGTTCGGAGCCGACGCAATCGCCGGCTTCGACCGGTACATCGAAGACCTGGTCAGGCTGGGTGTGGTGAAGTGGAAGTGAGGCGCCTTGGGTACAGAAGGAAAACGAGTCACCCCCTAGAATTCAAAATCCCGAGGTGAATAAGAACATGAATTCCACAACAAACCTGTTCCGTTGCCTGCTTGGGCTGATCGTCTCCGTTGGCTCTATTGAGGCCAGACAGGTGACCTTCAAAGATCCGCTCAGCCCGCGCATCGCGAACTACGCGATCTCTGTCAAGCTGGACGCAGAGAAGAAAATGATCTCTGGCAAGGAGAAACTCACCTGGCGGAACACGTCAAAAGACGCTATTCGTGAGCTACAGTTTCATCTCTATCTGAATGCCTTCAAAAACACCGAAACCACGTTCATGAAGGAGTCCGGTGGGCGTTCGCGCGATATCGGCATGCCGGAGGGAGGCTGGGGATGGATCGACGTCACTTCGATGAGAACCGCCGATGGAGAGAATCTCACCCCCCGCATCGAGTTCATCCATCCGGATGACGACAATGAGAAGGATCAGACTGTCTTCCGGGTTCCACTCACCAAACCGGTTCTGCCGGGACGTACCATCGAGGTGGATATCGAGTTCAGGGCGCTGCTTCCGCGCATCTTCGCGCGAACCGGCTACTATCAGAACTACTTCTTCGTAAGTCAATGGTTCCCGAAAATCGGTGTCTATGAGTCGGCCGGCCAACGGTACGCCACAAAGGGTCAATGGAATTGTCACCAGTACCACGCAACCGGAGAATTCTACGCAGACTACGGGACGTACGACGTCGACATGACGGTGCCGAAGGACTATGTGGTAGGTGCAACCGGTGTGCTGCAGCGCGTGCAGGATAATAGTGACGGAACCAAGACGGTTTTCCATCGTGCAGAAGATGTCCACGACTTTGCGTGGACAGCCTCGGCCTCCTTTGTCGACATGACGGAACAGTGGCGGCATGTGAAGATTCGTGTTCTGATGCAGCCGCAGCGAGTGCATCAGGCTCAGCGCTATTTTCAGGCTGCCAAAGCCACACTCGAGTACTTCGACAAACATGTCGGGCAATATCCTTATCCGAACCTGACGATCGTCGATCCTGCCTACGGCGGTTTCGGCTCCGGCGGAATGGAGTATCCCACCCTCATCACGGCGGGCTCGTTCTGGGGACTTGGCCCGGAATTGAAGTTTGCTGAACTCGTGACCGAACACGAGTTCGGTCATCAGTATTGGTACGGAATGGTGGGAAACAACGAGTTCGAAGAAGCATGGCTGGATGAAGGAATCAACTCGTACTACGAAGTGCGCATCATGAACGAGACCTATGGAGACAGGACATCGGTTGCAGACCTTCCGGGGTTTCAGATCGGCGACCTCGAGAATAGTAGAATGAGCTACACGAGCATGAGAAACCCCAAGATTTGCCCCGTGTTCACCAACTCGTGGGAGTTCAAGCAGGGCGGATACGGCAACCTGGTGTACCAAAAGGCGGCGATCTTCATGACGACGCTTGATCGCCTGATCGGTCGGGCGGTCATGGATACTGTGATGAAAACTTACTTCAACCGCTGGAAGTTCAAACACCCGTGTTCGCGCGATTTCATTGACGTCGTCAATGAAATCGTTCCAAAATACCATGGGGATCGGTTCGGTAAAGACCTCAACTGGTTCTTCGATCAGGTTCTCTATGGAACCGACGTCTGCGATTACGAACTGACCCGGATCCGCAACATCGAGATCCAGAAGCCAATCGGTGTGTTCGACCGTAACGGGAAGAAGGTAACAGCCGCTTCGCGACGAGATACGACCGGTTCAAGGCTCTTCGAATCCAGCGTTGTGGCAAGTCGGCTGGGTGAGGTCAAGATGCCGACGTCCGTGCTCGTCCATTTCGACAACGGGGAGGAAGTATGGGAATCGTGGGACGGCCAGAGCCGGTGGGTGGAATTCAAGTATCGAAGGCCCGAGAAGATCGTCTGGGCGAAGGTCGATCCGGACACGGTGTTGACGATCGACATCAACTGGATGAACAACAGCTGTACAACGGAACCGGCAGGCGCGCCGATCTGGAAATACACGGTGAAGTTCCTCTTTTGGTTGCAGAACATCCTTCAACTGGCAGCGATGATCGGATAGGCAAGGAAAGCTCAATACTACCGAGGTGATGACCATGAACGTCGTGAGCATATTCACATTTGCTTTGAAAAGGGCAACAGCGGAAAGACGCATGCTGGTGCTTCTGTATGTGATCAACGTGATCGTCGCGGCGGTGCTCGCTCTCGCATTTCGTTCGGTGTTGATTTCAGGATTCGGCTTCACGATGGCAACATCCGAACTTATGCAAGGCCTCAATTTCAACACGTTCCAGGAGTTTATGCTCAAGCATGGCGCGGAAGTTGGTGTGATATTCAGCCAGATTGGGTGGTATGCCCTTCTCTACATAATCATCAACACGCTGTTGGCAGGCGGAATCCTCGCGACTCTCCGGGAAAAGGAAACGCGCTTCACGGTGCGGGAGTTCTTCGCCGGATGTGTCACATATTTCTTCCGGTTCTTCAGGCTCTTCCTGCTGTTCGGCATCCTGTTGATCCTCTTGGCCGTCATATGGATGGTCGTGCTTGGTGCGCTCTTCAGTGCAGTGACCGCCGGGGGCAGCTCCGAGGTGCCCTACATCGTCTGGACCGTCGTTACGGTGATCCTCTTCTTCGTTCCATTGATGGTGTTGCTCGTTATTGCCGATTACGCCAAGGTGGGTACGGTCCTGTCCAATACGCACGCGATGGTCCGGGCGGCCTGGCGGTCTGCGAAGTTCGTTTTCCGTAACTTCCTCAAGGTGATGAGCCTCCAGCTCCTTATGCTCCTCGTCCCGATCGCGTTGTTCATTATCTACGTGTGGTTGGATCTTTCCATCGGTATGACCACTGTGACGACGATTCTGGTCATGTTCGTGATCCAGCAGATCTTCATCCTCACCCGCGTCTGGACGAGGGTGTTCTTCTTTTCAGGGGAGTTGGAGCTGTACAGCGCACTTCAACCACGTCGATAATCCTCTGGCGGGCAAATCCATTGACCTCGAAGAGTGTCGCGAACCCATTCCACATTCCTGTTGTTGAGACTGGAGAAGGGATGAGGGGACTCTTCACGTGAAAAGTGAGAACCACCAGTTCCCTCGCGGCGGTTTCTCCTTTGCCATTTCACGGAGTGTTTGATATATTCTTCACAATTGAGACTGTAGTTTGTATATCAGGTTTGACCCAGAGCATTTCGCAGGAGACTGAGCATGGAACACTTCAAGGATAGCATGCTGAATCTGGTTGTCGAGACTTCAACGAACCTGCCGCCGGATGTCCGCCGCGCGCTCAAAGATGCGATGCAGCGAGAGAAAGCCGGTACACAATCTGACCTCGCCCTGCAAACCATTGCGATCAACATCGACATGGCGGTGACCAACTGCGGGCCGATATGTCAGGATACAGGCATGCCGACGTTTGAGATCAAGACGCCGGTGGGTGTTAATCAGATGGTGATGAAAAAGGAAATTCAGGAGGCGATCGCTGAAGCAACGAAGCAGGGTAAACTCCGCCCCAATACGGTCGATTCGCTCACCGGAGTAAATTCCGGGAATAACCTCGGCGCCGGAGCGCCTATTCTCCATTTTGCGCAATGGGAGGAATCCGACATCGAGGTCAGGCTCATTCTCAAAGGAGGTGGATGTGAGAACAAGAACATCCAATATTCTGTCCCATGTGAGCTCCCCAATCTCGGCCGGGCGGATCGGACGATCGATGGCGTGAAGAAGTGCATCATGCACGCGGTCTGGCAAGCTCAGGGCTACGGGTGCAGTGTCGGCGCAATCGGCGTGGCGATTGGCGGCGACCGGACATCGGGTTACTCGTACGCGAAACAACAGCTCTTCCGTGAGCTCGATGATATCAATCCCAATCCTGAGCTGGCCAAGCTTGAAGCGTACGTGATGGAGAACGCGAACAAGCTCGGAATCGGAACGATGGGGTTTGGCGGAGCAGCGACGCTCATCGGCTGTAAGATCGGGTCGTATCACCGACTTCCGGCGAGCTTTTTTGTTACGGTGGCTTACGACTGCTGGGCGTTCCGTCGGCTGGGTGTGATCATCGATCCGGCCACCGGCAAGATCAAACGCTGGCTGTACAGGGATGAAACGCCCGCCATGAAGATGGCAAGGGCTGAAGCATTGCCGTTGACGGGACGGGAGGTCCGTTTGACAACTCCGCTCTCGGAGACCCCGGTGCGGGCGCTTAAGGTTGGAGACGTGGTTTTGTTGAACGGTGTTCTCCACATGGGACGCGATGCGCTCCATCACCATTTGATCTCGCACGATTCACCCGTGGATCTCAAGGGGGGAGCGATCTACCACTGCGGTCCGGTCGCGTTGAAGCAAGACGGCAAATGGTTCATGAACGCCGCCGGCCCGACGACCAGCATACGCGAGGAGCCGTATCAGGGGGACGTCATCAAGAAGTTCGGCGTACGGGCGGTCATCGGCAAAGGCGGGATGGGAGCGAAGACGCTTGCCGCATTGAAGGAGGTCGGTGCTGTGTACCTCAACGCCATCGGTGGAGCGGCGCAATACTACGCCAAGTGCATTGAGGAAGTGGAGGGGGTTGATTTCCTGGAGTTCGGTGTCCCGGAAGCGATGTGGCACGTGCGCGTGAAGGATTTCCCCGCGATCGTCACGATGGACGCGAACGGCAACAGCTTGCATGCAGATGTTGAAAAGGCCTCGGCCGCTGAGTTGGCGAAGTTTGCGTAGCCTGCTGGTCTGTGGGAGGCGGCCGCATCGGGTTCGGACGAGGCCGGAGCACGCACAACGAACATGGGAGAACGAGAGAGTAGCGGTACGTACCGGTTGATCTGGGAGGTCGTCCGGCAGATCCCCAGAGGAAGAGTTGCGACGTACGGTGAGATCGCACGCGAGGCCGGATATCCTGGACAGGCTCGACTGGTCGGGTATGCTCTCCACAGTCTTCCGACCGGTTCCGGCATTCCGTGGCATCGGGTCATCAGCGCCCAGGGGAAGATCTCCCTGCCGAAAGCGAACGGTGCCTATCGAGAGCAGAAGCGACTGCTCATCGGCGAGGGTATTGCGTTTGGTGGGGAGAGAATCGATCTGCGGAGATTCGGTTGGCTGAGTTCCGTTCGGCGAAAGAAGGTGACTCGTTGAATGTCGAAAGGGAACTATCCCGTTACAGCTGCTGTCCGCGTCTTGCGGGGGAAGGGGATCACGTTCGAACCGCGCTTCTACACGTACGAGGAACATGGCGGTACGAGGCATTCGGCAGCGGCTCTGGGTGTTCCCGAGCACGAGGTTGTGAAGACGCTCGTCATGAAAACCGACAGGAATGAACCGCTCATCGTACTGATGCATGGGGATCGTGATGTCTCGACGAAGCAGCTCGCGCGCCTTCTTGCAGTTAAGACCGTGGAACCGTGCGACGAAGCGACAGCGCACAGGCACACCGGATATGTCTTCGGCGGAATGAGTCCCTTTGGCACGCGTCGTCCTATGCCAGTCTATGTTCAGAAGTCGATCTTTGACCTGCCGCGCATCTATATTAACGGCGGGAAGCGCGGCTTCCTGGTCGAGATCGATCCCGCCGCACTCCGAACCGCCCTGGAGTTAACGGAAATCGACGCTGCAATTTCACCATCCTAGAACGGTGGATCATGTATGAACGCGATCGAATGGACGATTGAGCTTCGGCTTGTGATTGCTCTCGCGCTCGGCTTTCTGGTTGGGCTGGAACGGGAAAGCACGAAGGTGGAGCATCGTGGTATTGTGTTTGGGGGAGTGCGCACCTACCCGATCATCAGCCTGTACGGCTTCGCGTGCGCGTGGCTTTCCAACGCTGGTGTATCGTTGCTCCTCCCCATCGGCCTGGTGTCTATGAGCGTTCTGGCTGCAATTGCATATATCACGAAGATCAAGGCCGGACGGTACGGATTCACGAGCGAAGCTTCGGCCCTGCTCACCTTCATCGTGGGGGCGCTGGCACTGCTGGCTGATGTCTGGATTCCGATGGCGCTGGGCATCGTCAACACGATGTTGCTCTCGGAAAAAGCCGAACTTGAATCGTACGTCGATCGGTTCAGCAAGGTTGAATTCCTTGCCGTGGTCAAGTTCCTCCTGGTGACGGCCATCGTGCTCCCCGTTCTTCCGAATCAGGAGTACACGCAGTTCCATTTGAATCCCACGCGGATCTGGCAGATTGTCATTCTCGTTTCATCAATCGGCTTTGTTGGCTATTTCCTGTCGAAGAGATTTGGCAGCAAGGTGGGTCTGTGGATGTCCGGCATCCTGGGCGGCATCGTCTCGAGCACGGCAACGACCCTGGCCGTCGGCAGGATCGCCCAGCGGCATGCCGATCGCTCTCGAACAGCCCTGCAGGCATCCATCCTTGCAAGCAGTGTCATGTACATCCGCATCCTCATCCTCGTGCTGGTGGTCAATCCGGTGTTCCTGCCAGCTCTATGGTGGAAACTCACAGTGCTTGCGGTCATCGGCGTGGCGCTTTCCTTTCTAAAAAGCGATGTTGACCAGACCGTCGAGGAATCAACGTTCCCCAATCTCCAAAACCCCTTCGAGATCCGACCGGCCATGGTGTTTGCACTCCTGTTCGTTGTCCTGTCGGTCGTTACGACCTTGATTTATGAAAGTGCAGGGCGCGCAGGAGTCCTCGCCCTGGCGGCGGTTGTCGGAGTGACGGATATCGACCCCTTTATCCTGTCGCTTTTGCAGCCTTCGGACGCTCAACTGCGCCTCGTGGTCGGGGGGATTATCGTCGCGATGATGAGCAACGTCGTGGCGAAAGGATCGTATTTCGCTTTCCTTGCCCCCAACGTGAGGCGGGAGACGTTCTGGAAATTCGGGCTGCTGGCCGTTTGTCATGTTCCCTTGCTGCTGATCGGATGACGTCAGCCCTACGCCTTGCCGCAGTTCGGCGGATCAATCACCGGATAGAGACAACGGACAGTTCACGATGAAGATAGTGGTCCTGGATGGCTACACGCTCAATCCGGGAGATCTTACATGGCAGCCGATTGAATCGCTGGGCGACCTGACGGTCTATGACAGGACGCCGTCGGGTGAGGTGATCGATCGGTCGCTGGGAGCCGGGATCCTCCTGACGAACAAGACAAACATATCCCAGCATGCCATAGCCCATCTGCCGTCGTTGCGCTATATCGGCGTACTCGCTACAGGATACAATGTCGTTGACGTCAATGCCGCCCTTGAACGGGGGATCACAGTGACCAATATCCCTGGCTACAGCAGTAATTCAGCGACGCAACTGGTATTTGCACTTGTCCTGGAACTCATCGGCCACACCTCGGACCACGTCCGCGCAGTAAGGGAGGGACGATGGGTTGGCTCCCCGGATTGGTGCTTCACTGTCGCGCCGATCCATGAGCTTGCCGGCAAGATGCTTGGCATCGTCGGGCTTGGGGCCATCGGCAGACGGGTCGCGTTCGTCGGTCACGCTTTTGGCATGCGCGTCATCGCCGTAGGCAAGCCGGAGGAGCCGCCGACACAGCTGCCGGGTTTTCGGATCTTTCGGTATCCGCTCGACGGCATACTGGCCCTGTCCGATGTCCTCACCCTGCACTGTCCCCTGACACCTGAGACCGCGCACCTGATGAACGCTGAGCGGCTGTCGAAAATGAAAAGGACGGCGATCCTCATCAACACGGCGCGGGGTCCACTCATCGACGAGCCGGCTCTGGCTGATGCTCTCCGGAAAGGTATCATTGCAGGCGCAGGACTGGACGTCCTGAGTTCAGAGCCGCCATCCGCCGACAACCCTCTGCTAACGGCCCCTCGCTGCGTGATCACTCCGCATATCGCCTGGGCAAGCGTCGAGGCACGCAAACAGCTGATGCAGCTCGCTGGCGAGAACATCCGGGCGTTCCTCGATGGTAGGCCGAAAAACGTCGTTAGCGGATAGAGTTTGCAATGGATGAAAGCGGGCTGTTGCCATGAGATCGATGCCCAAGGTGCAGCTGACCAGGACTCTTTGGATCCTGTTCATCGCCGGCATAGCCAGTTCGCCTTGCTTGTTTTCGCAGGTTCTCCCTCGAGCAGTTCTGAAGGGTCACGTTCGTGATGACTCGACGGGCGCCGCCCTCCCCTTGACGAATGTCTTTGTCGCAAACTCAACACTTGGAACCGCTGCGGATTCAACCGGGAGGTTCGTCCTCAAGGATGTTCCTCTTGGCACGCAGGAGGTCGTCGCGTCCATGGTCGGCTATGAGCCGAGGAGCTTGAGGATCCGTTTGCCTGAGAGTGGAGAGTACGTTCTCGAGTTCCGGTTGAGACCGCGGCCAATTTCTCTCCCCCTGTTCGAGGTGGTGGAGGAAGCACCCGTCGAATGGAGAACCAACCTTCAGCGATTCCTGAACTCTTTCCTGGGGTCAACGCAGAACGCCTCCGCATGCACCTTGCTCAACCCTCAAGTGCTGGATTTCACGATCGACAGGGAATCGGGGCAGTTCTCTGCCCATGCGGGCGCGCCGCTGGAAATTGAGAACAGGGCTCTCGGGTACCATGTCCAATACTTTCTCAAGGAGTTCACTGAGTCGCGTGATGTGATGAGCTTTTTTGGCACATCGAAGTTCGAGAAGCTCACTCCCTGGAATACGGAAGAGGCAGCGCGGTGGAGGGGCAATCGCCTGAGGGCTTACCGCGGTTCGAGTCAGCACTTTCTTGCCTCCCTCGTTCGGGGAAACGCGAGAGAAGAGGGATTCGAAGTCTACGGCGTTGCCGATGTCTGGTACGCGCAGGCGCTTGTGCGAATTGCAGGAAATGAGATCCTCCTGGAGAGGTTGATCGCGCCGGGCAACCTGCCGCGTGAACGAAGGCTTTCCTTCCCCGGATGGCTGCAGGTGGTGTACACTCTTGAGCCGGCGGAGCAGGCTTACTGTGACTCGCTCGAGAGGCTTCTTCGCAGGGATGTCGGACCGTTCTCGCGTTCTCAACAGATCTCGCTGATCAAGATGAGGGGCCCGGTTGTGGTCATCGAGAGCAACGGACTGCTAGCCGATCCACTGTCGTTGACGAACTACGGCTACTGGGCATACGAGCGAACCGCGGAGAGCCTCCCTGTGGACTACGATCCGAACACCGATAGGGTGGAGCCTGTAAAATGAGAGCGAAGGGTGCGCTTCGCCTTGCCTGTTTCTGCGGGAATTCAAGATGGTCGGTGACGCGCCGGGATATGTCGGTTTCGCCAGGTTTGAGGCGTTGAAGCCGCGAGACGACGTGGAGAGGATGAAATGGGAGATCGCCCGCCGCATCGCGCACGAAGGGTCATTTCGGCACTTTCTGTCTGCGCTGGCGCAGAACCGACTGCGTCAGGTAAGATTCAGCATCTCGTGGTCTCCCCGCAGTTCGGCGGCCAATGGATTGCTGGGAAGAAGAGGGCGCGCGGTCGATATCGATGACATCCTCACCGCTACAGAGCGTCCGTATGAAAAGATGCTCTCTTCGGATGGATACCTGCAGGTGAGCTATCAGCGCGAGGCACCGGAGTCCGGATACATGGATTTCCTGGCGCGGCAGCTCGCTTCGAAACGGAGCTTGCTGTTATCTCGGATCACGCCGGGGAATCCGCCTCGAGTGGCAAATCCCAGAATCCAGGTTTCTCTCATCCGGACGGATGGGATCCCTGTCCTTACCAACACCTCCGGTGACGTAGCTGATCCTCTGGTCATCCAGCGGAGCGGATACTGGTCCTACGAACGCGCAGCTGAGTTGCTGCCGCTCGATTACGCATCCATAAAACGGCAGGCCCCGTGCGCGTGTCGCGGAGTCCGGGCCCTTCGCTCCGCCGCGAACTTTTCTGAGATCTATACGTATTCCCTAACGATGCCTCCCTGCCGTAGAATCACGCAATCCTGTAACTCCGGGACCCCGTGATGATCAAGACAACGACACAGTTTCTGAAAGACTTCTACGATCTCTTTACCAGCGGTCTGACGGTGAATGAGATCGAGCGGCTGATCAATGTTGACACCCGGGATACGTACGCCTTCTACATCCGCCACATGAAGAAACCGACGGAGGAACGGAACCGCGTTGTCCGGTTTCTCGTCTTCTGCTGGAACCTCTTTCTGGCCTTCCTCCTGAAGCTCACGCCCGCGCGGCGTCTATTCTATGCACTTGCTCTGGTTGGCCTCATCTTTGCCCTTGCACAGGACAGCTTGACCTACGCCTTCTATTCGTTTCTGATCATCAATTTCCTCCTGGCCCTTGAGGTGGCGGACAAGTTGATCACAAGGGATGAACTTGTGCTTGCCCGTGATATTCAGCTCAGCCTGCTTCCGACCGGGATTGTTCCGCCGCCCGGCTATGAAATCGCAGCGTACAGTGATGTGGCGAAATCAGTGGGGGGCGACTACTACGATGTCCTCAGGCTCGACGATGGCTCAACGCTCCTCGTCATCGGGGACGTCTCGGGGAAGGGGATCTCCGCCGCGCTCTATATGGTCAAGGTGCAGACGACGCTCCAATTGCTCATCAAGGAGTCAATGGACCCGCGCGAGCTCCTGATCCGGCTCAATCGATACTTGTATGGCCACTTGAAAAAGAGCTACTTCCTTACGGTCGCGCTCGCACAGATCTACCCTGAAGGCAGGTTCAATTACTGTCGCGCCGGTCACACCGCGGCGATCCTGTTCGATTCTCGGAAGGGCGCGTTCGTTCGACTGCAGCCGCACGGCGCTGCGCTGGGTATCACCTCGTCCGAGGGGGATTCGGGCGAAAATGCCGCAGGACAAAGTGCGGTCTCTCAACCGGCTCGCCTGTACGGCGAGACGCTTGAAATCCACTCCGCAAGCCTTGAACCGGGAGACGTCATGCTGCTGTTTACCGATGGGGTCATTGATACCGTGAACACCTCGCAACAAGAGTTCGGTGAGCGCCGCGTCACGGACGTCCTGATGAGACACCACACCTCATCAGCCGAGACCATCAAGACAGCCCTTGTCGAGGAGCTGGCCAGTTTTCGCAGCGCAGCGGAGCTGAGGGATGACACCACGTTTGTGGTCTTGAAGAGAACGGCCTAGCGTCGCCCGCAGCAACGACATGGGGTTCCTGTATTCTTTCCCCGCCGGGATCCTTCGCTCGAAACATCTGAGGGAGGAGACCGAAATGCAATGTGTTCAAAGACATGATCACTTTTCAGAAGCAGGCCTAATCACGAGTCGAGACAAGGGTTGATAGAAGGGGGCAGCAATGCGCAGTTACTCTGTTCGTGCGTGCATTTTCCTGGTCGTTCTCTCACAGGTGGCTCGAAGCCAGGAGTTCGAGGTTCCCCGAGCAGACGGCGGGGGCTGGTTCAAAGGAAATACCCACACGCACACAACGATGAGCGATGGGGATTCCTCTCCCGAGGAAGTCACTCGTTGGTACAAGAGCCACGGGTACAGGTTCCTCGTCCTGTCCGACCACAACATATTGACTGATCCGCGGACGCTTTCCACTCTCGTCGATTCGTCGTTCCTGCTCATCCCGGGTGAAGAGGTGACGTCAAGCTTCCAGAAGAAGCCCGTCCATGTCAATGGATTGAACATCTCACGTGCCGTCTCACCGCAGACAGACAGTACGCTTCTCGGAACAGTTCAAAGAAACGTGGATGCCGTGCGTGATGCGGGCGGCGCCCCGCACATTAACCACCCCAACTTCGGATGGGCGATCGATCAGGCGACATTGGCGCAGGTGAAGAACAACAAACTGCTCGAGATCTTCAATGGTCATCCATCCGTTCATAACTACGGGGGGAGCGGGAAGCCCGGCCTGGAAGAGGTGTGGGACCACCTGCTGACCTCAGGCATGCGCATCTACGGCATTGCTGCTGACGACGCGCATCATTTCAAGGAAGAATTTGCACCGAATCGCTCAAATCCAGGCAGGGGATGGGTCGTAGTGAAAGCTTCGCAGCTAGATGCAGAAGAGATCATTCGCAACCTCGAAGCGGGCCACTTCTACGCGAGCACAGGAGTGGAGTTGGAGGATGTCCGGATCGAGTCCAGGCGAATGGAGATCAGGATCAAGCAGAAGTCGAATTTCGGGTACCGAACTGAATTCATAGGGTCGGGAGGGAAAGTATTGCATCGAACGGAGTACAATCCGGCAGTGTTCGAGCTAGGGGGAGAGGCGAAATACGTTCGAGCGAAGGTGAGGGATTCGGGCGGTTTTGTGGCCTGGGTGCAGCCGGTGTTTGTCAAAGTGAAGTAACAATTGGGACGTGAGGAGGGAGAGAGGGACCGGTTCAAGAACAGACAGGCTGTCCAAAAAGGAGCAAATGTCATTCTGAACGGAGCCCTGCCTGCCGGCAGGCAGGGAAGCGGAGTTGAGCCATAGGCTCATGAGCCTCCGGCTCAGAAGAATCTGCTTTTTTGAATCAGATTCTTCGTCCCACTTGGGAAGCAGTGGGACTCAGAATGACTTTTTGGTCAGGCTCTTTTTCATATGATGTTCCGTTGACGTTGTGACTAGTGAAACGAATGCCCACCACGAACATGCCCTGCACGAACGCTCTGTACGATCCGAAGTTGTTTGATGTCCTGTTTCTTTGTCTTCTTGCGGGACTCGAGCACACTGAGCCTTCTGAGAATTGCCCTGGGTTGTCCCGAGTCTGTCTTCAGAGGCACATGAGCTTGCTTCATATATTCCTCCTTGGAAAGATGGGCGGATTTCAAAGAGCGTAGACTGCTTCCTCAACCGGATTGTACTGAGGCGACCGGTCAATGTCAAGCGCGGAGTGCAAAATGTGGAGTTGCCCTCTGGCCGGTTTTTCGCTATGTTTCCTGATAAGGCTAATAGGAGAATCGTTGACTGTCATCAGACAACGTCATCAACGCAAAGAGACCTGAGCAACGATGGGCAATCCCAGACTCGAAGAAGCCATCCTCGACTACCTGAAAAAGCATCCCACAGCCAAGGACGATGTGGAGGGCATCGGCCGGTACTGGCTTGGCGACAGAAAGGTCACCGACTACAAACTCCTCCGACTGACGCTTGAAGATCTCGTGCGGAAAGGAAAGCTGAGAAAGCAGCGCCGTAGAGATGGGAAAGAGCTCTACTCCTCAGGCGAACCCAAGTAGGGAATCGGCGCTCACCAATGCCATCTTCCTGAGTCGCATCCACGCACATGATCTGAGACAGGGCGAACGATTTCGTTCACAGAGGAGACCTTGCGTGCTCATGCTGACGCGAGCCGGGATAATTATCCGGAGTTGACTATTGCTCCGCGCCCGCTTTTTTGGTATATTGAATGAGTTAATGCTGAAGTAGCTCAGCGGTAGAGCAGCGGTTTCGTAAACCGCAGGTCGTGGGTTCAAATCCCACCTTCAGCTCAAAGCGGCTTCGGGATAAACCGGAGGTCGTGGGTTCTGAGCCGAAGGCTCATCAGCCTTTGGCTGAAAATCCCACCTTCAGCTCAAAGCGGCTTCGGGATAAACCGGAGGTCGTGGGTTCTGAGCCGAAGGCTCATCAGCCTTTGGCTGAAAATCCCACCTTCAGCTCAAAGCGGCTTCGGGATAAACCGGAGGTCGTGGGTTCTGAGCCGAAGGCTCATCAGCCTTTGGCTGAAAATCCCACCTTCAGCTCTTCATTGTCGTGTTGTGCATTCAGAGGTTTCTGATTGAAATCCGCCTCGAGCGGATTTTTTATTGACTACTGATCATGCTATGAACACATACGACGTTATCGTCATCGGCGCCGGGCCTTCCGGACTCTCCTGTGCCATCGAGGCCAAGAAACAAGGGCTCTCGTGCGTCGTCATCGACAAGGGTGCGGTTGCCGATGCGATCCGAAGATTCCCGGTCAATCTCATCTTCTTCTCGACGCCCGAGCTGCTCGAGATTGGCGGCCTTCCGTTCACGGCCGGCGGATTTCGTCCGACCAGAATGGAATGCGTACGATACTATCAGACGGTTGCGCGCTATTTTGGGCTCGATGTCCGGCGAGGGGAGGAAGTGCGCCGGCTGCGGAAGGGCTCTGAGGGCTTTGAGGTTGTGACGAGCAAATCGTCGTACTCGGCCCCCAATGTGGTGGTTGCCACGGGATACTTCGACAATCCCGCGCCGTTTGAAGTGCCCGGTGCGGACCTGGCCAAGGTCATCAGGTGCTACGATGAGCCATATGCCTTTGAGGGCAGAGACGTAGCGGTGGTCGGTGGTAAGAATTCAGCTGTGGAGGTTGCCCTCGACCTGTTCCGCAACGGGGCGAAGGTTACCCTCATCCACCGCGGGCCCACCCTCAGCGAGGGAGTCAAATACTGGATTCTCCCTGACATCGAGAACAGAATCAGGGCGGGGGAGATCAAGGGATTGTTTGAAACGCGCGTCCGCGAAATCCGACCCGAGTCAATTCTCGTTGAGGGGAAGCACGAGATCGAGATACGGAATGACTTCGTGTTTGTGATGATAGGATATCGACCGGATACGACGTTGATGAAAGAAAGCGGAGTCGAGATAGACCAGCATACACTCGGGCCGATATATAAACCCGAAACGATGGAAACGAACGTCAAGGGTCTCTATGTCGCTGGGTCCGTGGCCGCGGGCAAGTACAACAACAAGATCTTCATCGAAAACGGACGGGTACACGGGCCGATGATCGTCAAGGAAATCAAAAGAGTCCGTTGATTTTCGGGCAAGATCTTCGTAATCTTTATCACTTTTTTGGGAATTCCATCGATTTTGAAGCGAAAGGTAGCACATGACCGAAGGCACGATCATTCAGATTATTGGTCCCGTCGTCGATATCGATTTTCCGCCTGGGAAGCTCCCTGCGATCATGAATGCGGTGAGGATCCCTCGGGTCAATCTTGAAGGAGCGAAGGAGGATCTGATCGGCGAGGTTCAGCAACAGCTCGGCGAAGACCGCGTCCGCGCTGTCGCAATGGACTCCACCGACGGGCTAGTGCGGGGGATGAAGGTCTACGATACAGGTGGGCCGATCACGGTACCTGTTGGCCCGAAGGTCCTTGGGCGATTGTTGAACGTGGTGGGACAGCCAATTGACGGCCTTGGTCCGGTCGAGGCGAAAGCCCAGTACCCCATTCACCGGTCCGCACCGAGCTTCGACCAGCTCTCGACTCAGAGGGAGATGTTCGAGACCGGAATAAAGGTGGTTGATCTCCTCGAGCCGTACACGAAAGGCGGGAAGACAGGATTGTTCGGGGGAGCGGGCGTCGGAAAAACGGTCATCATACAGGAGCTCATTCACAACATAGCAACACACCACGGCGGATATTCGGTATTTGGTGGTGTCGGTGAGCGGACCAGAGAGGGGAATGACCTGTGGCTGGAGATGAAGGAGTCGGGCGTTCTTGAGAAGACGGCCTTGATCTTCGGTCAGATGAACGAACCGCCGGGCGCGCGTCAGCGCGTTGGCCTCACGGCATTAACCGCGGCCGAGTACTTCCGCGATGAAGAAGGCAAAGATGTTCTGCTTTTTATCGACAACATCTTCCGCTTCGTTCAGGCCGGTTCGGAGGTCTCGGCTCTCCTTGGTCGTATGCCGTCAGCCGTGGGGTACCAGCCCACCCTCGGAACGGAGATGGGTGAACTCCAGGAACGAATCGTTTCGACGAAAAAAGGTTCGATAACTTCTGTCCAGGCAATCTATGTCCCCGCAGACGACCTGACAGATCCTGCTCCTGCAACAACCTTCAGCCACCTCGACGCCACGACGGTCTTGAGCCGTCAGATTGTGGACAAGGGGATCTACCCGGCCGTCGATCCGCTCGATTCGACATCGCGAATCCTCGACCCGGTCGTCATAGGCGAGGAGCACTACAACGTGGCGAAGAGAGTGAAAGAGATTCTTCAGACCTACAAGGATCTCCAGGATATCATCAGTATTCTCGGTATGGACGAGCTTTCTGACGAAGACAAGTTGACCGTGTCCCGGGCAAGGAAGATCGAGCGGTTCCTCTCGCAGCCCTTCTTTGTCGCGGAAGCGTTCACAGCAAGATCAGGACGCTATGTGAAGTTGGAGGACACGATTCGCGGGTTCAAGGGGATAGTTGAGGGTGAGTTTGATGATCTGCCTGAAGGTGCCTTCTGGATGGTCGGCACGATCGAGGAGGCGGTCGAACAGGGAAAAAACATGAAGGCTGCGTGAGACCCATGGCGGAAAAGCTCTTTCGGCTTGAGATCGTTACTCCGAAGAAAGTTGTCTTCAGTGGAGACGTGACCAGCTTCACGGCTCCGGGAGTCGTCGGTGGATTTCAGGTGCTGAAAAGTCACGCACCGCTGCTCTCAAACATTGCGATTGGCGAGGTGAAGATCATCGACGCGGCGGACGCCGAGTCCCGGTACGCGACAAGCGGCGGCTTCGTGGAGGTTCATGACAATAAAGTTGTGATGTTGGCGGAAACCGCCGAACGGTCTGACCAGATTGATGTGACCCGGGCGGAGGCAGCGCGCGACAGAGCGAGAGGCCGTCTGGCAGAAAAAGCAGCTGGGACGGACGTTGAGCGGGCACGGCTCGCCCTCCATCGTGCGATCAACAGATTGAAAGTGGCAGGACGAGGCTAGAACTGAGAACAAGGATGACTGTTGAATGAAGCCCATCAAGGGAATCTTGATGGGCTTTCCTCTTGTTTTGGGGAGATGGGAGCGCGGGCTCTCGGCTGCCGAGGTGCGCGTGCCTCCTAGCCCACATTGACTTTGAGTCCGGCAACGAGTATATTCGCCGTTGCCATGCAGCCACTTGAGCTGCATCTGGTACCACAGTTCTCACGCATTCAACCTACATTTCTCTTCAACATTCCACAAAGGAGCTGCTATGTGTGATATCCGCAGAGTACGAACGGCTCTTTGTTTCCTATTGTTGACCTCGGTTGTGGTGGCTCACGTGGTGAGGGCGCAAGAGGCGAGAAGAACGTACACCATCACCGGCACCGTTGTTGATGCCAAGACATCGGAGGCGTTGGTTGGCGCCAACGTCACGATCCGTGGGACCACGCTCGGTGCTGCAACAAACAGAGAGGGAAAGTACACCATCCTGGCAAATCTTGCTCCGGGTACCTATCGGATCGCGCATTCATTCGTGGGATACAAGATGAAGATCCAGGAAGTCCAGTTAGGTAGCCAGACAATCGTAGAGGTCGGTCGCGTCGCGCTCGATGAAGACCCGTTGCTCATCCAAGAGGTTGTGGTTACCGGCACGGGGACTGCGACGGAAAAAGCGCGGTTAGGAAACGCGATCACGACGTTATCCGCGTCAGCGGTCGCGGAATCGTTTGCGCCGACCGTTGATGCGGCACTTGTTGGAAAGATCGCCGGTGCTCTCATTCAACAGAACTCCGGGACACCTGGCGGCGGCGTGTCCGTCCGCTTGCGTGGAACGTCAACCATATCGGCGAGCGCAGAGCCGTTGTATATCATCGACGGCACGATCGTCGACAATAGTTCCAACGAGCTGGTGAATCTTGGCGGGTACGTCGGCAACCGTATCGCAGACATAGACCCGAATGACATCGATCGCATCGAGGTTGTGAAGGGTGCTGCTGCTGCAGCGCTGTACGGGTCTCGTGCAAACAACGGCGTGATCCAGATCTTCACCAAGCGCGGACAGCTGGGTGCGCCTCGGATCGTTTTCCGGGCGCAAGCCGGCATGAGCGATATCCGGAAAACTTACGAAGTCAACACGTATCCCTATGATAAACCCCCCACTGACCCGACCCGGAAACAGGTGGCCCGCAGGGATTACCAAAAGGAGATTTTCCGGACCGGATACGAGTACGACAATTATCTCGCGATATCGGGCGGAACGGAGGCAACGAAATACTACGTCGGCGGCACGTATGGGTACGAGAGCGGCGTCGTCCAGGCAAGCGACTACCAGAAGACGAACTTCAGGGCCAATCTCGACCAGCTCGTCGGAAACTGGCTGAAACTCTCAATCGGGGCCAACTACATCTACTCATTCACGAATAGGGTGCCGAACGGGGGCATTGTAGGGGGGGAGGGGGTTATCACGAACTTTGCCTTTCAGCCGAACTGGTTTGACTTGAGCCCGAACGCCGAAGGGAAATATCCGACACCGCCATTTGCTGCCTTCGCAAATGAGCTCGAGGTCATCAACAGGTGGAAAGCCCCCCTCAAGGTGAACCGCTTCATCGGGAGTCTCGGATTGACTGCCACCCCCTGGACGAACGTGAGCATCGACTATAAACTCGGATATGATCAATACCGCGAGAATGCGAACCGGGAGATACCGGTTGGATCGTCGGCCGGGTACGTGACAGGGTTTTCTCAACAGGCGACACTCGACGTCTTGCTGGTCAACAACGATGTAACCGCTACTCATACCCTGACGGTGTCGGACTTTGGCTTCACAACGGTTGCGGGATTCAGCCATCAATACTTCGAGGGCACCAACATCACCGCGTCAGTGCGAGACCTGATTCCCGTCGCCACCATTCTGAGCTCCGGCGCAACGGCGCTGGCATCAGAGTATCGCGAAAAGCGGGTTATCTACGGATCGTTTATTCAGGAGACGATCGGATTTCAGGACAAGATATTTCTGACAGGTGCGCTCCGTATCGATGGAGCGTCGACATTTGGCAAGGATGACCGCTTCCAGATCTTCCCCAAAGCAAGCTTGTCGTACGTAGTCTCCAACGAGGACTGGTGGAGAGAGAATGTCGGGAGCGTCGTCAACCGCTTCAAGTTCAGAACGGCCTGGGGTCAATCGGGAGGTCAGCCGGCCGGAACGTACGACCGCTTTTCGGTCTACGTGCAGCAAAGCAACAGCAACAGGCCGGGCTTGGTGAACTCGGTACTTCTCGGGAACCAGAAGCTCAAACCTGAGCGGATGAGCGAAATTGAGATTGGTGCGGATATCGGGTTGCTCAACGACTTGGTCAGCATTGAGGCTACTTACTACAACAAGAAGGTTAGCGATCTCCTGCTCCAGCGAACTCTTCCGCCTTCGACAGGGTTCTCGGGTATTCTCGACAACGTCGGCGAGTTGGAGAACAAGGGATTTGAATTGTTAGTCAAGGGCGTTGTGTGGAACAGCGAAGACTTCCGATGGCTCAGCACGCTGACGGTCTCACAGAACAAGAACAAAGTGACGGAGCTCTTCGGGCCTGATTTTGCAGTTGCCAACAGCTTTGGCATTGCACGAGTGGCCAAGGGTGAGCCGCTGGGAATCTTCTACGGCCCGAAATACCAGCGGAACGCAGACGGCTCGGTCAAGTATGATACACTTGGTCGACCGCTGCGCGATCCTGTTGCACAGAAGATTGGCGATCCGAATCCCGACTTGCTTCTCGCATTCGTCAATGATTTTGAGATCTTCAGGAATCTCAGTGTACACGTTCAATTTGATGGTGTGTTCGGTCAAGACGTATTCAACTTCACGCGCCGTATCCTCGAAACGCCGGCGTTTGGCAACGGCAAAGAGTACGAGAAAGAGTTAAGTGGTGAGGTTGCCGTCGGGTATTTCAACAACCGTCGAACGATTTTTGAGGAGTACGTGGAGGACGCGTCGTTCGTGAAGCTCCGTGAACTGTCGGTCAGCTACCGGCTCGATCAGGACTTCATTCGGAATCTCGGCTTGCGAAGTCTCGAGGTGCGGCTGACGGGAAGAAATCTGCTGTCGTTTGACAACTACAGCGGCTACGATCCCGAGGTAAACGCTGCCTCCCAGAGCACGCTTGTCCGCGGCTTCGACTGGTCTACCACACCCTTGCCACGCACGTGGATTCTGAGTCTGACATTTAACCTGTAGCCGTGCGGATGCGCGTTTGACTACACTAGCCACTCAAGAAAAGGATTTTGCTATGAAAGCACATACTCTGTTGATAGCACTGTGTGGTACAATCCTCGTGGCTGCCGCGGGTTGCTCGCTGGACCAGCTCAACCCGAACGCCCCGACGGACGCACAGGTTCTCTCGACGCCAGAAGGTATCAAGGCGCTTGCCGTTGGCATGCAGGCGCAGTACGGCGAGAGCATCAATGAGACCGTGGAGGTGTCAAACTTCCTGGCGAAGCAGTTTGCGACGATGCCTGCTTCTGTTCTCGGTCTCCGTGAGCTGGAAACCGGTGGAACGGATGTTCAGGGATTTAACGGGACGGTCAACAATGTCTGGTCGACGCACTACAGAACGATCAAATCGGCTGAAGATCTCATCAAGAATGCGCCCAACGTTCCTCTGACGCCCGGAACACGGAGCGGCATCCTCGCCCTGGCCCGGCTGATCAAGGCAATGTCGCTCGGCGAGTTGATCGAGAGCTTTGAAAGGGTCCCGATCGATGTGACCACTTCAACGACCCCGACGTTTGCAGACAGAACGACCGTGCTTGACCACATCATTTCTCTGCTCGAAGCTGGACGCACTGAGTACGCCTCTCAACCCGCGTCGGCGTACACCGACTTCAACAACACTATCCTCGGTATCGGCTTCGATCTCCCGAACACGATCCAGGCAATGATTGCCCGCTATGCCTTGATCAAGGGGGACTATGCGAAAGCCATCGCGGCGGCAAACCTCGTTGACCTGACGAAGACGTCAAGCCTCTTCTACAACAGCACGACGTCACGGAATCCGATTTGGGCGATTACAGTTCAG